>PBNF01000020.1 GCA_002722995.1 Legionellales bacterium | reverse complement strand
TAAAGCCTTATTGAGATGCTTTGGGTCGTTCTGTTTTGATATTTTAGGATTATTTTGATTTTTTTGGGGCTGATCCACTCGTGGGTTCTGTCTCATCACCCATCAAATTAGAGCTCCTGTTCGCCACTGTTTCATCTGAAGGTGAAGCTGGTGGCGAAAATTCAGGCGCAGATTGAGGTGGTGAACCTTTTTCTACCAGAGACCCTCTTAGTGATTCTGCAGGAACTACTTGAGTCAATCCAGTATCTTTTGTTTGATCTAGATGCGAAGATTTCTCTAGATGCATGGATTGCATCATCGTCGGATTTAAGTATTTAAATCCACCATCAAACCTTTCCTCCCCCTCAACTCCTTTCCCTGTTTGAAAAGCAAAAGGTATTGAGGCAGAATTCATTACAGCATACGTAACAGGTTCTGATGGATTGGTTTCTGCACTTGAGATATAGCCATGAGCATCTTGATCAATTGAGATACAGCACAATCTTGAAAAAATCTCAGGATATTCTAATTGTAATGCTTTGAGCTCTCCAAAATCAATATCAACCTCACAGGATAAATGTTCTGCTAATTGAGCTAATGAATCCCCTTGGGGAAAAGCATAGCCCTCACCCAAGCATGAAGCCAGATTTTCAAATAAATCATCGATAGATGGCGCTTCTTCTCTATGATATGTTAATAGATTCAATTCTCCGGGGCCTGATTGATCTTTTGTTGCGTCTAATGCCGTTGCCCCCCCGTGAAATAATGATTTAAAAAATGATTGTTCGGACTGATCAGGTGTCACTGCTCGTGTTAAAATTGCCTCTATTAATTGAGGTCTATACAATTCATAGTCCTCTTTAGTTATTATTTCCTTTATTAGCAGTAAATGCATTAAAACAGATGCATTCAT
Source organism: Legionellales bacterium (assembly GCA_002722995.1). Lineage (GTDB taxonomy): Bacteria > Pseudomonadota > Gammaproteobacteria > Comchoanobacterales > Comchoanobacteraceae > UBA729. Next base: position 16,047 of record PBNF01000020.1, on the reverse strand, counting down.
AAGGCCTCTAATCTTTTCTGAAAAAATCATTCTATTTTTTACAGGGTTTGTTTTAGAGATTCCCTTTAAAGCACCAGATTTTAATAAATGAATCACTTCATCAGGCGTTACACCTGCAGATAGTAGTGCACCATTTAAAGCACCCGTTGAGCAGCCATGAATTTCAGCAGGGTGCTGATAAGTACCGAGACTTTGAGATTCTGAGATATATCCAATCTGAGCAGCGCCTTTACTCCCCCCAGATCCCATTGATAATTTTATATTTCCTCCTCTTGTTTCTGAATCAATGAAAGCTGTTTGAATACCCCCACCTGCCCTCATATTAAGTGCTGCGATTTTATCATTTTCTTGTTGTGCAGATGACCTTCCGACTTGAATCAATGCATCAATTGTTTTTTCATCAGCAATTAAATCTATCTTCCCTAATTGAGCTGTATTTAAAAAAACAGCTTGTTCTTGATGAGATCTTAAATAGTTGTATAACCTTTCAGCTTCATCCATTTTATTTGCCAAATAATCATCAGGCGTTATCTTCAATCTTGAGTTTGTGATAACCTGAGCAACAGCGTGTTGCACACCCTTACCCATTAAATTTGTCTCGATTTCTGCTTTAACCGTCTCGAAATCTTCAGAATCTTCTATGCATCTTTGAACAATTCGCATAGGGTCATGATCATCATTTTCTACAAATACTAAAATTTTAGAACCCATTGGGTATTCTTGAATGCCTGAAGCCTCGTATTCTTCTAAACAACGAGCATTGAGCGCTGGATCAACTTTTTTCATTATTTTGAACCTTAATCTATTAAAGTTATTATAGCCCATCATTAACAACTTAGGTTTTATGAATATAAATCATGAAGAATTCGAGACTCAAACTCGTTTCGACATAAGTCCCATCCAATTTCGAATCGGATTCATTCGGAGCGCTTTGCCCCCACCTTCAAAAAAAATCAGGTAAGACTTAATATTGTTAATTTTTCAACTCAATAGGTGTTTTATTTGAGAGAATCGCGCTCTATGGTAGAAATCGTACTGACCATCGAAATTAAAAATCGATACACTTTCTATGCTTTTTCAAACTTTATCTACACTTGAGAATACCTTTAGAATGGCTGAATCTCATTATATTGATAACAATATAAAGATTTTAGAACTCATTTCACAATTAGACACCATTGTTGTATGTCTATTATTCTATTTTTATTAGGGATTAATGCCCTGTAAGAAGTTTAAGCTAAGCCTGATATCAATTGTGATGTTTAAAATATAATTAAATTTTTCATGAATGAGATCAGTCAATGGCGGAGAGAGCGGGATTCGAACCCGCGTGGGCGTAAGCCCCATCCGATTTCGAATCGGCGCCGTTATGACCACTTCGGTACCTCTCCACAAGAGCCAAGATTATACTTGAGGCGGTAGCGGTAAAAAAGAACTTGAATGATCCGATTGTTTAGGTATAAGAAATTCAGTATCAGGTTTTATTTTTATGGATGAGGGCTGTTTAACTGAAGGTGAAATATGCTGCGCGCGTGTATCAAATAAATTAATTGGAGTGCTGTTTTGACATCCCGTTAAAGCTATTGACATCAAGACAAACATATAAAAGCGATTTAAAAACATTTGACCCTCTTCCCAAAACTGTAATGTACCATATCATGCGTAATCAATTGATACAATGATAGCGTGGCGCCTAGGTGTTGATTATACAGATGCTCCTACAGCATTAAAGAGGCCAAGCTGCCCTAAAGCATCTTTGATCGGCAGCTCATATTCTGAAGAAAGAGGCGTTAAAGGCAGTCGAATGCCTGATTCAATTTTCTTCATAAAATACAGCGCTCGTTTAACGGGGATGGGATTGGTTTCAACTGAGAGAGCTTGTATTAAAGGGTTAATGCTGTCAAGTAAATTTTGTGTGGTAGAGTGTTCATTTAAAAAGATAGAATGGCATAAATTTAGCATATGTTCAGGTACTACATTGGCCACAACGGAGATGATGCCGTCTCCTCCGTGTTGCATAAAGGGATAAATAAGATCATCATTACCGCCCAAAATTAAAAATGATGCAGATAACATTTGGCGCAATGCTTTTAAGCGTTCTAGGCTGCCTGTAGCTTCTTTAATGCCGATAATACTAGAACAGTCTTCTGCAAGACGTTGAACAGTATAAGGCTCTAAATCCACCCCGGTTCGTTTTGGGATGTTATATAAAATTAAAGGGAGTTTACTTGAACGGCTGGCTTCATAGAAATGGTTATATAAACCATTTTGGGTGGGGCAATTATAATAAGGGGTCGTAAGCAATGCTGCATCAGCGCCTAATAGGGCTGCTTCTTGAATATATTCACAGGTTGTATCTGTTGAATGAGTGCCTGCCCCCACAATCACAGGAATTTGCCCCCCAACCTGCTTAACCGTTGTTTCGATGATTCTTGCGCGCTCACGAACCGTAATGGTGGAAGCTTCTCCAGTAGTCCCCAAAATGACAAGCGCTTGTGTTCCTGAATTCAAATGCCATTGAATCAATTGATTCAATGCTTCAAAATCAACAGTATGATCTGATTTCATGGGAGTGACGAGCGCAACATAGCAACCTTTAGGCAACATATTGAATCTCCTGTGATTCTAATTTGGACATTCACTTTAACAGTTTTTTCTATCAATTAATATGAAGGCCTAAACCAAACCATTCGAATGATGGATCGTTTCACGCCATAAATTAAGCAACGTCATACCAATAAGTGTTAATGGTATGGCGAAAAAAACACCCCAAAAACCCCATAATCCACCAAAATATAAAATTGCAACTAAAGCTGCAGCAGGGTGTAAATGAATTGTTTTGGAAAATAACCAAGGCGCTAAGAGGTTGCCTTCTAATATCAATAGCAGTACCTGCAAAACCGAGAGCAGATAAAAAGAATGAGCAAAGCCCCATTGCCAATAGGCAATTAAAAGCACAGGAATTGTGGCTAATACAGCACCCACAATGGGGATAAAGACTGAAAGGCCCAGACCAAAACTCAGCAATACTGCATATTTTAAACCCATAGAAGCGTAAAGAATAAAGCCTAATACTGTTGTAATGATAGATTCTAAAAGTTTTGCACGAATATAATGACCTAATTGAATATTGATTCGTTTAAATACGTTTAAGGTTAACACGTGATGGCGAGGCAAGAGTGATTGAAACCATTGAATGATCATCTGATGATCTTTCAGAAATAAAAAAATTAATAATGGCACAAGTAGTAAATATGAAATCAAAGAGATGATTGAGGGTAAAATATTGAGCAATATCGATAAGCCAGATTGGCTTGAATGGGCTAATACACTATTCAGATGCAGACGAGCTTGATGTAATTGTTCAGTTGAAATATAAGATGGGAAATGATCCGTTAATTCAAAAATACTAGATTGGATGCTGGTCCAAATTTGAGGTATTTCTTTAATCAGTTCCAGGGCTTGAAGGCCAATAAAAGGGACAAGAGTTGTCAGTAAAAAGATCATGACACACAACAATGCCAGTACAAACAAGATGCAGTTAAACGTTCGCCCCCAGGGAGAGGGTATTCCAACTAATGGGGATATTAAATAAGCCATGACCCCTGCTATCATTAATGCAGGTAGTTGTGTGATAGAGATATAAATCAATCCGGTTGTCAATAGCAGCGCACCCATCAGCACAACATAGGCCTGCATGGTATTGTGTTCATCAAAAAGCCATTTCATAATTCACCTTGAATATTTCGTTTAATGGCAATCATTTTGAGTGCAGCTTCCATCGCTTCGGATCCTTTATGTCCGGCAGTTCCACCGATGCGTTGTAGCGCTTGATTTAAATGATTGACAGTTAACACCCCAAAAATAATGGGAATTTGAGTTTCAAGGCTGACACGCTGAATGCCGTGACTCACTTGTTCACAAACGTATTCAAAGTGAGGTGTTTCTCCGCGAATCACACACCCTAGGCAAACCATGGCGTCGGGGCGGTGCTCTTCAGCCACCCAGGCTGTCGTCAGTGGAATTTCAACGGCTCCAGGCACCCAGATTGTTTGAGCCGGAACGTCACTTTGAGTCGTATGATACCATGTGTTTTGTGCGCCTGAGTGGAGGCGGTGTGTAATATTAGAATGATACTCACTGGCAATAATAAATATATTAGGGATTGATTGCATCAATTAGCTCACTGTTTGTAAAGCGATCCAAATGTCTTGAATCGTGATTAAGGGAAGGTCATGTTGTTCAGACAAGGCTTGTAATGTGGGTGTTCTTGCCGATTGGCCTGCATCATCTAATACTTCACAAATTACAGCATTACTTGATAATTGAGCCAAAGTCATGAGGGCTAAGCTGGCTTCAGTGTGTCCCTTTCGAGCAGCCAAACCGTCCGGGTGTGCTTTTAATGGAAAAACATGCCCAGGCGTGACTAACGCTGAAGGCGGGCAATTCGATTGTGCCGCAATGCGTATGGTATGGGCACGTTCTTGACAACTAATGCCCGTTGTAATGTCAGTTGCTGCATCAATACTGACGGTAAAATTTGAATGAAAAGCAGCCTGTCCTCGCACAGGTTGCAAAGGCAAATCTAATTGTTCCACATGCTCTGAAGGCAGTGCTAAACAAATTAAACCACGCCCAAATTTAGACATAAAATTAATTGATGCTGTAGTACAGGTGGCTGCATGGCAGATTAAATCACCTTCATTCTCACGATCTAAAGCATCTTGAACGATAACGCACTGCCCTGCCCTCAAAGCAATATAAGCACGTTCTAGTGTTGGGGTCATACAGTGTGTCCGGTTAAATGATTTTGAACTTGATGTGCAATCATGGTTTCAAGTAAATCAAACTCGATGTGCACTTGCTGATTAATCTGCGCGGCATGAAAATGTGTATGTGCTAAGGTATGAGGAATTAACATCAGTTGGCAACTATTTTGATGAATTTGATTGATGGTTAAGCTCACGCCATCGACAGTTAAAGAGCCTTTAGGGTGCCAAACAATGCTTTCAGGGAGCCCAAGGTATTCAAGGTTCATTTCACAGCTATCTTGAAGATGATTTAATTGTGTAATACAAGCTAATCCATGAACATGTCCCGTCACAAAGTGCCCCCCTAGAGGATCTCCTGCTTTTAATGCAGGTTCAAGATGACAGGCTTTTTGAAGGCTATCGATTGAGAAATGACTATGAATTAAAGTTTCAGGCGATAAATGAAACACTAATTGTTTGGCGGTAGGCATTGAGGCAATGGTCAAGCAAATGCCATCACACGCAATACTATCGCCTAAGTTCCATTCATGAGGCTGATGTGTTTCAATAGTCATGATGGCCGTTGAGCCAGATATAAAATGGATGATTGTTCCGATCTGCTGGATCAGACCTGTAAACATGATCATTACCTTGATTAAATCTGAAACATTTTAGTTGAGTTCATTCTATTATTCAATCATTTAATTAAAATTAAGCTCAAATTTAACCCCGTTAAATTTTAGAATTTAAATTGAGGGATCAACATAATATTAACGCAAACAATATCTATGGCATTTTTTTAAAAAATCGATTAAGTTATTTAATCATCGATACAATATTTTTTAAATGAATCATAGAGGATAAGCTAAAAGGTTTTAAGTGAATAATGACAACTTAATAAAATGTTAAGAATAAGTCTTTACCATTATCATTTTAAATCTTCAATGTCCTCACAAGAAGAATTAAAGAAGATAGGAGCACCATTATGCCAGCCTTAGATAATTCAGATAGTCTCGTTAATTCAGATAATCTCCTTGGGAGCGCTGTCTTACTTGAAGGTAATATGCCATCTGTAGGCAATGGAGCCCCAGATTTAGAACAGTTAGGTCTTCAAGTTGAGGCGTTTAAATCACAATATTCTTTAACCCATTGTGCTGAAGCCGGCTATTCTCAGTTAGTGACTGTAATCAGTCAGGCTTATGATCATATTACAAGTATCTCGGTTGGTGATGCTGCATCTCAAGGCTTGCAATTTGCAAGCGATAGCGCAGAAAAAACTGAAGCGCTTATTACAATGTTACAAACTGGATTAACAGCGATTGAAGATGAGTGTAGTCTCCAATTGGAGACTATGCCGCCTGCTTTATCAAGCATCTTAAATTATGCAGCTTATGCTGCAAAACTTCCTTATCTGCGTGATACAACACATCAGACTTTAGGGGCAGCCGAAGTGACCGTAAAGAGCATTAAAGAGTGCTCAGACTATTTGAACACACTTTTATTAAACCTTAGATTACAATCTGCGGTGACTGAACTATTGGCACTGCCTTCAAATAATCCAACCGATAACGATCAATCTTTTTTACCTCAACAGTGTCTAGTTTTAATTCCCCCCGCTGGAAGCGTAACAGTTAATGGTGTGCTTACTACAATAGAATCTGTTTCAACCTCTTTAATGCGGGTAATTGATAACCTTCAGGATCAGCCCACTCTGCCCCAATGCTTAAATGATCTAATCAAATTGTTGGATGAACAGCTTGACCTAGCGGAACAGGTAGAGGGGGTTCATGAGATGGCTGAATCAACAGCAGAGTGTTGTCGTTATTTAAGAGCAATTATTGAAAAAATTAAATCATCGGGATTCACAAAGAGAGAAGCAATTCCACTTTCAGATCAATTCGAACCCGAACCCGAACCCGAACCCGAAGCGGCTCTTGAGCCAGGAGCAGCCGTAGTCGCTGTTGGCAGTTTGAATGAGCAACCCAGATCATCTGAGCCCGTAGTCGCTGTTGACACTTTGAATGGGCAACCTAGATCATCTGAGCCCGTAGTCGCTGTCGGCACTTTGAATGGGCAACCCAGATCATCTGAGCCTGCACCTGAAGCGGCTCTTGAGCCAGGAGCAGCCGTAGTCGCTGTTGGCAGTTTGAATGAGCAACCCAGATCATCTGAGCCCGCACCTGAAGCGGCTCTTGAGCCAGGAGCAGCCGTAGTCGCTGTTGGCAGTTTGAATGGGCAACCCAGATCATCTGAGCCCGCACCTGAAGTGGCTCTTAACACAGGAGCACCCACGAACACTAATACTCATGCGGTTCAAAGTCTATCGCTAGGCAATGTCCTATCTGCGGTCGCTCAAGGTATTTTAGGTGCAAGTATACTGATGCTCATTACAGGCACGATCATGTCATGCGGATTTGGATTAACAGCAACAGCAATCTACTCATCTCTTGTATCCGCGCTGACGGGCCCTTTACATTTATTTGGTTTAGGTGAAGCTATATCATCAGTATTGATAATTTTTGGAGGAGTCATCGGGTTAGGTCTCGTTACCATACTGAGCATGTATTGTGGCCAAGCAATGTGCTGGGGTGTTTCATCCTGCTTAAATACTTGCACGTCTTTAACAGAATCAAGTGGGCTCCATATTTCTGATCAAGCTTTTTTAACACGATCAAATGAGCTCCCTGCTCCTGATCAAGCTTCTTTAACAGGATCAAATGGGCCCCCTGATCCTGATCAAGCTTCAGCTTTGATACATCTGAAGCAGTAGATCAAAATATTAAAGGTAATGGATTATAAAAATGTTAGTCATTCGCTTAGATTCACGGTACAAATATAACGCTTGATTTAATTTCAAATAGAGTTAATCTTCTTAAATCTTTAAAGGTGCTCACCTTCTCTACAAAAACAGAGTCAAGCTTAAGTTTACCATCCATTCATAACAGAACCTGGAACCTATAATATTTGAGGGAGGCTTCTTGTCTTCATAAATGAGTATGATGAATCATCCTTGATTCAGACCATCAAAAGATAAATCGTGATTCAATAAGTCGTCACAATAAAATCGTTCAATGATTGGAGCATTGATTCAATATTTTAATATTGAAAGCATTAAACGGTTATACCTAATGTAACATCAATCACTAAAGTATTAAGTCATTTAAATTCCACAGATAGTCTCAGGGGCCAACATCTATTCATTATTTTTAAATTTCAGTGAACACTAGAAAGCAGCCACTCAAAAGATTGAACACAGCGTATTCAATAAGGACTACTTTGAAATATAAAATAAATACTATCATTTTCTATCTTATTAAATATAATAAAACCACTTTTTACTGATCCATTTAATAATTCGTTAATCAATCAATTATAACATTTATATGAAATAATCAACTATACTCATTAAGTTCATTTAACTAGTAAATAAGGAAGGTATCATGCCACATTTGATTGATTTAGAAAATTCCTTCAGAAACAATCGTTATGTTATCATCGAAGGTGATCAAGTTAGATTAATGATGCCTGTTGTCAGTGCGGGAGGTTATGGCATTGGTCTAGATAATACCTGTCAATCACTGAGGTCTCTTCAGACATTTTTGGGGGCAGATCATGAATCGCAAGTCGATAAAACCCATGCACTACATGAAGTTTCATCACATATTGATGCTTTAATGCATGAAATACAAATGATTCACAATGCATTGCAAGACCCCTGTAGTGAGAATAAGGAAGAGTTGATTAAGATCATGATACTTAAAAGATCTCATTGTGATCAATTAAAGAGTTTTCAAAGCGTCTTAAGCGCTCAATTACCGGACACTGGTCACTTAATGGGTGTTGCGTATCCCCGTTACCCTGAGGTCATTACTCAAATGATGAAAGAAGCCCCTAATATAGCAGCAATGCAATTAAACCCACACGTTAAAGATTCTTATACTCGATTTAATGATGTTGCAGTATGCTCTTTTAATAGACCCGGTGCATATGAGTACCATCAGAATCCCGATTTCATTTCAAACCAATTAAGAGCAGCATTTACATCAACAGAGGGTGTTATTGATCCAAAAGGCATTAAAGATCAATTGAAATATTTAGTGATCGCTAAATTTTCTCAAGATGATGGCGAGGACGTAGATGAATCAAAATTCCAAAAAATAGCTGATTTTTTGAATGAATCACCAACAGTTCAAAATGTTTTTGCTTTAGCCATCGATTCTACACGAAACTATGAGTCTGTAAGGGAGATGCTATTGCTAGAGGATGGTGAAGCTTTAACGCTGCAAGATTGTGCAGATATTTTGATTGATGAACTAGATACAAGCTCTGCAGTTGAGTCTCCTTTTGTTTTTTCAAAGATAGCCGTTGGCGATCGAGCTGATCAAGCTTCGATCAGAGTTCAATTTTTCATCGGTCAAATCAATCTTTATTGTCATGCCCGGAATTTATCTACAGCTAATTTTGGACAAGTGATTGAATCAAATCAAGACCTTAAAACAGCATTAATAAGCGCATTTTCTGAGGGTTTGACTCTAGGTGATCTTCAAGAAAAATTGATTGAGTTCATTCAAAGTAATTATGATCGTTTTCAACTAGAAGAGCCACTTACTCCAGAAAACATTAAGGATATTGTTTCAAGATTTAATGTCAATTTTAACACGGTATTGGGTAGCCAGCATTTTGATGAATTTGTATGTCTTGATACAACCCCCTTAGTTGAGGGCGTAGCGAGTGTCTATAGGTATGCAGGTCAAATGAGTCTAGATTTTTCAGCTGTTGCAAAGCGTATGAAAGTAGCAATACCCAGCAATATTGATCTTCCAGCCACGACTCTCACAACTCTGTTAGAAAAAAGACAAGATCTAACGCTAGACGAGGCACAAGAACAAAGTCAACCACGACAATTGAAAGTCCAAAATACCATCAATCCAATTGAATATTCAGATGAATTTTTAATGCATCAACTTGAAATGTTTAAATCAAGATCTGATTTTAAATCGTGTGCTTTATTATTGATTAGAAAAATTGAAGGATGCGATCAATATCTTTTTGAATTACCCGCTTATTCGGGGCTCGATGCAGAACAGGTCCAGGAAATCAGTTCGTTTATCCCAGAAGGGTTAAGACCTCGTTTTAATGCTGCTGTTCAAATAAACAGCATGCACTTAAATGCTGATCAAGTACGATCTTTGTATAATGTCCTCATGCAAGAGCATCCAAATGCACAATTAGATTATCGAACGACTGAGTCAGTTAAAAATCTTTTAAACCGATTAGAATTGCATGACCTTGAAGTGAATGTTTCACCGCTAGGTGGGTTCGTAGTCCAAGTTGAAGAACAAGCGATGATAGATACTATTCAGGATAAGTTATCGGGGCCAACGAATGATCATTATTTATCAACCTATATGGCATCTCAACTCTATCAAGCTGTTGCTGATTCTGAACAATGTACTCCTGAGCAATATAAAGAGTTGATGAGACTTAATAATAATGATTCGCCTCCAGTTAAAATCAATCGGGCTTTATCACTATTAGGTATTAATGGTGTGCAGGCTGATTCTTACGGCTTTAATGGTTATGTTATTAGGGGCATTGATCATGCACAAATCAATGCGATTGAGCAGGCCTGTCAAGTACGACGCTTAACTACAGAAGCTGCTGCCGCTTTATATCGAGCTGTTAGAGCGCAATGTAACGATACAGCAGTTGAAGCAATGAATGGCTTAAATAACGATACTCGACCTGAAAAGCTTGAAAGAGCCATGCAGTTATTAGAGCTTAACTTTCGAAAAATCGTTCCTAATATGTATGCTGATCAAAAAAATGGTTACTGGATTAATTGTTCGTTTGATACCTATGAAGCAATCCAGAGGATTGGTACAGAGTATCCAGCGCCCGTAGAAGCTGTTACGATGGCTCAACATCCAAGGGGGGCAGCTCCTGCTCAACCCACTCGATTTAGAGGTAGAGATGGAGGCGGCCATGTTAATGATCAAGCGTATGCATTAACGGGAACAGAACAACCAGAGCCAGCGCCAGAACCAGAGATTCAGGCAGTAGATCAACAACACGACTTTCAACTAGAGGTTGTTAAATCTTACTCTATACAAGCCTTATCTACAACGAGAGCGCCTCAGTCTCAATATGCAGCTCAATTACATGGATCAACAGACATATTAGGTGCTTTTCAATCGATGATGCAGGGATCTACATTATTAGGAACTACATTTCATAATCCTTATCTAAATATCTTAGAAAATTTTCCAGAATCGGCAGAGGATTTAACGTTAAGGCACTTACATCTATTAGCTCGGAATGAAAGAATTAACACAACGGGTGCTATTAAACAAGCATTATATGGTGAACATCTAACACATGACCAAATTTCTCGTATAAGGTGTTTAGTCAAATTCACAACCGGATCTGCAATTGTCTACAGGAATGCTCATGGGGGGTTCCGTAGTGAGCGAACAGTATATGGTGATGAAGCTCGACCCTGTATTGTAGTTGATCAATCAGGCTTTCAATGGCAACGAGATTTTAAAAATACTGGTGCTTTATGCATTTACCTCAATGAATTTCTAGGCGCTCAAGATCAAGCAATAGGCGCTCAAGATCAAGCAATAGGCGCTCAAGATCAACCATCAAGAGGATTGGGCTCAAGATTACTCACAGGCGTCTTATCAACAATTATGGGATATGGACGAGAGACCACTGCGCCTGCACAAGCCGCTCAAATTCTTGAGGAGGTGGGTGTGGGTGTAGATCTCATGAATTATACTGAATTTCAGCAGGCAATGTTTAGATCGATCTTTTCTGAGGATAGGCCTGAAAGGCCATCTCAAAACAGTATTCAAGTGCAATGGAATGGACATCCGGCTCATTTGGATCTTAATTTACTCTCTCGTGGAATATGTCTTGAGATGCTTCAAGCCATTCAGGCTGTATCTCAAACACCCTCCTTATCAGAGGTTTTAGAAGATAATCAAAAGGTTCATTTTAAATTCCTTAAAGCAGGAATGGGCTACTTTGCGGATGGATTAACAGCAGATAGCATCATCCACACCCTGGAGAACGCCCGATTAGAAGGTATTGCTTTAGCTTTAGAATCTTTAGCATCAGGAGTAGGAGATCCTTCAATGTTAACTCATATTGGAAAAATTTCACTGCCGTTTAGTGGAGATGAATGTGCTCGTAATCCTGAGATTCGACAAAGAATTGAATCGGCAATGGATAGATTAGGTATTGTATATGGAGGAACCCATAATCAGGATGCACTCGATCAGGGAGATGAGGATATAGACCCAAGTACTCAGATACAATATTTATTAGCCACATCAAACTGTGGTGACCCGCATGCTTTATGTGGAAATGAGGGGGGGCATCGTAGTGTTGATGCTTCTATTGGCACAAATGCAAATCTTGATACGCTCAACTCTGGATATAATTCAGTCATACACTGCAGGCCATATCAGGCAAGTGATCTACAGCTTGCTGCATTGTGTGAAATGCCTAATCTTGAAGGCACATTAATTGCTCAATTTAACTTAATCAAGGATCAGCTCGTTGATGATGATGATAAAGAGCCAATAGTACCTCCACTCGCAGAGCTAGAACCTGAACCTGAGGATGCTCAAACAGTTGTTCAAGGAAGTAAAATTAAACCAGGCACGTGGGTGCGTTTGAATGATACTGACTCACACCCTAATCTTGGATCAATATTAGAGGTCGGTTGTAGTCAACAGTCTAGGAGACAGGCTTTCGCAAGCAATCGATATCAAATTGAAATAGACGGTCATGCATTAACCATTCTAGATAAGCGTGATTCTTACTCAGAAGTAACAAATCCTCAAGATAAATCAATTATTTTAAATGCGCTTTCAGAAAAAATGCAGATAATTTGTGCAGCAGTAGCACATGAACAAGGGCCTGTATCTGATGCAAGCATTGCAGGAGAAGGTGCAATCAATGCAGATGAATTGTCTTCTCAGGGAGCAGCAGTGGATTTTAGATCTAATCGGCTTTCAGGCAGCTTAGACCCCTCAGAACAACAAAGGCCTCCCTCCCCCCGTGATTAGAAAAAGTTTATTTAACTTAATTTAAAGATCAGCTATGGGTGAACGTTCATGCACCCATAGCTGATCATCGTTAAACGATTGAACTAAGTGTGATTGAATATAGTGAGGTGCTAAGTCATCTATTGAAAAATGAAGGCCGTGTTGCGCACAATGCGATGAAATCAGACGATACACTCGATGAGCCAATCCTAAAGCAAGACAAGATGATAATCCATGCGCACCTAATTCACACCAAAGGGTACGAAAGCCCAATTGATAAATATATTCAAATACTGATGACCAATAAGCTTTCCCCCAAGGATGCGGAATACAATAACACTGAATGCCGTGTTGGCGCAATTGATTAAGCCGAGCCTGAGGCGCTTGTTTTGAATGTAATAATGTGATAGAGGCTGTTGTTTCAAAGCACTTTAAGGTTAAAGGAAGGTCTGCAAATTGAGTGATTACGAATAAAGGTTTTTTAATATGTTGTCCATGTAATCGAGCATTAAAAGCGGGATTATCAGCCCTTAATGTAGCACTGCTGGTTAAGAGTGCCTCATGTTGGGCCCGTTGAAGTTGTGTCCAAAGATTGGTATCAGGCCCAGTAATACTCAGTGGTTTCCCCTGAGGCCCAGCTAGCAAGTGATCTTGAGTGTGTGCAATTTTAAGATCAACCCACAATTGATGATGTTGGTGGTGGTGACGGTAAGTACGATAAAGCTCAATGATGTCAGGCAAAGGCGCGATAAGGCATTCAATGCCTGCAGCCTTTAAGGCTGCTACGCCCTGCCCTGCCACCTGTGGGTTAGGATCAATATGACCCAATACTACTCGAGCTACACCAGATTGAATAATCGCTCGAGTGCAAGGTGGTGTGCGCCCCGTATGCGAACAGGGCTCAAGTGTTACATATAATGTAGCACTGCTTAAGTCCTTCTGTTTGGCACGCTGAAACGCAATGATCTCTGCATGTGGCTGCCCTGCTCCAGGATGAACACCATAACTAATAAGGCCTTTTTCATTGGCAAGTATTGCGGCAACTGTTGGGTTTTGACCTGTTTGCCCGAGTTGCTGTTGAGCCAGGCGTACAGCATGAGTTAAATAACGTATATCATCCATTTTGCTGTTGATGCAGGTGTAACCTGCCCTCTGTAAGTTGATGCACCTGAGCTTGAGGCATAATGCATACAGGATCATGCGTTACAATCAAGCAAGCAGTTTTGTGAGTTTGACAGGCTTCATGTAGTATTCGAATGGTTTGTTGAGCCGTGGTCTCATCTAATTGCCCGACAGGTTCATCCGCAATAATCAAAGCGGGTTGATTCACTAAAGCTCGTGCAATCGCTACACGTTGACGCTCTCCACCTGATAAGGTGTGTGCAGGTTGATCTTGAACTGAACTCAAACCAAGTAAAGAGAGTTGTACTTGAGCTTTTTGATGAGCCACTTGAGCGGATGATCCGGCAATCATTACGGCCAATGCCACGTTTTCAATCGCAGAAAGTTGAAGGATTAAATGATGTGATTGATAAATAAAACCCAATTGAGTCGCTCGAATTCGATTGAGTTGTGATGCTTTGAGACTGCGAAGGTTTTGATTTTGAAATTCAATACAACCTTCATAGTGAGGGTCTAATCCAGATAAACAATTTAATAAGGTGGTTTTGCCCGCACCCGATCGACCTAAAATACAATGCCACTCTCCTGCTTGAATGGATAAGTGAATCCCTCTAAGCAAAGGTTGAGGTTGTTGATGTGTTGTGTAGGTGTAGTGTAAATTTTGAGCAGATAAAAGCATAGGTTGTCTCATCGATGGGCTCTCAATACGTCTGTAGGCGATAAGCAAGCTGCTTTATACCCTGGATATACGGTACTGATTAAGCATAACATAGCCGTATATACAGCAATTGTATAGGCATCTGACACTAGAAACCGGCTGGGTAAAGTATCGACCCAGTATACATCAGCAGACACCAATTTTCGTCCCAGTAAATGTTCAAAAAAGTGAGTCAATCCATCCACATGATGGCTTAAAAAATACCCTAAACCAATACCTAACATAATTCCCAATAAACCAATGGACATACCTTGTGTGATAAAGATTAAAACAATACGAGATTTAGGCATACCCAGTGTGCGCATCATCGCAATTTCAGTTTGTTTGTCATTGACCATCATCACTAAGCTAGATAAAAGTGTAAAAACGGCCATACAGATCAATAAAGATAACACTAAAGCCATCATGGTTTTTTGCATCGCAATGGCTTTAAAGAAATTTTGAAATCGACTGCTCCAATCACTGACCCACCAATCAGGCCCGAGTTGATTTTGTAATTCAAGGGCAATGCGTGGTGCTTGATCAGCGTGATACAGATTAATGCTGAGCCCTCCCCATTCAGGCTGATTGCCTTGGAGTCTTTGAGCGTCTTGTAGTCGAATATAGGCTGTAGTCGGTTGATATTGGGCCGCTTTAAATACAACATCAAGAGGTTTAAAACGTTTAAAGCGAGGCGTAAAGGTTAACATAGAGGGTTCATGGTTAGGAACAACAACCGTGATGGGGGTTGTTGAATCAGTGTGTAAATGTGCGCGAGTTTGTGTGTCAAGTATAATGCTAAAAGGCTTAAAGTCTTTGACCCAAGGAATATTAAAGTGCTCGAAATCAGATGCACGTATCCCTATTAAATAAGCGGGTACCATTTGAGCATCATGGTTTAAGATTATCTGCAGTTTTAAGAAAGGTGCTATACTTTTAATGGCTTTGAAAGATTTGATTTGATCTGATATTGTTTTGAAATCTGGGCTTATATCAGAAGCAGGCCTCACTTCAATATGTTGTATTTGTGCAGAAAGTTGTGTATGAAGGGTTTCGTTAAATCCATTCATCACGGAGCAAACGGTTAATAAAATACTCACACCTAGCATTAATCCTAGAAGTGCGCTCACCGAAATAAAGGAAATAAAGCGATCTTTCGAAGCATAAAAGGCATATCGAAGCCCAAGATATATTGAAACCGGTTGAAACATGGCCAAACCTTCGATGCTGCTTGTCTTGATCAGACTTAAAGTGGTGCCCGGGGCCGGACTCGAACCGGCACGTCCTTTCGGACAACGGATTTTAAGTCCGTAGCGTCTACCAATTCCGCCACCCGGGCTTAAGAAAGTTGATTGGAGGCTAGGGTCGGAATCGAACCGGCGTCCACGGCTTTGCAGGCCGCTGCATAACCACTCTG
>PBNF01000019.1 GCA_002722995.1 Legionellales bacterium | reverse complement strand
TCAACCTTCAACCTTCAACCTTCAACCTTCAACCTTCAACCTTCAACCTTCAACCTTCAACCTTCAACCCTTCAATCATAAGATCAGAGAGGCCGTATTCGTGCAGACATAGAATATCTTTTATATCATAAAAGAGGTCTTGCTCATTGAGATGAAGGGTATGATATGAAGTGACACATGAGCCTCAGGGAAATAATACGTCAGTCAAAATGCAGTCATAGATTCGTATTTTAAGATGTTTAAGAGTGCTGCCAAAGGATTGGGTGTCAACACAGCCTTTAAATGAAGAGCGGTCAGCGTTTGCGTTGCGTATAGTGACTGATGATAAAAGGAGGCAAACATAATAAGATCATGCCTAAGCCAATCATGGGTGCATAATGTGCTAGAGAATCATGTAACATAGGAGGAGGAACAAAGCCTAGGCCGATCACCATCAAGCAAGTGATTCCCCCCAGCGCACAGCATGCGATTAAGCCAAAGCGTCCACCTGGGATTCGATAAGGCCGAGTGCGGTGAGGGGCTATGTGTCTTAAACGCCATAAGGCTGCAAATAGGCCAATATATACCCACAAGGACAGTTGAGTGGTCATCACGGTGAGAACCACATAAGCACTTTCAATTTTAGGCATCCAAATGTAAAAGTAAGCAAATCCTGTAAATAAGAGGGCCTGTAATAATAAAATACGAACAGGCACACCTTGTGGATTCACCTTTGAAAAATATTGAGGCGCTAAGCCATCTTGTGCAGCCATTAAAAGGCCTTTGGTTGGGCCAATGATCCAAGCGGCCACACCGCCTGTCCCACCCATGATGATTAAAGTGGTGAGTAAGGGGTGTAAGATTTGAAGGTGATTTTGATCAAGAAACACTGTGAGTGCCTGACTGATGCCAGTGATAACATTCAGCTGTGCATGTGGAACGACCCCAGCAATGGCCAAAGAAGATAGAATCAAGCTGGTGCAGATGATCATGATAGACCAGGCAATTGCACGAGGGTACGATTCTTGAGGGTGTGCCACTTGATCGGCATGCATGGCCGACATTTCAATGCCGACTAATCCAAAAATAACTTCGACTAAAAAAGGCAGTTGATCCTGAGTATGTGTGTTGGGAAGTAGAGCTTTCCAACTCAGGGTGAGTTCATTGGGGTGTCCTTGAAGCAGGCCATAAGCGGCTAAACCGATGATAATTGACATCGGAAGTAATGTTCCAATTAAAGTGCCGATGGTACTGATCATGCTTGAAATACGCATTCCAAAACAATTGGCCAGTGTAGCCAGCCAGAATAATGCAGTAATACTAGTGAAGAATAACACTCGATCATCAAAAAGATGAGGGTTAACAAGGTAGGCAAAAGCGCCCAAAATAAAAGCCAATGCAGTGGGATACCAGACCACGTTATAAATCCATTGTAACCAAATAATGAAAAAGCCTGCTCGAGGGCCAAACGCTTCGCGAATCCAAATGTAAATGCCGCCTCGGGCAGGCCAAGTGGTGGCTAATTCTGCAGCAGCAAATCCCACAGGGATCAAGAAGAAAATAGCAGCAAGCACATAGATGCTCACTAAAGATAAGCCAAACTCAGCACTAAAAGGCAAGGTTCTTAGATTATCAATGGCAATGACATTAATCATCACTAAAGCAAAAACCCCGAGGGGTTTCTTTAAAGAAGCATGAATATTTAAAGCGTCATCACTCATGATTGTCCTGATTGGATTTGAGTCAGCACGGAACCATACTGAACCGTTGAAGGTAAATTTAATGCATTCAATTCAACGGGTTGTTGAGGGTTGAATAGGGTGATAACCGTTGATCCAAAATGAAACCAGCCCATACGGTCGCCTTGCTTAAAAGAGGGTGCTTGAGAGGCTTCATAAGTAAAGTGTTGTATGGCACCAAAACCCCGTGCACGTATCAGGCCATGCCAAGTGGTTTCAATGCTTGAAACAAGTAAAGCGCCTACCATCACTAATACAAGGTCGCCATAAGGCGTATCGAAATGACAGATCAGACGTTCATTTTTTGCAAATAAATCAGGCTGTTCAGCCGCACTGTCTGTATTGACAGAATAAAACATTCCCGGGATGTGTGTCATCGATTTTAAAGTACCGGCTAAAGGCATATGAACACAGTGATAATCTGTAGGCGCTAAATAAATGGTTGAAGTGATGCCGGTTTGAAATGCTTGAGCACGTTCAGTGCTGCCTAAAAGGGCCTCAACGGTATAAGTGTGTCCTTTTGCTTGAATCAGTTGCCCAGATTCAATGGTATGAAATTGTGTCAGTTGGCCATCGGCAGGCGCGAGTAATGCTGAAGGTTCTGTCTGAAGGATACGTGCATGAGGGTTCAAAGCACGTGTAAAAAAAGCATTGAAAGATCGATAAGCAAATGGATTTGTTTCTTGAGCCTCTTTCAAATTAGGGGTCCAATGTGATAAAAAGAAAACAATGAGACGATTTTTCAACCAAGGCCATTGGCAATGAGATAATTGATAAGCTAGGTGTGTAAGCAGCCATTGCCCAAGGTGTAGGCATCTGCATCGGAAGGTATTCATAAGCTTGAGTGCTAATGATTGGAGGGTCGGCATGATCGTCCAGAAGGTACTTTAACCAAGTTTTATCATAGCGTGTTCAAAGGATGATGGAAAGAGCCTAGTGAATGAAGAGGGTGTTAAATGAAGGTTTATTTAGTCGGTGGAGCCGTTCGAGATCAATTATTGGGTCAATCTGTGAAAGATCGAGATTGGGTCGTGGTGGGTGCGACGCCTGAAATCTTAAGAGCTCAAGGGTATCGTGATGTAGGTCAAGATTTTCCAGTATTCTTGCATCCAGAAACCCAAGAAGAGTATGCCTTGGCCAGAACTGAACGAAAAGTAGGGCAAGGTTATCGTGGGTTTGAATGTGATGCTGCAGTGACTGTGACGTTGGAAGAAGATTTAAAGCGCAGAGATCTCACCATTAATGCGATGGCGCAAGATTCTTCAGGAGGCTTAATCGATCCATTTGGTGGGCAAAATGACCTTGAAAATCGAATCTTGAGGCATGTCAGTGATGCCTTTGTTGAAGATCCGCTCAGGGCTTTGCGGATTGCACGTTTTGCTGCAAAGCTGCCTGATTTTCAAATTGCAGAGGACACTTGGGCGTTGCTCCTTAAGATGCGAGATCAAGGTGAATTGTCGACATTGGTTCCAGAGCGTATCTGGCAAGAGATCATCAAAGCACTTTCTGAGCTCAATCCACGTCGGTTTTTTGAGGTATTAGATGAATTGGGTGTGCTCACAGCAGTGACTCAATTATGGCTTGATAGGCCTCAATGTGAGGGGATCGAATGTTTGCCGACAGATCAGACATTTAAGCGTTTTCTATGGTGCTGTTTAGGGCAATCTGAGGCCCAACTTGAAGTGGGTTTTAAACATCTGGTTGTCCCCAGTGCGTGGCGAACCCCAGCACGGTGGATGGCACAGTCAGTGTGGTCTTCTTTAGAGATGAACGCTGAATGTTTAATTCAACAATGCACTCAAATGGATGCATGGCGAAGGCCCAATCGATTTTTAGAATGGTTGTCGGTGTGTCGAGTGCATCCGCAGTTAAAATCTAGATATTCGGCACAGTTTGTAACATGGCAAGCTGTGTTTACGGCTGCACGTGCTGTCAATGTGAAAGTTTTACAAGCTCAGGGTTATCAAGGGCCTGAGCTGGGCCAGGCCATTGCAAATGAGCGTATCCGATTGGCTCAAACAGTGCTGATGCCTTAATGTGGTTTAAAACGATCTCTAGATGTACTAGATCCTTGTGACCTTTTCAAGGTCAAGCGTATGTTTCAAGGAGGTGATCCTATCAAAGATCACATGCGCCTGAACCCCTATATCAGGTTTAACCAAGCAAGGTCTACTTGAGCGATGAGCAGAAGTTGATGAGCGTATGGAATAGGGCGTGTCATGTCAAATTAAGCTTGAGGATGGATTTAGTGTGCGGGGGTTCCAAAGTAGATATGTTCAAAATGTATTTAAAGCGTTGACAACGCTTCATTAAATTTAGACAATGATCTTGCATTGGCTATGTAGCTCAGCTGGTTAGAGCGCAGCACTCATAATGCTGAAGTCGGTGGTTCAAGTCCACCCATAGCCATGATCACCGCCTCATAGGGAAGTCTTTCGATGCATCAAAGTACTGTGCGAACACATCATCCACACGGGCTCAGTCTCGTTGTTTCATTGATCATCATGCTGATTATATGGGCTTCAATCCATTATTTGCCCATGATTCAAGCCAGTCACGCTGTAGGTGTGCGTGAATTATCATGGGGTACTTTGTGTGCAGGTTGGGCATGGATGTACTGTCTGAGCCTTGTGATGATAGCGGGCCAATGGCGAACACTTAGTATTTCAAAAATCTTCGGATCAGGTTGGACCGTTAAGCACTGTTATCAATCAGGTGCTTTAGGTTTGATTGCCGGAGGGATAGGTTATTATTTAGAAGTGTTTAAATATATTCAGTTGCCTCATCATTGGGATACTATTTTGCCCTATGTGACATTGAATCAACAAATGGTCTTGATGCTAGGGCTTTTGCTTTCACCTATTTTAGAAGGGGTGTTGTTTCAAGGGGTCATCCTTGCTGCTTTGGAGCGTCGAGCCCCAGGTCCGACGTGTTGTTTAATCAGTGCTTATTTATGGGCTTTACCGTTTTCAGAAGGGCTGAGTCTTGTTTTTGCAGTGTATTTAGTGCTGGGCTATGTTTTAGCTCAGATACGCCTGAAGCATCAATCAATATGGAGTCCTTTATGGGCCCATGTCATATTTAACGCTTTATGCTTTTCAGGCGTGATATCTTGGGCCATGCATTTGAAGTAAGGTGTCAATAACATCACTACGATCAAGCGTTCAATACACCACCGACCGTGTTCAGATTTAAGTGAGAGGTCTGATTGAGACACACTCATATGACATTAAGCTATGCGTTCATAGATGAGCATGAAGCTTCATAAGTAGACGGTATTGAGTGGATGTGTTAGATCAGTCACTGTGTTTGATATTAAAATGATATTCTTTTAGGCGTCTATGATGAAGGATCCAGCATGGCTGCGCGAATCAATGTTTGCGTGTAGGGGTGTTGAGGGGCGTTTAAAAGGCTCTGTGTTGTGCCAATTTCAACTAAACGGCCCTGTTTCATCACTCCAATACGATCAGCTAAAGCGCTGACCACGTGAAAATCATGTGTGATTAACACATAAGTCAATTGATGCTGAGTTTTTAAATGTTTTAAACAGGCTATGATTTCAGATTGAACCAATACATCCAGCGCGCTGGTAGGTTCATCCAGTACTAAGAGTTTAGGTTTTAGGCATAAAGCGCGGGCTAAACACACTCGTTGACGCTGCCCCCCAGACAGTTCATGAGGGAAGCGATCTAAGCAACTTAAGGGCAGTTGAACGGATTTAAGGGCATCGTGTATGCGGGCATGTCGTTCAGATGCCGAAAGTTTAGGTCGTTGGCATTGAAGCCCTTCATTCAAGATCATTTTGATTGAAAATCTTGGGTTCATTGATGCGGTTGGGTTTTGAAAAATCATCTGAATATCATGGGGTCTCCAGTCATGTGCAGCCCCATGTTTTCTAAAGGTGCCTGTTGAAAACCGGTTCAATCCGCACAGTGCACGCGCTAAAGTGGTTTTGCCAGATCCAGATTCTCCAATCAGCGCAAGGGTTTCAAACGCCTGTATTGTTAAATGAACCGAAGACAAAGCGTGTGTATGATGCCGTCGCCAAAATGGGCCTGACTGAAAAGAAAGGCAAGCGTTTTGAATATTGATTAAAGGCGCTGTATTTGAGGGAGGCGTCGATGTGGTGAGGTTTAAATCAGTGGCTTTTAGCAAGGCTTTTGTATAAGGGTGTTTGGGGGTATGAAAGCACTCAGTTAAAGGACCTGATTCGACGATACGGCCTTCATGCATGATCAGGGCATCATCTGCAAGTTGTGTGGCAAGTTGTAAGTTATGTGTAATGAACAAAAGCCCCATATGATATGTTTGGGTGAGGCGCTTGAGTAATTGAATCAATTGCGCTTGAAGGGTGACATCCAAGGCTGTGGTGGGTTCATCTGCAATTAATAAATCGGGTTGAGTGATTAAAGCCATAGCAATCATCACGCGTTGCTGCATCCCACCTGATAGTTCATGAGGATATGCAGTATATAATTGAGGATGAAGTTCAACCGCTTCAAGCATCTCATGAATGCGGTGTTTGCGTTCAGTGGAGGATAGAACATGATGTTGTTTGAGGGCTTCATCTAATTGATATCCAACGCGATGAATTGGATTGAGTGCAGATAAGGCATCTTGAAAAATCATGCTGATGGTTCGCCCTCGTAATGTTTGAAGTGTTGATTCACTCTGACCCAGCAATGGGGTTTTACGTAGTTTAATTTGACTGTGTGAAGCGACCACAGCATTGTCTGGAAGGCATTGATTAATCGCAAGGGCTGTCAGTGATTTGCCTGAGCCAGAGGCGCCAACTAAAGCCAAAGATTGTCGATTGTGAATCGAAAATGAAACATCTTGCACGACCCACTCAAGGGTGTGATTTAAGAAAGCAATGGATAACGATTCAACTGTCAATAGAGGGATTTCTGACACAAAACATCCTTGTGTGATTTTCAATTCAAGAAGGCATTTCTAACCCATAAGGTTAAGCTTTATTGAGAGTATTTCACTATTTTTAAATGGCATCAAGGTTTTGATCAGTGTTTGCTGATGCCTTTTAATAGAAGACATCTAAAGGCTGTGTGCTTAAAGCATGATGTAGTTTTTCAGTGGTACAAAAAAGTGAGCTGATCATTGGTTAAGTCGCGTATAGGGGAAGCTTTAATTGATAAGTGAGTGGAGCTTGATCCATTCATCAATGCCTGTCATCAGTAGGGATGAGAGCCCACATGATTGTGGTCTAGAAAGGTTATGACCATTGGGATTGATTCAAAGAAGATCCAATTAAGACTTCAGTTGACTTAAGATAAACGCTGAGAGTTGTGGAGGTTATGTTTTAAATGAAGTGAAGTGTGTATTGAATCTTAATATCAATTGATTCGGGACATGGGTTGAACACTAAGGCGTGTGTGGATATGTCCGAAGGGATAACGGTTTAATTGATCTTTTAGAGTGTTTCGAGGGCGCATAGGGTGCATCGCTCAAATCATGCTATTTTGAGTGAGCTGAGTTGCCGAGCGGCTGTGAAAGGCCTCTTCACGCCTCGATACACGAGAGGGGGGCAGTGCCATAGTTGGAGCCATGTCTCCGTTGTTTGTAGAGTTTCGATCATTGCGCTCGAATAACGTTGGGTGGTCGGTTTTCCGAGAGTAAGTTTCCCAGAGTAAGGTGCAAGATAATCCAAAGATTGCTAACCCCACGGCAATCATATCAAACGGCAGTACGACATGATTAAAAGTGATATAGCCTAACGTGGCCAAAAGTTGAAGTGTGCTTGCACTGAATAATAAAGCAATGGAAGTATGTAGAAGGTATTTTAAGGATTGAATCTGTTTGATCAAAGTGCTTAGAACCAAGGCTAAAATCGTTAGAAAGATAAGACTTAAGTCAGGAATCAGAAAGTGTTGTGCACCATAGACGTGAAGTGTTTCTAAAACCTCTGTTGCTATAGGGGGCATCAACGACATGAAGCCTAAAAGTGCGGGTGGCTTAAAGCTCAATGATTTGTCAGCTTGAGGTGGCACCGCTTCCTCATTAAGATAGCTTTTATGAAGCTTAATTAATTTCTCTATATGGCGGAGAGCCTCGGGGGAAGTTTTTTCGTTTAAATCAGTGCGAGTATAGTCGATGGCTTCTGACATTACATGAAAGACATGATGGTATTTGATTTCAACGGGGGTTCTTTCATATTCAAATGCTGGATAGGTTGTGTCAAATTCAAGACAATTGGGAGATTTAAAAGATAATACGAATGTCCCCCTTATCATTTCTTCGCGACACAGGTTGTAGTGTTCAAGCTCTTGTGCCAGCTCTTTAGACTCTTTTAATAGGTTTAATACGCCCATAGCGCCTGCGGCCTGGTCGCACACAGGGTATTGCTGGTCATTAAAATGAAGGAAAAATTGCTTCAGTGTGGCCTGTTGTTCTGTGTTCAGCCGACAAGACTCAAATGCCTGAATACACTCCCCAATATCAATCTTATCATCGCCATATGGAACAGTGATCTCATTGTCCCCTATTTTAAAGGTATAAGCCTGCATTCGTCCAGAGATGTCTTTAGCGTCTGATTTTGTAAGTGGGGGACACATGTTATGTTTTACTCTTTTCTATGTCAATAGTTACTAATTATAACCGATTCGACCTGAAAAATCAATTAACTGGAGGGAGAAGAGTGAGCTGAAGTCGAACAATACGACGTTTGCCTACCTGAATGAGGAGTGACTCAGAGGGGAGGGGGAGTGAAATATTATGATCAATACGTTGTTTATTGATGCGAACCGCGCCTTGCCGAATTAAGCGCAATGCTTCTGAAGTTGATTGAACCAATTGAAGCTGTTTAAGGGCTTGTGCAATGGGCACAGGTTCAGCGACTTCTAAGATATGTTCTGGAATATTGTCAGGGAGTTGTTGCTTCGAGAAGCGTTGAATAAAAGCCGTTTGAGCGGCTGAAGCTGAGTCAACGCCATGCAGTCGAGCAATACACGCATGGGCGAGCTGTAATTTAACATCACGTGGGTTTAAACCTGCTTTGACTTCAGCTTTCAAAGCATCAATGCGCGAGCAAGGCAATATATTTAAGACCGTCAGATAACGCCAGATTAAATCATCGCTGATGGACATGATGCGGCCAAAATTATCTTCAGGTGAGCCTTGGACATCAATGGTATTGCCCTGAGATTTAGACATTTTTTTATTGCCATCTAACCCTTCTAGCAAGGGGAGGGTCATGATGACTTGCGGTGGCTGTTCATGTGCGGCTTGTAAAGTACGGCCCATTAATAAATTAAAGAGTTGATCATTACCACCCAATTCAATATCTGCTTTTAAATGTACCGAATCATAGCCTTGAAGAATAGGATACAAAAATTCATGAATGGCAATGGGCTGTTGTTGTGCATAACGCTTAGAAAAATCATCACGCTCTAACATTCGAGCGACGGTTTGATGGCTTGATAATCGAATTAAATCAGCGGCAGATAAAGTACTTAACCAGCTATGATTGTAAGCAATATGCACCCGATCAAGGTCCAAAAAATGACTCACTTGTTCTTGATAGGTTTTTGAAAAGCGTTGAATATCCTCAGGCGTTAGCATGGGACGTGTGATATTTTTCCCCGTTGGATCTCCAATCATGGCGGTGAAATCACCAATTAAAAAGATCACTTCATGTCCTAGGTCTTGAAAGGTTTTCAATTTATTCAGTAACACAGTATGGCCTAAGTGCAAATCAGCTGCAGTAGGATCAAACCCAGCTTTAACGCGCAACGGGCGCTGAGCTTCTAGGAGGGTTCTTAAACCAGATTCGGGTAGAACTTGTGCAGTGCCTTGCATGAGTTGATCAAAGGCGTCATCAATAGATTGGGACATAGAGTGATACTCCTGTTATTGAGCCCATGGTATATGATCTCCTTGGGATAGGGCAAGTTTTTCATAGGGAAAACAAGCAAAGAGGTTCAATGAGTGCACTGGCTTTATCTCAGTGGAGCGGTTTGTAGGTTGACCCTATGGAGTTGGGCAGGTAGACTGATAGCTCATTTGATTATCCACTGTCCTGTGTGTCAGCGTTTTATCATTATCAAGCGAGGTTAAAAGGTCAGTGTGATTAGAACAATAAAGCATCGCATCATTGTAGGGTTCTGTTTAATGTTTAGTTTGTTGGCGGTAGCCTGGGCAAGTCGGCATTCAGATACCCTTTCAGCTTGGTTAGTTGGGGGCCGGTGGCACCATGTGACGATTCAAGCTGGAGATGATTTGACGCATATTTTTAAGTCACGTCAGTGGTCACCCACTTTGATTCGTCAAATGATGCGTCGAGCTGAACTCAAAAAAGTGATCCATCATTTAAAACCTGGCCAACGCTTATCAATGCTCGTGCGGGGACGTCAAGTGTTGTCGATGCGTATCCCGATCGATGCAACCAGCACTTGGGTGGTATTTAATGAGCAAGGTCATTTAAATGTTCGATTAGATCATCACCCACAACATCAAGCGATTCAACAAGCGACTTTAACCATTCAGCATACCCTTTATGGTGCAGCAGATCGTGCACATGTCCATACCAGTGTCATTGCTCAGTTGATAGAAGCTTTACAGGGCCGCATTGATTTTAATCATGCAATTCATCGAGGAGATCAGATTCATTTAATGTATCAAGCGCCTGAGCAGATGAATCAAGGCGATTATCAATTATTAGACGCAAAAGTATGTCGTAAACAACAGTGTCAGCGGGCAATACATTTTACAGATAATCAAGGAATCAGTGGTTTTTATGATGATGCAGGCATCAGTACACAACTGGCATTTGATCGGACGCCTTTAGACCATTATCGAATCAGTTCTTCCTTTAAAAAAAGTCGATGGCACCCTGTATTTCATCGATGGCGTTCTCATTTAGGGGTTGATTTAGCCGCCCCATCGGGGACGCCTATTCATGCAACGGGTGCGGGCCAGGTTGTATATTCAGGCGTGAAAGGGGGGTATGGAAAAGTTGTGATTTTAAAACATGGTGCACGGTATCGAACGATTTACGGCCATTTATCTAAAATTGCTAACATCTCAAAACGAATCGGTGCTCCAGTGCAGCGAGGGCAAGTGATTGGTTATGTCGGTCAAACAGGCATTGCAACAGGGCCTCATTGCCATTATGAATTTAGAATCAATGGAGAAGCCGTGAATCCCATGACCGTTCAATTGCCTCAATCGCATCGATTGAGTCTGAAGCATCGAAGTCAATTTCAAGCTTGGGTTCAACATCTCAATGAGTTGAGTGTACATTAATGCCGGTATTTTTAGGGTTAATGGTTGGCAGCAGTACAGATGGTATTGATGCGGCTTTAATTGATTCAGACCGACATCACTGTACTCTCATAGACGCATGTACAGTGCCGTTATCGACCACAATCCGCCAAGCTATTTTAGAGTTTTCAATGGATCAATCCGGTGGCTTTGAAGCGTATATTACACTGGATGTGAAGATGGGGTATCTTTTAGCTGAGGCAGCAGAGCATTTGATCACTCAAGCAGGCATTGATCGTCAGTGTATTCAAGCGATCGGTGTTCATGGAAGTACAGGATTTCATGATCCTATTCATTCTAAAAGCAGTCTTCAGTTGGGAGACCCCAATATCATTGCAGCAACCGTTGGATGTCCTGTGGTATCTGATTTTAGGCGTGCTGATATTGCTGCAGGTGGTCAAGGTGCGCCTTTAGTCCCGGCTTTCCATCAATACTTATGCCAGCGATTAAGACCTCAGTTGAGTGAAGAGGGTGCTTGTGTAAATATTGGAGGGATGGCGAACCTTAGTGCATGGTCCCAGGCAGCATTATTAGGTTTTGATACAGGCCCAGGTAACGTCTTGATGGATGCTTGGATTCAGCATCATCAACAGCAACCCTATGATCGGCACGGGCAGTGGGCTTCAACCGGACAAGTGCATGATGATTTATTAGCGCACTGGCAGCACGATCCTTACTTTAAGGCCCCTTGTCCAAAGAGCACCAGTCGCCAATATTTTAATTTAAATTGGATTCAATCCAGCTTGAAGGACCATCCGAAAGTGTCTCCAGAATCTGTACAAGCCACATTGGTGGCATTAACAGCTTGGAGTATTACACAAGGCTTAGAGGCTTGTGTTTCAAAGGCTGTGCCTGTTTGGGTGTGTGGGGGTGGGGTGCATAACCTGACCTTGATGACAGCGCTGCAAACTTTAAATCAAGCGCGAGAGATTCACTCAATTGAGCATTTAGGCTGGGCGCCTGATGTGATTGAAGCGGCTGCATTTGCCTGGTTAGCACAACAGCGAATTGAGCATCATGCTTTAAACTTATGCCAAGTGACAGGTGCGCGTCAGCCGATGGTGCTGGGAGGGCTTTATGGATCAGGCGAATAATCAGTTTCAGATAAGCATTTAAGTCGAGTTGAGTGATCTCCATTGTTTTAATCTTAAAAACTTGAGGCTCATTTGACAGGCATGCGTTTGATCCTGGTCTCTAGATCGATCATAAAACTTTAATGAAGGGGATTGAGGAGACAAACTCTACAAATTCTAGTGATATTCAAGTTTTTTATATTCAATCAATTTTATATTAAATGATATTTTTAAGTTTTCTTTAAGGTCTTGAACAGCGTTAAACATTACATTGCATGTTTTTCAATAACCTTTCTTAAGGAGAATACAACCATGCCAATACCGAATCCACCCAGAAAACCTCAAGTAACAAATCGTCATAACCTAGCAACTTCTCAAATAAATTTAATTTTCAAATTCGATCAATCTGCAGAAACTGAAGCGCCTGGGGCCCCGGTTCAACCTCCAGCATTTGCTCAACCTCAAGGGCAATTGCCTCCAGCAAATTTAATGTATCAATTCAATCAAAATGGACCAAATTAATACGATTGAATTGATCGATGGATAGATGTTGAAAGTCCATCAGATCATCTCTCAATATCATTGAGTCAAGAGCCCCCTGCAGCACAGATCACATTTTAAATGTCATCAAATTTTGTAGGGGGCTCATCTTAAAAGAAAGCCTATCGACCAATCATCCAATGCTCAATCTTGTTGTGTTAACCTTCACTGTGGTTTTAAGCTGAATGTTAGAATTGATCCGGAAATATTTCAATCACTTGCTCGCTGTTTTCAGTTCATCAGAATGACTGGATATCAGATCTTAACAGGGTGTGATTTCAATTGTGAATCATTTTTGAAACAACGTATTGAGCCATAAAGGAACAAGTCGACCCCTGCTCGAGTGGCTCGGGATTCATTCAGTACGAGTGGTGTGCGATCAGATATGATAGGCCATATAATAGGTTAAAAGTGCTTGAGGTGATCTTGGTGGTCTGAATGGATAAACTGATTGAAAGCTGTGAAGTGGGTAGCATTTAAAAATAGATCTGTGATGGGCTGAGCTGTTTTCAATAGATGATGGGGTGATTGGTTCAAGTGATGTTGCTTTAAAACATCAGTATTTCAGCACAAGCCTGATTTAAAAATAGAAGCTTAGGAAGGCATTGATCTTTGATAAGCTCGATGTGAGATTTTTTTAAAAGGGCTCAGCTAAGCGTGATTTCATACCCTACTCATTGCATAAAACTTCAAAGAGATTGACCCTAATGAACCGTTAAGATGAATGAGTTGATGACTCAAAGGGTCGGTGTTTGAATTGGTTCAGGTATGATCATGCTTGAATTTGAATCAACGGGTCATCATATATCAATTATTTAAGTTTTTCTTAAGGATTCATGGTTTCAGTCATTATATAGTTTCATCCCTTAGCACATCATATGAGGTTTTTTATGCCAACAACAAATCCAACAAGTCTAACGCAAGATCTCTTAGCAGAGACTGGAGAGAATAGTTATTTCAGTCTAGAGGGTCAACCAGTTCAAGTACAAGCATCTTCGCTAGCAATGGATGGATCATCTCCAGCAGTAGCGGATGGGGCAGATCCATCTATGACGATGGATGAATTCTTGGCGTTTGTAGGACTAGAAGGAGCTTCTGCTTTGGCGGATCATGTTGTATCTCCAGCAGGAAAGACATGTCCAGATGCGCCAATGAAACAAGAACAACCTTCGAGGAATATGGGCAGGTTGAATCCTAGAACATTATTCAATCAAACACCATAGAAATTTAAACTAGGAGAAAAAAGAGATGCCGGTCACAACAAGAGCACAAGCAGCACAAGCAGCACAAGCAGCACAAGCACAAAGCACACCCGCTAGACCATCAAGTGGTATCAGGCTCCATTGCCCCCAAGCACCATCTCAAATGAAGACACAAGGTCTAAGCATTCAACACGCAGCTGTTTCCGAAAGAAGGGGTATAGTTTCTTTAGCCGTGAGCGGATATGAAGCAAGAGAATCTGATTCTTCAATTATTTTTTCTCATAATAATTCTGAAGAATAATTTAAATCACCTACTTTATTGATGAGTCAAGCGGGCTGTTCCATCGCTTGATTGTCTTGCATCATGGGCGTAGAGGTTAAGTGCTTTGGCTGACCACAGATTACGGTGCACGAAGGCTTTCAATATGCAGGCCTGCTAGGTGCGGCGTGAGCTTGAGTCGTTTTAGGGTTGTGAGTAGCGGGGTGTCTGAGACTTTGCCCATTCGGCTAGAGGCTTCTCGAATCATCCAACCGGCTTGAGTGTGAATTAAAAAAGCCATATGACTGACCAATAATGGGGTGCCAAATGTAGGGTGAGGGGTCCAATTTGTGCGAACATACTCAACCAAAGTGATAGCAGGCAGTTGGTTTAATAGGCTTTGATTTAAAATGCCTGCGCGAGTGATCCAGTGATGAAGTGGAATATAAGTGATGGAGGATCGTTTAGGCCTTAAGTGCTCAGGGTGTTGTGTGAAAGTATGATGAGGGTGTTGCTGCTTCAGCCATTGCCCTCGATCAATATGGGCGTAAGCGGTGCGTGATAATGAAGCATGATGAGCATCGATCACTTGAGGGGTGATGTCTTTGATAAAGCCCAAAGCTTGCGCATTAGGATTCCAGTCAAGGCTTGTGAAATGGTTGCGCATTAAATAACTAGGTTCATGTGGGGGGGTATAACGTAAAGCATCCATCCAGTATAATGGGGTATGAGAAGATTGAGCCCGTACCCGTGCCAATGTGGTGGTGACAAATGTTTCACAATCAAAGACATCCATTCGATTACGTGGTTGAGGGTCGATTGAATCGGGCACCCCCTCTCCAAGTGGGCCAAGTTGATAGGGGGCTCCTAACAAAGTTTGACTCATTTCAATGATACGCTGTTCGTGAAGAGTTGTAGAGGATGGACATGCACTTTGTATGGGCAAGCTTAGAAAGGTCAGTAGATAAAATAGGTGTCGAATATTGCGCATGAGTATTTTAAGCCTTGTTCTAAACGCCCTATCGTATCATGTGATCAATTAAAATACATGGAATAAACTGGATTTAATCGATCGAAAGACGATATGATAAACCTCACGGATCAATGGACAATAGGCATGCTAAGTGTATTATGGGCTGGAATGATGTTGGTGTCAGTGATTTGCGCTGTGATGACAGGGCATGTTGATGCGTTAGTCACCTCAATCACTGCCTCCGCTAAAGCTGCATTTGAAATGGCATTAGGGCTGGGAGGCGTGATGGCTTTTTGGCTAGGGTTAATGAATATTGCTGAAGAGGCGGGTTTTATTCGTGGGTTAGCTCGAGTCATTCAGCCTTGTTTGAGGCGTTTATTTCCAGAGGTTCCGCCAGATCACCCTGCGATGGGTGCCATGTTGCTCAATATTGCAGCCAATATGCTGGGGTTGTCAAATGCCGCTACTCCGTTTGGCCTCAAAGCGATGGAGTCTCTCAATCGTCTGAATACGCAGCCAGGTGTAGCCACCAATGCAATGTGTATGTTTGCTACGATCAATACGTCCAGCGTTCAGTTGATTCCAGCTACGGGCATTGCCTTTTTAGCCACTGGGGGGGCACAACACCCTTATGACATTGTGGTAACCACCTTATTAGCCACTATCATTTCAAGTATTGTAGGTTTGTCTGCTGTATTTTGGTTGCAAGGCTCTAAATGGTTCAAGCTTGAGCCTACTGCATCTGGCACTTCAGAGCAGGGGTCGTGATGCAGTTAGTCAATTGGATCTCAAGTGCTGTATTTCTTAGTTTTGTTGCGGGAATTCCCTGTGTCGGTGCTTTTAAAAAAATTAAGGTATTTGATGTCTTTGTAGAAGGTGCACAAGAAGGCTTTAATGTTGTTTTACGTATTGTGCCTTTTTTAGTGGGTATGGTGGTGGCCATTGGCATGTTACGTGCATCTGGGGCATTTGAATTATTGGCTCAAGGATTAGGACCTGTGCTCAATGCAATGGGTGTGCCCCCTGATTTGCTGCCTTTGATGTTAGCACGTCCTTTCTCAGGGGCTGCTTCTAATGCAGTGTTGGTTGATATCATTCGTGCCCAGGGTGGAGATTCCATGATTGCACACATGGCGGCAACCATGATTGGCAGTACTGAAACCACGTTATATGTGGTGGCGGTTTATTTTGGTGCAGTGGGCATTCGGCGTACACGGCATGCCATTGCATGCGGTTTGATTGCAGATGCGGTGGGAATGTTTGTTTCAATCTTCATTTGTCGTTTTTTAATTGCAGGTTGATGAAGCCTCACTGGATAGCTGTGTGGTGGGCAAGTGCACTGCAAAGGCTGCAGTTTCTATTGTATCAATGTTTGCGGACCTTTGAAGCTGGGGACATCATTTGGGTCCCTGATCAAGTGATTTAAACAAAAACTTTAAGAAGGTTTGTGGTTGAAGGTCAAGCTTGTATACGGTT
This sequence comes from Legionellales bacterium, assembly GCA_002722995.1. GTDB lineage: Bacteria > Pseudomonadota > Gammaproteobacteria > Comchoanobacterales > Comchoanobacteraceae > UBA729. The sequence continues at coordinate 7,713 of PBNF01000019.1, read as the reverse complement.
TTTAGATGGCAGCGGCTGAACGTCATTTAAATGATCAGGTTTTAATTTTTGAGTGGTTGCGTCAATTGTTCAGCTCAATAGGGTTGAATGCAAAAGTTTGAAAAGCAAGATGGTTATGAATAAGGTGCTGTATATTGACAAACTTTTTTAAGAACATCTAGAGCGCTTCTTGTTAGGGATCATCGTATTGTTCTTGTAGTTTAGTAAGTATCTTTGATTGATGTATGATTGAGCTCTTTATTATGATGATAAGTTTCACACCTTAACCAATAAAGCTTAAAGAAAGCTTAAGGTTTCAATACTAAGGGCACGAATTGTGATGACTATGAAGAATGATATGATTAAATAGTTTGAGGCAAAATTCAATAAACCAAGGTGTCCATGCTAACGATTTGATTGGATCACAAGGCCTGTTAACTCAGATTAAATCTGAGTTAACAGGTCATCATGGAGTCACTCAGTTGGTTTAGGGAACGTGTAAGGCTGAGTGTATTGTTGTTCTACAAAGTCCCAATTCACCAAGGTCCAAAAATTTTCAAGATACTGAGGGCGTTGGTTCCGTGTGTCGATGTAGTAAGCATGTTCCCAGACATCGCAGGTGAGAAGAGGGGTTTCATGGTCAGTTAATGGGGTGTCGGCGTTACGCGTAGATCGCAGTGTCAAAGTCTGATCTTGTGTTAAAGTTAACCAAACCCAGCCAGAGCCAAATAAGGCTTGTGCGGCAGCATTAAATTGCGCTTTAAAATCTTCAAGGGTTCCAAATTGAGCTTCAATGCGTGCACGTAGCGTCTCTGAAGGTTGTTGTCCTTGTGGCGGTTGTAAGCATTCCCAATAAAACGTGTGATTCCATACTTGAGCCGCTTGATTGAATAAAGTGCCTGAAGTTGATCGAATTAAACCTTCTAGTGTTCTTTCCGTTGAAGGGGTTTGAACTAAGAGTTCATTGAGTTTATTGAGGTAAGTGGTATGGTGTTTGCCATAATGATATTCTAAAGTTTCTTGGCTAATATAAGGTGCTAAGGCATCCATTGCATAAGGTAATTGAGGCAAGGCGAATGTGGGCATAGAGTGACTCCGTGTTTAAAACAATAAATAAGTGCAGTTCTATCGTAGATCCAAAGCAAGGTCAAGGGTTAAAAGCCTGGATTGATTTTAAGGGGGTATTTAGGGTATAATAGTGCATCGTTTATGATGTAAAGCGTATTATATTCTGTATGGAGGTACTTTTAAATGACATGTTCCAATCAATCATCTGACAGCAAAGGGAACCCTTTAACATTAGTGGGACGTGCTGCGCCCAACTTTATAGCACCTGTTGTGCTAGGTTCTGGAGAAATTCAATCATCAGCCAGTTTAAGTGATTTGCTCAAAGGTCGTTATGGGGTAATCGTATTTTATCCACTTGATTTTACTTTTGTGTGTCCAACAGAATTAGTGACGTTAAACCAAAAGCTTGAAGCTTTCACGGCTCGAGGTGCTGAAGTGTTGGCTGTTTCGGTAGACTCGCAATTCTCACATAGTGCATGGCGAGCAATGCCGGTCGATCAGGGGGGTATCGGTCCAGTAGGGTACACCATGGTCAGTGACTTGTCTCATGAGATTTGTGAAGCTTATGGGGTTAAAGCGGTTGATGCCAGTGTGGCCCTTCGAGCCACATTCATTATCGATCAAGCCGGTGTTGTTCAGGCTCAAATTGTGAATAATCTGCCATTAGGTCGTAATATTGATGAGTTTATTCGAGTCTTAGATGCACTCCAGTTTCATGAAGCGCACGGCGAAGTGTGCCCAGCTAACTGGAAAAAAGGTGATGCAGGGCTGGTTACAACACAAGCAGCAGTAGGTGCGCATCTTTCAGAGATGGTGGGCGAGTAAGTTCCTGATAGTTTGTTGTTCTTTAGGTTTTTGGGTTGCTTAATGGTTATGGGTTCAAATAAAAGTGAATCATTTGGTTTGAATTTTAAAGCTTTTTAGTGTTGACAACTGAAATAGGTCGAGATAGTCTGGTTTCCATCAGAACCCATCTGATTTGGCGCAGAGGGTATAAAATGAAGTGCTGACAATTGAAGCTCATTTGTCAGTTGCTTTTTAATGAATAGGAGAGATGAGCATGAAACTTAAACCAGTTGTACTGGCAGTTGTAGCAGCAGGGCTAGTTGGGCCTGCTTTCGCTGCATATGGCCACGCTCAGCACAAATCTGCACCTGCAGGTTGCGGAATGCCTACAAGCATGACAGCTGCTGAAGCAACAATGAACGGAAATGGCGTAGTGTCGGGTTCGACTTCACGTACATGTTGGCACAATAAAGTAAAATTAGGCGGATTTGGTGATTTTGCTTACACGCATGCTAAGACAGCAGGTGGATCACCTTCAAAGGGTCTTGATTTAACTGCTGCCGGTCTTGTGTTCGACGCTAAGATCAACTCAAATTGGTCTTTCAAAGGCGTTGCAGATTACGCTTGGATTGGTGACAATGAAACAGGAAAATCACTGATTAACTATCAAACAGGTGCTGTGAATTCAAATTTTGACGATTCTAAAACCTTGAACATGGATGAGGCATTAGTCACTTACAGTAACTCAGACCGTACTCCAATGTACTTTAAAGTAGGTAAAGGTTATGTTAACTTCGGTTCATACAGTAACCCTTATGCAGTGCTTCCAACACTGACTCAATACATGAGTCAATTGAATGAAAACTACATAGAGTTAGGTGTAGTGTCAGGTCAAGGTTGGCATGCATCAGCTTCTGGCTGGATGGAAGACAACCCAATAATTTCAGCTAGAAAACATCAGGGTGCGATGAAAGTTGGATTTGATCAACGTCACATCATGTCAGGTGTAGGCTTGTCAGGTGATTTCTCATACATCACTAACTTAGAAACTGTTTTGAACAAGAGTGCTTATGGTAGTGGTGATGCCGCAGATCAGAAAAACGTAGCAGGTATGTTAGCTGAGCTAAATGCAGACCTTCGTGGTGGTGTTAAAGCCGGTGCAACTTACCTCAGGGCTTCTAAGGATCTTGTTATTGGTTCTTCATCAGAAACAAGTGTTTGGGGTGTGAACCTTGGGTATGGTATGCATGCAGCAGGTTATGCGCACGCAGTTTCAGCAAGTTATGAAGGTAGCTCTGAAGGTGCATGGAAACATCGTTGGGCAGTCAACTATGACGTTGATTTAGCGCCAAATGTAAAAGGTTATGCTCAATATGTGAAGATGGAAAAACGTGCAGCAACTGCTAGCTCAGCTAAAGCTTGGTTAGTTGGTGTTAAAGGTTCTTTCTAAGATCTTTCATATTTTACTCTGATTTTATAAGCCTGCTTTTGCAGGCTTTTTTTTTGTCTAATATATCTGCCTTTTACAGATAGGGATTGATTAGCAAGCTGTGCTATTTCTTGTGGTGTTAGGGGGGGGGGGCTAGCTTTTTATCTTAAGTAACTTTCTCGTTGGGTTCGTGTTGAAGTATTAGCTTTTAGAAGATCGATGAAGGCAGTCATCGCTTTATTAGTGGCCAGGGCTTTAGTTTTGAAATAGGTATCAGTTGGGGTGATTTGAGTGTTCTGATTGGGGCGATATTTCAAATAAAATAGATCTGTGTATGGGGTGTGAAGGTTTGTGCCGTGTAATTGAACAGCGGCTCAGCTGAGCATGGCTGAGTTCTGTTCAAGTGAATGATTCAATTGTGCTTTAGTTTATTCTTGAATCAATCATGGATGGAGTCTGAATCAGTGTGTTGTGTATAGGAGCGCATTGTTGAGTGATATCCAGATGATCAGGGTGTTGATCTTTTAGGATGGGGTTCTCATTTTTATTGATCTGGGTCATGTTTTAAGTAAAAAGTGCTCTATGTTTTGATTAATGATAGATGGCCTTTTAGGTGTTGCTATCTTTCGTTGAATGATTTTAATTGAAGCATTGCGAGAGTTATTTTTTTGAGTTAAGCTTTTAATTTTTCATAAGGATGTGTCATGAAGCGTATCATTGGCTCAGTGTTTTTTTTGGCAAGTGCGATTGGGTGCGCCGCTCCTTCTGCATCTGGCATGGGCATATGTGGTTTTGAAAGCGAAACTTTTTTAAATGGAAATGGCCTGAACCTGCGTTCTGCGACGAGCCCGTGTTGGGTTAAGGGTGTTAGGATTTCTGGTGTTTCTGATTTAGGTTATTTTCAATCAAAAGATCGAAGTCAGCAACTAAAGCATTTTGACCTTTTCAGTACAGCCTTAATGGCTGATGCAAAAGTAGGTGGAGCGTGGCGTTTTAAAACTACGTTGAGTTATGCTTGGTCAGGGGATGGTTTTCACCCTCCAGGTTTGGCTTTAGTGCCGCGGGACATGGCTTTGACTAGTCTCGATTTTATGCAAAGTGCTTCGTTGCGTTTAGATGAGGCGATGCTGAGTTATGCGCATTTTGATCAAAGTCCCTTATATTTTAGGATAGGTCAGGGATATATTAATTTTGGTCATTACACTCATCCATATGCGCTATTGCCGAATATGATGCAGGCATTTAGTCAGCTTAATAAGCCTCATGTTGAGCTGGGTTGGATAGGTTCAAATGGTTTGTTTTTAGCATTATCAGGTTGGACTGAAAATGGAGTAACAAAATTTGGTGGAAACCTTGCGAGTGCTGCTAAAAATCATCAAGGCGCTGTTAAATTTGGCTTTAATCAGTGGTCTTTGATGCCGGGTGTTGGTTTGTCAGCAGATTTAAATTATATCACTAATTTAGAAACGATTGTGGGGCGAAGTCCATATTTTAACGGTGGAAGTAGAATTTCCTCTTGGGCTGACGAGCCAAATGTTTCGGGTGCTTTAGGGCATCTAGCCTTAAGTCTCCCAATGAACTTTGATTTGAATGTGAATTATTTAAAAGCAAGTCGTTTTATGAATCAGGGGCTGGAAATAGGTCATATTAAACTATGGGAAGTTGATTTAGGGTATCATTATGATATAGCCGGTCTAGACCATGCTGCACGCATGACATATGAGCACGCGGATGATTTCTACACAAGAGAGCATATTGCCTTTGAGTATAGTGTACGCTTTAATCAGCATGCTCAGTTGTATGCTCAATACAGCCAATTACTAGGGGGTTTGACTGCACGTGTATTGCGACCTAAGGTTTGGGTGCTGGGATTAAAAGCTTCTTTTTAAGAAGATGTGAATCATTTGAGCCCGCATACATGCGGGCTTTTTTGTATCTGCGTTGAGTATGTTTTGGAGAGGTGTGCTGAGGGTTCAGTGTGGCTTGAATAAAAATCAGTAAGTGTCGATTAGATTCATTGTGGTATCGGCTTTCAAATAATTGGCCGAGTAGGGGGATTGTGGCGAATGGGGTATGTTGATTCTTGCTATGGTGCGCATCACTTGAAATTAAGCTAGACAGCATCATGAGTTGACCGAGTTGGGTATTTAGGGTGGTGTTGAGGTGATTTGATTCAATGATTGGGGGGGTGTTGTCTTCATGGGCGCTTTGTAATCGATCATGGGTGATATCAACAGACAGCGTTAAGTGTGAGTTCATTTTTAAGTGAGGGATCAATTGAATCGACAATTGAACAGGTTTGAATAAGAGTTGATTACGATTTCGGCTATCTTTTGTTAAATAAGGCACGATCAATCCTGATTCAATGGTTGCGGGGTGCTCATTATTGGTTCGTAAATGGCTGTGCGCAATTAAGCTATGGTGTGTGTTATTGTTCAGAGTGGACAGTAATTGTTTTAGCAGTAGGTGATCAGTGAGTTGGTGGGGCCATAGTGCAGACAGCGAGCTGGATGCTGAAAATAAATCATTTAAAATTGAGTTTGGATTTTTATGATTTTTAAGCCATTGAATGCCCCAAGATTTAAGCCATTCACTTTCAACTTCTGCAAGGGTAATATCGAATTGAATGCTGGGTGTTGGAGTGTCAATGCGATTCAATTGCTTCTGAATAATACGAAATTGATCTGGGGTTGTGGTGATCCAAAGTCCTTTTAGTTTTAAGTCGGCTTGTAGCGTATTTTTGGGAAAATGGTGGCTCAAATGTTGCGTATAATCTGAAAGTTTTTCAGGTGATGTAAATTGGAGTGGTACCCAGTGAGTGGTTAATGTTGAAGGTCGAAGTGTCCAAATAGAGCCCTCTTTTTTGAGGGTTGTTGAGGTGTTTTGAAGTGCGGTGTGGATGACTGAGCTCCAGGGTAATTGATGGGCTTGAATCATGCGCAAAGGGTTTGGGCATGGTTCGTAGATGATAAGGTTTTCATGATGTATTGATGCCCAGGTTTGAATTAAAGTTTTTAAAGGGAGTGTTTCATTGAGGGTGACGGTTTCAAATGAGCAGTGTTGAGCCCATAGGGGGAGAAAAGGATTGGTTGAGCCTGCATGGCTGATCGATAGGGTTGTCATAAAAAAGAGTAGGACGTATTTGGTCATTTTAAGCTCCATGAGGGGAATCAAAATCAATAGACAAGCAAGCTTGATGTGTATGTTGAGTGCAATGTTTGAGTTGAATAGATTGTATCAAGTGATGGCACGGGTGGTGGCTCAGTCTATTTAGATGTAGCCTCCAGTGATTGAGTGCTGCTTGAATGGATTCAGACGAGGCCTCTTTGAGTTTGAATTCCTCTTTGATCGATTGAATCATAGTATGAGTGCACAAAGAGGTCGCTTGAATTTGGGGGGAGGGTATGCTCAGGTAAATCAAAATAAAATAGAGGTTAAGTTTTTTCATGATAGAGTATATTGGCAGCTGAATGAATGATGGGGTTGAAGTTTTTTTGAGTGCAAGCTGCACTGATAAAGCGCATGGAGTCGCGCTTGGAGTTGCTCTAAATGTTTAGGATCATTGATTAAGCCTTGAATATTACAAAATTGTGTATTGCAAGATACCGTTTGAAGTTGAACCCATCCAGGTGGAAGATCTTGAATGGCTTTGAGTTGATTTGCCATGTGTTGTGCTAGATTTAAATGAATGAGGGGCTTTAAGTGATTGGGGCGTATGTAAATCATCCAATCGGTTATGCACGCAATAATTAAAAAGGTTATCATAACGCGCCATGTTGTCAGTTGAAGCATAAGTCAAATAAAGGCTGGGTTTAGATAAAGTATGCTTGAAAGGGGCTGAGGAGAGTACCGTACCCAGTGAAGTGAATTAAACTTTTATAAATTAAAAATAAATGTTGACAATGACGTCTAGATGGATAGAATGGAGACCTGCCCTCAAATAGGGTGTTCTTTAACAAGTGATCAACCAAATGGTAATTCGTGTGGGTACACACAATACTTTGAGTAGCCAGGAAATCAAGCAGACATCTTCGGATGCATGCTAAAAAATTGTGACTTCGGTCACGCAACTTTGACATGAAGAGTTTGATCCTGGCTCAGATTGAACGCTGGCGGCATGCTTTACACATGCAAGTCGAACGGCAGCATGTTTTTTCTTCGGAAAAAATGATGGCGAGTGGCGGACGGGTGAGTAACGCGTAGGAATTTGCCCTAAAGTGGGGAACAACCTAGGGAAACTTAGGCTAATACCGCATAATCTCTACGGAGCAAAGCCGGGGACCTTCGGGCCTGGCGCTTTAGGATAAGCCTGCGTCAGATTAGTTTGTTGGTGGGGTAATGGCCTACCAAGACGACGATCTGTAGCTGGTCTGAGAGGACGATCAGCCACACTGGGACTGAGACACGGCCCAGACTCCTACGGGAGGCAGCAGTGGGGAATATTGGACAAT
>PBNF01000018.1 GCA_002722995.1 Legionellales bacterium | reverse complement strand
TTTGATCAAAATTATTTTCAGAAAAAAAACCAGGTATATTTTTTAAATATTCGTCGACAAGTAATGCACTTGTCTTAAAATTAGAATCTGAGGCAATTTGATATAAAATTCGGTCATTTAAAAGTTGGTTTAAAACAGAAACTTTAAATTCATAGGATTCAAGAAATTCACTAATACCAGAATCATTCATATTGACCCTACTTTTAAAGTCATTAACAACATTGTCATAGTAATTACTAAAATCAGCAAATGTTACTTGGTTGTTGTTATCTATTTTAAAAAGAATAAAACTAGAATCACTGTCTCTGAAATATGAATCAATTCCAAAAAAAGCAAAAGGAACGATGATGATAAATAATATAATTTTTACTAGATTGTTTTTTTTATTTTTTACTATTTCAAACATTAATTTAAATGGCGGAGTGGACGGGACTCGAACCCGCGACCCCCGGCGTGACAGGCCGGTATTCTAACCAACTGAACTACCACTCCTACCGGATGGTGGGTACTGAGGGGATCGAACCCCCGACATTCGCCTTGTAAGGGCGACGCTCTACCAGCTGAGCTAAGTACCCAAGAACAACATATTAACCTAGAGGATATCTATGTTGACTAACTTAAACTAACCTTGATTAACTTTTTCCTTAAGCAACTTGCCTACAGTCACTTTGACAACCCAAGCAGCAGGGATTGTGATTTCTGTACCTGTTTTAGGGTTTCTACCTGTTCTTGCATCACGACGACGTCTTGCTAACTTAAGAAATCCAACCAAGTTAACCTCTTCTCCAGCATGCAAGGTGTCTGAAATGGTATCGATCATAGCAGTAACTGCTTTTGCTGCATCTGTTGTACTTAGGCCTGATGTCTGCGCTACGCTTTTGATCAGCTCTTTTTTGTTCATAATCACCTCAATTGTTAATGATTTCCAGAGGGGTAAAATACCCAATGCATAAAGATTTATACCAATCATCCCTAGCCAGGTCAAGGTCTACACATAAAAGATTTAAAAGATTCTAAGCAGCCAAGCATATTTAACTAAGATTTCGCACTGACTTGACTGCCTCCAACAACCATTTCATCAATTTTGATTGTTGGCTGCCCAACTCCAACTGGTACAGATTGCCCCTCTTTCCCGCATACACCTAACCCAGGATCCAAAGCCCAATCAGACCCCACCATTGAAACTTTTTTAAGCACTGAAGGACCATCACCTATTAAAGTCAAAGGTTGTATGGGGCATTTAATTTTTCCCCCTTCAATTAAATAAGCCTCATTCGCAGAAAACACAAACTTACCTGATGTAATGTCAACTTGACCGCCTGAAAAATTAACACAATACACTCCATAATCAACGTCATTTAAAATCTCTTGGGAGGTCCACGCCCCCGGGTTCAAAAAAGTATTAGTCATTCTTGGCAAGGGAGGGTCTGCATACGAAGCTCTACGACCATTGCCCGTTGGGCTCATCCCCATCAATTCTGCATTTAAACGATCAAATAAATAGCCTTTTAAAACACCATTCTCAATCAAAATGTTGCGCTGACCTGGAACACCTTCATCATCAAACACTAGACTTCCTCTAGCATGTGGCAATGTTCCATCGTCAATTACAGTGCACACTTTAGAGGCAACGTGTTGACCTAATTTATTCGAAAAAGCAGAACTACCTTGACGATTAAAATCCCCCTCAAGGCCGTGCCCCACTGCTTCATGCAATAAAATACCCGGCCACCCTGGACCTAATACAACAGGCATGACCCCCGCAGGTGCAGGACGCGCTTTAAAACCATGCTTTGCCAAACGAATCACTTCTAATGCAATCTTCTTGGGATCAAGTTGCTCGATAAATGTTAACCATGTATATCGTCCACTCAAAGCAATGTGACCTTGTTCTCGCTGTCCGCGATCTGATAAAATCGCAGTGACATCCATTCGGATCATTGGGCGTTGATCCGCACAACATTGATTCAAATTATTCAGTAATAACATTGACTCATCTTCTACTGAAAGCTTAATCAAAACTTGATCTACTGAATCACTTAAGGATCGAACATGCTGATCAATAGATCGCAGCAATTCAATTTTTTCGTATGCAGGATATAAGTGACCTTGAGTCACTGTTGGATAACATCTTTTCGGGGGTTTAGAATATTGCTGGCTTGAACGCTTAATCTTCGAGGGCTGATTCAATGCTCCTAATGCAAAACGGCTGATATTCTGAATTGAGGGCCAATCAATGGTTTCACTGTAGGCAAATCCAGTAGATGCTCTTTGTGTTGCGTGTATTGCTACACCTGCATTTAAATCATGCCCTCCTTCAGTCACTTGACCATCTTCTAATCTCCAAACTTCTGACTCATTCTTTTGAAAAAAAAGATCAACATACTCAGCACCTCGCATAGAAATATGCTCTAACTGGTTAAATAACTGCCCCATGTCCAAGTGTGGTTGAAAAAAAATAGGACTGACTGTTTGAATAAGTTCGCTCATCATCGCTCCACCATTGATACAGGCTGATTAATAGACTGTACAACTGGATTAAATATTAAACCTGAAATTTTAAAATAATCTATTTTAGGCAAATGACGCAATACAAAATGATCGGCCAACCAAACCAATGCACCTGCAGGTGGATGAATCGCTAAAGCAGTCAACACAGGTAATGATGCGGTTAATTTAGGCTGAATAGACACTGCAGCATTGATTTGATCGTTGAAAAGATTGAGATAACCTTTGGCATGAATATCAGCTGAATTATTTTTAACCTTTATATGATCAAAATATACAATCTGTTGAGCCAATGCCCAATCAGCACTAAGTCGATCAAAATGAAATCCTGACTCCAACCAGTCATTAAAATTTAAAGATAATCGATGCTGCAAAGCATTTAAGCTCAAAGCAGTCAACAAACGACTCAAACCGACGTTAGATTCAAGAGATGAATCATGCAGAATCCATCGTCCACCCTGAATGACCAGTTGACCAGAACCTTTTAAATATTTAAATAAATCTAACACGTGATCACATATACTACTTAATTTGAATTTCAATATAGCTTGGCCCGCCTCTAAATCTTTAAAATGAGTGATTTGGTTTAAATGAATATCACCGTTCATATTAAACTGATAATGTTTCTTCCTACTCAATGAAGCATTCAATTGAATTTGAGCATGAGCGCTTTTTTGCTTGAAAGATTGAATCAACCATTCACCCAATCGAGTTTTTTTCAAATAAAAACTAATGTTACGCATTGAAATATCATTTATTTTTAAAACATCAATATCAAAATGTGCACTCAATGATTTGATTAAAGAGGTTGCTGAAGGACTGATATTTAACCTTGAAATGAATAACTCTAGGTAGTTCAGATGAACATTCCAGCCGGGCATTTGAGCGCTACGCTCAAACTGACCTGAGATATAATCACTTTTTACAAAAAAAGTTGATTTCGAATGATTTTTTATTCCCATCACTCTAAAAGCATCACCCCATGATTGATGGTTTAAAGTTAAATGATCAAACATTAAATCAAACTGGATAGAGGGTATCAAAGCGTGATGATCTTGATGGAACTGATGAATCAACCCTTCTAATCCTTTGGGCAAATCAGGCAAATGAATTTTCATGACCCATTGGTTTTTCAAATAAGGTACAGGTTTTAATTCGGATTCATCATGACTGACATTCAGATAACCCTCTTCAAGCCCTGTCTGATTGAAATACACATTCAAATCAAGCAAATGAGCAATGTGTGCTTTATATTTCTGAACATTTTGACTCCACTGTCCAGATAATCGAACCGGCATTTCAACCCTCATCGACTTTTGAATTAAATGGTTTATTTTAATCAAACTGCCCTTTAAATTTGAATGTAAGTTCAAGCGCCAAGGCTGCCCCCAATGCCCCCACACATGCTCTAACTTTAAAACCCAAAGACTTTGACCTTGAATTTGATCACCTTTAAGTATGTGCCCATGAAGCCAATCTTGAAGTGCAATATGCGCTTGCATCATTAAGGTGATTTGACGATTGATGTGATGATGAGTTTTAAGTATTAAATGAATCAACTGATGATTCAACTGAGCGCTTAAATTCTTTGAATAGAGGGCATCTTGAGTCAAAAACAACTGACCTGAAAGCTTTGAAAGGTGCATTAAAGCCCCCCAACTCAAATCTAAGCTTTTTAAATCAAACTTGAATTCATACTTCATTGGGAGTGCTGATCTAAATATTTGAGCATTAAAGGTCACATGAAAATTTCCATCCTGACCCAAACGAATCCCTTGAAAAATTTTTGAAGCATTGTAAATAAATTTTAAGTTTAATAATTCTTTTAAACGAGCGGCATCGAGCACTGCAGTTGAGCTTAACCGTAAAGGTTGATCATTCTGATTAACATGATCTAATTTCAAATCAAACTTGATTGGAGAATGCATTCCTTCTAATTGAATAGCGCCTTGGTCTAAATCAAGAAACTTTTCATTTATGTGAGCAGCACCACTGACCATTGAGGGTATCTCAAAGCTTGATTTGCCAAGCTTGAGATGGTTAATCTGACCCCTGAAATCAAAATGATTAAACGAATTGGTCTTAACATTAAATTGCTTGAGTATTAACTGAGCGCGACTCACATCACCCGATTGAATGTGTTTGATCCAACGCACTGCGTGACCTTTCAGCGCCAACCAAGGTCGAATCCATGCCCAACTGAGAGATTGCCCTTTCAATGTCTTGAATTTTAAATCAATCTGGCTTTCAAGAGTTGGCTCTAAAGACATCAATCCCATGGCCTCTAGCCCCACACATTCTTTTAAATGACACATTTGAGGTATTTTTAAGCGAATCTGATACCTCTGATGCTTGACACGCCATATCAAATCAAATGATTGCTGAGTCTGCCATTCTTGAACATGAAGACTATTTAAGGGCATTAATGTTAAATCCATGGGTTTATCAAATTGAATCCGACCTGAATCTGAACGCATCAAAAAATGGCCCGATAGATTGCGAATCCTGTGATGCGCATGATGCCAAACGTCTGACTTAAATTCACCTCTAATTTCATCCAAATAACCCTTTAAGAAATCCCCTTTCAATTGAATGATTGGAAAATGCACAGATGCTTTGATAAAGCTCAACGAAAATCTTGATGGATGATTGAATAGTTGATTCAGTCGATTAAAATACACAATCAACGTGTGATGATTCAAATGATGTACATTGGCTTCATCTTGATTCAAAGAATGAATCCAATTCAATTGAGTGTCTTGATTTAATAATGCTTTTAATTTAAATGTGTTGCCCTTTAACCAATGAAGCTCAAATGGTATTTTTGCCTGATGAACCCATAGCACTTTTTCATCTGCTAAATCATGAACTGTTAAAAGGCCCCTCAAGTATATATCTTTATTTTTTTGATAGGCTTTAAATCGATAATCTATACACTGAGCTTTTAAACTTGAATGTTTAAAATTAAATCTTGGTCGATCATGATGAACTGCAGCAGATAATTCATTTAACTTCAAAATACCTGAATCTAAAGATTTCAAATCCATATAAAGGGAAAACATGAGTGCATGCTGAGCTTTAAATTCACCGTTTAATCTCATCACATAATGACGTTGATCGGACCTTAAATTCATTTTGTGAATGCTTAAAATACCATCTGAATGGGTTTTGAGCTGTATATTAGACAAATCAACTACTTTAAAATCAAATTTCTTTAACATCCGTACACTGAACGATCGAGCATCTTGATTGATATTAAAACTTGAGGTCATCAAGCGCACATTAGCATAGCCTGAATGAAGCGCTATGTGACTAAATTTAATGCGATGATTTCGAAGACTATCCCAACTGTCAACGCTTAAAACCATTTGATCAAAAATGCCTTGTGCCTCTAGATCTTTTGAATTAAATGACACCGAATCTAATTTTAAAACCAAGCGCCCATGAACCCATTGAAGCTCACTAGATTTCCATGTAATCTGCTTAGATAGCTCAGGACTCAACCGTTTAAATAGTATACCAGAATGATGGGATAAAAGCCCTAAGGAAAGCCATCCTATCATGAAAAGAGATAGCATCAACACATAACAGTATGTCAAAAAAACAGCCCCTCTCAATCCATTGTTTTTGTTCAATTGAAGCAAGCGTTTATTCATAATAAGAGAAAGATAGCTTTAAAGCTTGACGCTCTAATCGCCCAACCATCAAAAGAATTAATATTGCGCAAAAAATATTGATCAAAACATGTGCAATCAACCCTAACAAACCCCAGGCATCAATATATCTAAAAAAGTGAAACCCTGGTAAAATAAATATCATAGATATTGTTATCAAAAAGCTCCAACGAACGACCAATGATGCCGTCAAAAATCTTTGAATCAAACATTGAAAGATAAATGCAACCAGCATGTACAGTATTGCATTCAACCCCAAATCACACTGCCAAATGAGATCTTGAGTAAGGCCAATTCCCCAAGCTAAGATAATATTTTCTTTCGCTGAACGGATTAAGCAGGTCATGATCAATCCTAAAAAACAAGGGTTTGGGATTAAAAAAGTATGATCCAAAGTGGTAGGTGCTATTATCCCAAATAAACAAACGCCCACCACTAAAAAATATTTCAACCTTTGAATTGAGCTCATGGTCTCGTAGCCCGATGCGTTAAAGATTCACGTTTAGCTTGGTCTAAAAAAGCTTGATGCATCACCTGATGAGCTTGCTTGACCAATGTGGCTTTACTAGGCCATACCAATAGAAAATGTCGCCCTAATTGAGGGGTTGCTTTTGGCTTTAAAGCAACCTGAATACCTTGACCTGTTTTTAAAATTGATTCAACTTCAGCAACAGGATATCCTTCAGGAAACTTCAACCCCAAACCTGAAGTCACGAAAACATCTCCCACTTTCAATTGTCCAAAATGTTGTGAATCTTGTAATCGCAGTCTATGAGGTTGCCCTGTTCCAATCATAAATGAACGCATACCTGTTGAAGCCAATTGAACAGGAATCACACTTCGCTTGTCTTGAATCAATTGAACCTTAGCAATTTGATCATACACCCGTGTTACCTGACCAATCACACCTTTTGCATCTAAAACAGGTTGCCCAGGGTACACCCCTGATCGCTTACCTCGATTAATTAAGACCTCGAGTGTTCCTGGAATGTTAATCACAGCGAGTAAATCAGCAACAACAAAATCCCCCTGAACAGTCGAACTTGAACTGAGCAAATCTTTCAATTGTATATTTTCACGTTGCATGGCCTTCAAATGATACAGGTCTGCACTTAAATGCAACACTTGATCATGGAGTTTTTGATTTTCATATACCAACGCTTGAAAATGTTTTGAACGATCATACATGCGATCTAAATGACGTGCTGGCCAAGCCCCTACAGCTAACACTTTAACCCAAGTCGCTTCAAAATAGTCACTGATGGCTTGAAAAGGGCTCATCTGTCTGCAGTACACTCCAAAACTTGTGATCACACACAGCAATATAATTAAGCCTAAGTATTTACGGTACATATATGGGCGATGCATTGAATCAAACCCTAATCTTCCGAAAGAAAATCACCCGGAAACTGCTCTAGCATTTCTAAAATACGGCCTCCTCCTCGAGCCACGCAGGTTAAAGGCTCTTCGGCAATCAATACCGGCAATCCGGTTTCTTCCATCAAAAGTTGATCTAAACCTTTGAGTAAAGCACCTCCACCTGTAAGCACCATTCCAGAGTCAGCAATATCTGCAGCCAGCTCAGGGGGGGCTTCTTCTAAAGCATTGCGTACTGCACTTACAATACTCGCCAATGGCTCTTGTAACGCTTCTAAGATTTCATTGCTATTAATGGTAAAACTTCTTGGGATGCCTTCAGCAACATTTCGACCACTGATTTCAATATGCTGAACATCTTGTCCTGGGTAAGCAGAGCCAATAGAGTGTTTAACTTTTTCAGCTGTGGCCTCTCCTACTAAAGATCCAAAATTTCTACGAATATAGTTGATAATACTTTCATCAAAGCGATCTCCACCGACACGCGCTGATTCAGCATATACCACCCCATTCAATGAAATAATAGCCACTTCAGTTGTCCCACCACCAATGTCCACAATCATTGATCCTCGTGCCTCTTCAACAGGCAAGCCCGCACCCACTGCAGCTGACATGGGTTCCTCAACCAAGTAAACCTCTCGAGCCCCCGCTCCAATAATAGATTCACGAATGGCTCGTCGCTCTACTTGGGTCGCACCACATGGCACAGAAACCAATACCCGAGGGCTCGGCCTTAATAAAGAATTCTCAGTAATTTTTCGAATAAAATACTGAACCATTTTTTCAGTTACATGAAAGTCTGCGATAACGCCATCTTTCAAAGGACGGATCGCTTCCATATTATACGGCGTGCGGCCTAACATTCTTTTTGCATTGACCCCGACCGCACACACACGCTCCGTGCCTTGTTTAGGTTGACGGCGTGTTGCAACCACTGAAGGCTCTCTTAATACGATCCCCTTTCCTCTCACATACACGAGCGTATTGGCTGTGCCTAGATCAATTGAGATATCAGGTGCTCGAAAAGGTGCAGCAATTACTTCAATTAATGACTTCATAGCTAAAACTCCGAACGATATCTTTGTAAACATTTAAAATCATTTGCATATTACCTAAAGCTTTAGATTAAAACAATTTAAATTTTAATGATTCAACATCGTTAAAGATGAAAACCCCATCAAAGTTAATCATCTCCCATTGACATTTCAATCAAATCATTAGATCTTGTTTATCCAAGACAACGCAAAGGACCCTTTCAATGTCAACGCATTGTAATTCACAACTGACACATGAACACCTCAGAAATTTAGAGCAATTAGCTCAACTTAAACTTGATGAAAATGAGCATGAGCAGTGTTTTAAGTCGTTACAACAGATCCTGAAGATGTTTGAGTTACTTGATTCAGTTGACACCACTTCAATTGACCATCTGAGCATTCAACCTCAATGCTCTATTGAGTCATTGAGACCTGATACTTCCAGCACTCAAGATCATACACCAACACTTCAGCAGTGTTGCCCACACTTCAACGAGACAACACAACATATCCTGGTACCTCAAGTAATTGACTCAACTAGTGATGAGGGCTAAATTATGCACCAATTGACACTGTCTGAAATGAGTAAAATGCTCAAATCAAAAACTTGTTCTAGTACAGAGCTTACACATTATTTTTTAGAACGAATTGAAAAATATGACAAAAAAATCAACAGTTTTGTAACAGTCTGCCCTGAATCCGCATTGAATGCAGCAAAACACGCTGATCAATTGTTAAGTACTCATCAATCCCATCATCCTTTACTTGGCATTCCTATTGCCCATAAGGATCTTTTCTCAACAGAAGGCATCCGAACAAGCAGCTGCTCTAAAATGCTCGCAGAATATATTGCCCCCTACGACGCCACCTGTGTTGAAAGGCTTAAAACAGCCGGTATGATCATGCTTGGCAAAACAAATATGGATGAGTTTGCCATGGGCTCATCGAACGAAACAAGTTATTTTGGTCCTTGCTACAATCCTTGGAATCTTGATCATGTCGCTGGAGGCTCTTCAGGAGGTTCTGCAGCAGCTGTTGCGGCAGGGCTTGTACCTGCAACAACGGGTACAGATACAGGGGGTTCGATTCGACTACCTGCAGCCTATTGCGGCATCACAGGGATCAAACCTTCCTACGGCCGTATTTCAAGATGGGGGATGACAGCCTTTGCTTCAAGTTTAGATCAAGCAGGCCCAATGGCTAGAACAGCCCATGATTGTGCACTTTTGCTTGAAACAATGTCAGGGCACGATCCAAAAGATGCGACCTCATTAAATGCACCTGTCCCTCAATATAGCGAACACCTTAATGATCCCATTAACAATCTACGCATTGGTCTACCTCAAGAATTCTTTACAAAAGACCTTGACCCTAATATTCAAGACGTTCTTAATCAAGTTATTGAGCAATTCAAACACATGGGCATGAATGTTCAAACCATCTCGCTCCCTAACGCAAATTTATCGATTCCTATTTATTATATTTTAGCGCCTGCAGAGGCTTCTTCTAACCTTGCACGATTTGACGGTATTCGTTATGGTTATCAATGTGATCATCCAGAAAATATTGAAGACCTCTACATGCGCACACGCGATGAAGCATTCGGGGATGAAGTCAAACGTCGTATTATTGTAGGCACTCATGTTCTTGCCAGTGGCTCATATAACGCTTACTATCAAAAGGCTCAAAAAATCAGGGCCCTCATTAAACATGACTTTGATCGCGCTTTCGATCAAGTTGACCTGATTTTTGCACCCACTTCACCTACGACAGCATTCAAAGTTGGAGAAAAGCTGAATGACCCTGTTAGCATGTATTTATCAGACATCTATACTACTGCTGCAAATTTGGCTTCACTACCGGCATTAACCGCACCTGCAGGATTTTCAAATGGATTACCTGTGGGCTTTCAGCTGATTGCCCCTCATCTCCAAGAGCAATTATTGTTGCAAGTCACACATCAATTACAGTGCATCACTGATGCACATCAACATCATCCAACTTTATCAAATTTTGAGGAGTAATCCGCTTATGGCTCACTGGGATATTGTCATTGGCCTAGAAGTTCACTTACAATTGGCAACACAATCCAAATTGTTTTCTTCAGCTTCAACTGCATTTGGAGCTAAACCCAACGCACAAGCTTCATTTGTAGATTTAGCACTGCCTGGAATACTTCCCACATTGAATCAAGAAGCAGTCAATATGGCTATTTTGTTTGGTTTAAGTATCAATGCTTCAATTAATCAAGATACGATTTTTTCTAGAAAAAACTATTTCTACCCAGACTTACCCAAAGGGTATCAAATTACACAAGATGCTCATCCTATTATCAAACAAGGCGTGCTTGATATCAGCATGGCATACGGCGCCCCAATGACTGTAGAAATTGTTCGAGCGCATTTAGAAGAAGATGCCGGGCAATCAAGCCATGATAGCCAACAAGCGGGATTAAGCGCTATTAATTTAAATCGCGCAGGCATCCCCTTACTTGAGGTGGTCACAGCCCCTGTCATGCACTCAAGCGCTGAAGCGGTTGCATTTTTAAAAAGTATTCGAACCCTTGCTCGCTATTTGAATATCTCAACTGGAAATATGCAAGAAGGCGCAATGCGTTGTGATGCAAATGTATCTGTACGCAAAACTCAAGAAGACCCTTTAGGCACGCGAGTTGAAATTAAAAACATCAACTCATTTAAGTTTGTAGAACGCGCTATCGAGTATGAAGTACAGCGACAGATTGAAACACTTGAATCGGGGGGCACTGTTCAACAAGAAACTCGTCTCTACGACTCTAAAAACAACTTAACCCAATCCATGCGCTCTAAAGAAGATGCCTTAGACTACCGTTATTTCCCTGACCCGGATTTACCTCACGTTCGCATACACAATGATGAAATCAAAGCTCT
Source organism: Legionellales bacterium (assembly GCA_002722995.1). Lineage (GTDB taxonomy): Bacteria > Pseudomonadota > Gammaproteobacteria > Comchoanobacterales > Comchoanobacteraceae > UBA729. The sequence goes on along the minus strand of PBNF01000018.1, from coordinate 5,493 downwards.
AGAAGCAACATTACCTGAATTGCCTCAAGCAAAATGTGATCGATTTTTGAATCGATATGAACTTAAAACCGAAGAAGCTCATCGCTTATGTATTGATCCAGATTTCTCTGACTTCTTTGAACAATGTGTGGCTCAAACGTGTGCAACACCTCAAACGGTTGCAAATTGGTTATGCGGTGAATATTTAAATCTTTTAAAGCAGAAGGAACTAACTCACCATCATACCCCAATTACTGCGGATACATTTGCAACATTACTTGACCAAATCGAAAAAAATATGATTTCTGGCGCTGCAGGTAAAGTGATCCTTGCACAGCTCTTCAGCTCAACAAAAGGTGTGATTGAATTAATTGAATCAATGGGGCTCGCCCAAATCAGCGACACTGAAACATTATCTGCTATGATCCAAACGGTTTTAAATAACAACCCATCACAACTTGAAGCTTATCAAGCTGGAAAAGATAAACTGTTTGGATACTTTGTAGGTCAAGTAATGAAAGCCTCTAAAGGACGCGCAAACCCGAATCAAGTGAATACCTTGCTTCATAAAATGTTATCTAAAAAATCCACTCCTTAAAGTTAATGTACCGTTTTCGATCTATTTCAATCAAGGGGATTTAATTGTACAAATGACCATTCAGGTTTGAAAGGTTTGAGATCATTTCTAGACGCTTCCTTGAAACTCCATAGGCTCAACTGATTCAAAGCTTTTCAGCTATATATTTACTTTAAAAATTTAGACTTTAGATATTATTCAATCATTTCATACTCAAATAAGATTACTCCTTGAAAACCGTTAATTATTTTTCTATGATGTTAGAGTTGCATTAGACTTAATTAAGGATTTTTGGGGGTGAACACTACACTCAAATCTAAGCCATTAATGCGGATCCTCTACCAACCTTGGATAATTTGGTTTTCAGGAGCCCTCTTTTACGCTTACGAAAGCGTCTTACAAGTATCGAATGGTGTGATGGCGCATTCCTTAATGCACGATTTCAATATTACGGCGGCTCAGCTCAGCCGCATGAGTGCTTTATACTTTTTTGCTTATGGTATCATTCAGATTCCGATTGGCCTTATCCTAGATCGAGTAGGCGTTAAAAAACCTTTAATCCTTGCGGTCATGCTTTGTATTATTGGAACGGCTGTTTTTTCTCAAGCAACTCACTTTCATGTTGCAGGTTTAGGTCGCTTGCTTATCGGACTAGGATCATCTTTTGCGGCACTGAGCTGTCTACAACTGGCAGCACTGTGGTTTCCTGCTTCAAAATTTTCACTCCTAACAGGGCTTTTATTAATGATTGGCATGTGTGGTCAATTAATTGGTGAAACCCCTCTGGCTTTTTTGATTCATCAATACTCTTGGCGTGTCATTGTTGAACATTTCACTTGGACAGGCATTGGAATATTAGCGGTCATTTCAGTATTCGTTAAAGATCGGACATTTAAACAGCTTCACTCCTCCCGCAAAACGCTGCGGTTGACGCATCAATGCTCTATTGTAATGCGCAATCCAAAATCTTGGTGTTTCGCGTGCTATGCGATGCTGATGTACACACCTTTCCTAATTTTTTCAAGCCTATGGGGGGTTCCCTTTCTAATGGCTTCTACGGCTTCTTCTCAACTGGCTGCCGCACAATTACTTTCTTGGATGTTGATTGGTTTTGCTGTCGGCGCGCCCATCTTAGGCTGGTGTGCAGACCACTCAAAGCAGAAAATGAAAGTTTTAGTTTATACAACATTTTCGTATCTATTGACTTTATGTTGGATTTTATATTATCCAACAACACATGCTTTGATCAATAGCGCTGCGTTGTTTTTATCAGGATTCTTTTGTAGTGGCTTTTTACCTTCCTTCTCAATGATGAAAGAACTACATCCCCCAACAGTCCGTGCGACTTCTTTAGGATTTATGAATACGCTCAATATGTTAGGCACTTGGATTGTTTTGCCTATTGTTGGAATACTGCTTGATTACACTTGGCATGACACCTCAACCTATGGAGCACGCACCTACACTTTAGAACATTATCAATTTGCACTTTCGTTGTGTCCCATGATGATTGTGCTTGCTTTAGTTTTTTTGTTTATCATTCAAAAAGGCATATCCTATGAATCTGGTTAAATCTCCTTCTAAGACTTACATTTGGATGATGCTGTTGATTGCTGCAACCTTTTACGGGTATGAGTTTTTCTTAAGAGTCACACCCAGTCTAACTACCAAAGAACTCATGGCAACTTTTAACCTTTCTGCCAAAGAAGTCGGCATGTTGGCCTCATATTATTTTTGGGCTTATACCCCTATGCAATTATTTGTGGGCGTACTGATGGATCACTATCAAGTTCGACGCTTACTGACAACTTCTGTCTTGATTTGCACAATCGGTGCTTATTTGTTTTTTTTAGAATCTAATTATATGTTAGCTGCAGTGGGTCGATTTGGTGTTGGTTTTGGATCAGCCTTTGCTTTTGTTGGAGTCATGAAAATTGCAGCCGACTGGTTACCTAAAGAGCGTTTTGCATTGATAGCAGGGCTGACAACAACACTGGGTATGTTAGGTGCAGTCGGTGGAGAATTTGTTTTATCTGAACTCTTTTCATGGCTAGGCATCAATCAATCTATCTATCTTATATTAGGCTTTGGAGTCATCTTGACACTTCTAACCGCTTTTTGCATCAAAGATCATCACGCCCTATCTCATCAAACCTCACTCATGGCTGAATTTAAAATGCTCATTGCTTCGATGATCAAAGTAGCAAAGCATTATCAAATTTGGATTAATGCACTGATCGGCGCTTGCTTATTTACGCCCACAACTTTTTTTGCGGGGCAATGGGCTATCCCCTACTTTATGGATGTTAAACATGTTTCAGAACATCATGCAGCATTACTAAGCTCACTGATTTTTATTGGATGGGCTATTGGTGGACCCCTACTTGGCTGGCTATCTAATGTTTTAAACTTAAGAAAACCTTTTTTAATTTTAGGCGGTCTGGGTGCCCTAATATGCTCCGTGCTGCTCTTATACGCATCAAGTAACACTTTACCTGAATTAATGTTACTTAATTTCTTAATTGGGCTGTTTAGTAGCTCAGAGATTCTTGTATTTGCAATTGCTCATGATCTAATTGAAAACCATCTCACTGCAACTGTAATCGCTTTAACGAATATGATTGTAATGTTAGGCGGTTTTTTACAGCATACTGTAGGCTACTTACTCGACTATCATCATACACATCCCACAACAACCTATACCGTTGATGATTATCATTTTGCCCTCTCGCTCATGCCATTATGTTTTATTTTATCATGTAGCTTATGCTTTTTTCTAAAAGAAACTTATTGCAACACAGCAACATCATGATTAACATCCTATTGAATTGATGACTTGAAGGTTAAACATCCATGCCCTCCTTATATATTCAAACTTATGGCTGTCAAATGAATGTCTATGACTCTCAGCGTCTCGCTGATGCAATGGAACATTCTCATCAGATGACTCAGGTTTCATCTCCTGAAGATGCTGATTTGCTTGTTGTCAACACTTGCTCTATTCGTGAAAAAGCACAAGAAAAAACCTTTTCAGAAGTGGGCAGATGGCGTCGACTCAAACAAAAAAAACCTTCCACCATCATAGCAGTGGTTGGCTGTGTTGCGAGCCAAGAAGGTGAAGCCATTATTCGAAGAGCACCTTATGTTGATATTGTTTTGGGCCCTCAAACATTACATCAATTACCTCGGCTCTATGATCAAGTCAAATCGACACAAAAACCTTGTGTCGATGTTTCTTTCCCAGAAATCGAAAAATTTGACGCCCTACCTGATCGAGCTTCAGATGGGCCTTGCGCCTTAATTTCAGTGATGGAAGGCTGTAGTAAATATTGCAGTTATTGCATTGTACCTTACACTCGAGGTGAAGAAATTAGCCGCCCTTTTGATGATATCCTTGTTGAAGCTTCTCAGCTGGTTGATCAAGGCATTAAAGAAATCACTCTACTGGGTCAAAATGTTAATGATTATCGAGGACTAACCCCTGAAGGCCATGAAGCCGATTTAGCCCTACTGATTCATTATTTAGCTGCATTTGATGGCTTGGAGCGCATTCGCTTTACAACTTCTCATCCCACTGCCTTTTCTGACACACTGATTGATTGTTATGCAGAAGAACCTAAATTAGCAGCGCACTTGCACTTACCTGTTCAATCCGGATCTAATAAAATTTTAAGCTTAATGAAACGTGACTATACTGTAGAGCTATTTCAAGAGAAAATTGAAAAATTGAAATCCAAACGACCTGATATTTCAATTTCTTCTGACTTTATTGTGGGTTTCCCTGGTGAAACTGAGCAAGACTTTCAAGATACCCTTTCATTAGTAAAATCAATTTATTTTGATCGTTCCTTCAGTTTTATTTATAGCCCAAGACCTGGAACACCTGCAGCTAATTTATTTGATCCTGAAACACTCGATTCTAAAAAAGATAAATTAAAACGATTACAAGATTTACTGAATCATCAATCTCAAACCATCTCACGTCAAATGGTAGGCTCAATACAACAAGTACTGATTACTCAAATCAATGAAAATCGACCTGAAGAAGTGATCGGCAGGACTGAGAATAATAGAATCATTAATGCCATAGGTGACACATCACATATTGGTCAATTACACCCTATGCGAATTAAAACAGCGCGCCCCCATTCGCTGGAAGCTGAATTTTGCCTAGATGCCTAAAGATTGACTATACTTGATTTACCAAACATTGGATTAATTAACCTATCATGACATTTACACAATCGACTCAGCTTCATCCACAAGATAATCAACGCCTTCTTCAATTATGCGGTGAGTGCGATACCAATCTTCGTTATATTGAAAAGACAATGAATGTCACAATACATAACCGTGCTTATGACTTTGAAATCTCGGGGGCCCAACAATCTGTACAAGCCTCCCTAACATTAATCGAACAGCTTTATGCATTAACGACTCAACCCGTTCATTTAACGCATCATGACATCTATCTGCAGATTCAAACCATTACTCATATCCCAGATACTGAGACACCGTCTATCATCATTCAAACACCCTGTTGCACCATCATGCCTTGCAACCCTAGTCAACTATTTTATCTTAAACAACTACAAACCTATGATATCAACTTTGGCATTGGTGCTTCTGGAACTGGAAAAACTTACTTAGCTGTTGCCAGTGCAGTTGCCGCGCTTGAAGCCGGTGATGTTAAACGCATCATTTTAACTCGTCCTGCACTTGAAGCAGGAGAACGACTGGGGTTTCTGCCAGGTGATTTATCTGAAAAATTAGACCCCTATTTAAAACCTTTGTATGACGCACTACAAACGATGTTACCTGCCACACATCGCAATCATTTAATGCAAGAAGATTTAATTGAAATTGCACCTTTAGCCTACATGCGTGGTCGAACCCTAAATGATGCATTTATTATTCTAGACGAAGGTCAAAATACT
>PBNF01000017.1 GCA_002722995.1 Legionellales bacterium | reverse complement strand
TTTTTTTTCAAACTATCAATGATTCGATAGAAGGCTCTCCGATAACCTTCATCCCCTTTGGGGTTGCCTTCTGTTGCATACGCAGCTCGAATAATCTTTGATTTATGCATCAAAGCCTCAACTGAGGTATCTCCTTTACGAATTTCTTCGATAATAGCCGCTGTCATCTTTGGGTTGATCCAGGGTGATAAGAGTTTCATCGCAAAAATTCGCATCAAACTAAAGGTGCCTATCATATAAGCAATAGAAAACGTGATCATGATGATGGGATTGATCACTAAAGGAAAACCTTGTCCAATATTGAGGTAGGCATTATAAGTAAATAATCCCATGCAAAGGCTTGAACCAATAGGTAAAAGCACTGTAAAACACAATCCTAGATAGTATTTGAAGCGGCTTTTCCAGTTTAGATCGGAACCTGATCGTTCGTTTGTAGAGAAAATAGCATCATACAGTTCTTGAAACAGGGTATAAAAAGCTTCGAATTGTCCATCCATATAAAGAATTGTATTGAGCACCAGGCCACTGATCGGCGCTAAAATAACCACTGTATGAATCGCATTTGAGAAGGTATTAAGGTAATGATAATTAATGACCCCACAATCAATACCAATACAAATGCTCGAGGCAATAGAAATAACATACAATAAATAAATGCTGAATTGGTGGATCCAAGAGGATTGTTTTTGAGTTGAATCAGTGGTGTCGTGCATAATGCGCCTCTTTTAAAAGTTTATCTTTCAAGGCTAAATTATTTTATGGTTAAAGGCTATTAAAATAATAAGGTTTCAATTGCTCTTAAGCAATCTTCGATAGAGTGTTCTGCTTTGGGCGTGACAAAAATAGTATCATCGCCTGCAATACAGCCTAACATATTTAATTGATCTTTATGATAGTCAAGCACCCTGGCAATGACTGAAGCTGCACCGGGTGTTGTTCGAACAACCACTAGCCAAGTATTGGCACTGACTGTCATCACTAAATCTGAGACTAAAGCATGTGCTTCAGGTGGAGCAGGTTCTTGAGGTAAGCCATATGAAATATTGCCGTCTTCGTCTTTGCATTTCACAACATTCATACGCCTTAGCAAACGGGAAATTTTAGATTGCGTGATATTAAAGCCCATAGATTGTAAACTTTCACAAAGTTCTTGTTGTGTATGTAAATGTTTTTGTTGAATCAATGTTTTAAGTGCGGATACAACAGGGTCTTTTTTAAAAGAAGGCATCAGTGATTCTCCTTTTCAGGATTTAATAATTGTTCCAAAAAGTGAATGCTCATGCCACCTGCTTGAAAGGTTTCATTTTCAAGAATTTTCTGATGCAATGGGATATTGGTTTCAATGCCTTCGATGATTAATTCTTGTAAGGCATGTTGCATTTTTTTGATGGCTGAGGGGCGATCGACATCATGACAGATCAATTTTGCAATCATAGAGTCATAATGATGTGGGATTCGATAGCCTTGGTAAATATGAGAGTCAAAACGAACACCTAAGCCGCCAGGTGCGTGAAACATTTCAATTGTGCCGGGTGAAGGCATGAAAGTAGTTGGGTTTTCTGCATTAATTCGGCATTCGATCGCATGACCAGAATAAGTAATGTCAGATTGCTGAACACTCAAAGGTTGTCCTGCTGCAATGCGTAATTGCTCTTTGACAATATCAATGCCAGTGATCATTTCCGTTACAGGGTGTTCTACTTGTACACGAGTGTTCATTTCAATGAAATAAAATTCACCGTCTTGATACAAGAATTCAAAGGTGCCAGCACCTCGATAATTCATTGCTGCGGTGGCTTGGATGCAACGATCATAAATATGGGTGCGTTCTGACTCAGTCAAGCCGGGTGCTAAAGCTTCTTCAATCACTTTTTGATGCCTACGTTGAGAAGAACAGTCCCGTTCTCCCAAGGCAATCGCATTACCTTGACCATCTCCAAGCACTTGAATTTCAATGTGTCGAGGTCGAGTTAAGAATTTTTCCATATAGACTTCTGGATTATTGAAGGCCACTTGAGCTTCTTGCTGAGTCATTTGAACCGCTTCTAATAATGCTTCAGGCTCATGGACAACACGCATCCCACGGCCGCCTCCGCCACCAGAAGCTTTAATTAAAACAGGGTAGCCAATACTTTGACCTAATGCTTGAATGGCGCCAGGATCACTTGGCAGCGCACCATTAGAGCCGGGGACGCAAGGAATTCCGGCTTTTGACATCAGTTGAATAGCAGTGATTTTATCTCCCATCGACTGAATGGTGTTTGCATTTGGGCCAATGAAAACAAAGCCGCTTTCTTCGGCTTGTTTTGAAAAATCAGCATTTTCTGATAAAAAGCCATAACCTGGATGAATGGCATCGGCTTCTGTGATTTCAGCAGCGCTGAGGATGGTCGGTATGTTCAAGTAGCTTTTTATGGAAGGGGCTGGACCAATGCAAACAGCTTCATCTGCAAGCTTGACATGCATCAGTGCAGCATCTGCTTGAGAATAGACCGCCACTGTTTTAAGGCCCAGTTCTTTGCAAGCACGTTGAACGCGCAGGGCTATTTCTCCTCGATTTGCAATTAAGACTTTTTGTATCATGATTAATCCTCAAGGATGACCAAGGGTTGATCAAACTCGACGGGCTGACCACTTTCAATCAATATTTTTTTAACCGTGCCAGAAGTCTCTGCTTTAATTTTATTGAACATTTTCATTGCCTCTATCAAGCAAATGGTTTGTCCAGCAGATACGCTTTGCCCAACTTTGATGAAGGGCTCTGCATCTGGGGAAGGGGTTAAGTAGGCCGTACCAACCATGGGGGATTTAATGGCTGTGCCCGATTCAGTTTGAGTATCATCTGTTGAAGGTGTGGATACAGGAGCAGTTGGATGCGACAGTACTGCAGGACCAGGTGCTGCAACCACAGGAACTGAAGACTGTAGTGTGATGCGTAGGCCAGAACCATCTTGATCTTTTACTTCAATTTCTTGAAGTTTTAGGTTTTTTTCTTCTGCGAATTCAATCACTTCAGCCAGTTTTTGAATAGGGTTTGTTGTGTTGCTCATAATCTAATCTCTTCATCGGTCAAATGGTGATGTAGGGCATCAATGGCGTATTGATAACCCCTTGGGCCAAGGCCCATGATACTGCCGATAGAAATGTCTGACAAGTAAGAAATGCGCCGAAAATCATCTCGATGCATTAAATGCGTTAAGTGTATTTCAATAAAAGGGAGTTGACAAGCCAATAAAGCATCGCGTAATCCAATGCTGGTGTGTGTTAAAGCTGCGGCATTGATCACAGCGCCTTGAGTGGCATTGTTGAGTGTTTGATGAATATGTTCAATGCATTCACTTTCTGAATTGCTTTGAACGCACAAACACTCATATCCCAATTTTTTCCCATAAGAGATAAGGTGAGTGTTCAGTTCGTCTAAGGTGATGGTCCCATATAGGTGGGGTTCACGTTGGCCTAGTAAGTTTAAATTAGGGCCGTGTAGTATCAATAGCTGTTTCATCATAAGAGTTTTGCATAAAGTTTTGAGAAGGTCTAGGTTTTGTCTGAGCTCAAAGAGGGTGATTGCTGTAGAGCTTGATTTAATGCTTGATGTGTCGGGACACCTTCAAGTCGAATGGGATGTGGGTAGTGAGGTTTAAAAATGAGTAATGTTGGGGGTGCAATAACATGGAATTTTTTCATCAAGGCTCGTGTTTCTGGAGTTGTTTGGGTGAGATTAACACGGATGATATGATAATTTTGGAGTAGATGATGGGTGTCAGATTGTTTAAATTGATGTTGTTCAAGGGTGTGGCAACTGATGCACCAATTGGCATGAAAATATAGCAGAGTAGGTGTGGATCGATTTGAGCCTTGATGCCATTGTTCGAGTGAAGTGAGGTGTTGAGTCTTTGATGCGTTCAGTTGAGAGGGTAATGTCATGGGCTCAAGGACTGTAACATATAAACCGATCGCACATAAGCAGGCAGTGATTGAGCTTGTGATTCGGTGGTGACGTGCTGTGAATTTTAACACCATTGTCAGTATAATGAAGCACCAGAGAATTAGTAGAGATATTGTAAGATAAGGATGGAGGGTTCTAGAGAAAAAAATCACGCTTAAGCTGATCAGTAGGATGCCTGTAATGGATTGAATATGCGTCGGGTGTCGCATCAAATGTGGTAATCGAAAACCTAATACAGCCGCAATACTTGAAGGGAGCCCAAGCCCTAATCCCATTGCGGCAACACCTAAGGCTGCAACCCATGGCGTGTGCATTTCACTGGCCCAAGTCAATGCAGCAATCATGGGGGGGGCAATGCAAGGTGTTGCAATTAACATGGTGATAGCCCCTGTGGTTGAGAGATGTAACCCTGCCCCTTGTTGAGGTAAAAAAGATTGGATGAATCGATAAAAATAACGGGTCAAAGTTGAGTTGATTTCAATTAATGCAAGCCCTGAAAGCGCGGTCAGTGCAGCGGCAAAGAGATTAATCCAAGGTGTTTGTGTAAAGGATTGTAGCTGTAAGTTTAACCAATAAATGCTTAAGCCCAGCAATCCATAGGAGACGGTTAAGCCTGTGAGGAAATAGCCTGCATTGCGGACATGATGACCTCGAGTTGATGCAGCGCCAATGCTGCTCAGCGCAATGGGAGCAATAGGTAAGGCGCATGGAGAAAATGCCAGGAGTAAACCGGCTAGCAATAAGGCCATGATTCGCTCAAGGATTGAATATACAGTTAAAGGGTGAGATGAATAGGTATCATGCTGAGGTGGGAAACATAAGCCAATGTCTGAACACCCTTGAAAAGTAACTTGATAATATTTGTCATTTTTTTGAATAGGAATGCCTATTTTAATAAGACCTGTTCGAAGTGAAGAGGGGTGATCATCTGCAGGTGCAATGATTTCATAAGCGCGAGGGCGCTGATCAACATTGATGTGTATAGAGTCGGTATTTAGTTTTAAATGTTGAGAAAGCTTCCATGTGAGAATGGTTTGGTGGGGATGAGTGCTCCACGTAGGATTGGGTAATAGCGTGTGGGCAGCATACGCCGGAGATAAGATGAATACAGCATATAATAAAAGACAGCGTTTAAATTTCGCGTAATAATTCATTAATGCTCACTTTCTCTCGCGTTGATGGGTCTGCGTATTTTACAATAATTGCAGCGGATAGACTATGTGTGCCATCAGGTGCAGGTAAACTGCCAGGCACAACCACCGCCCCTGCAGGGACACGACCCTGATAAATCTTCCCGTTGGTTCGATCATAAATCTTGGTGCTTTGACTGATAAAAACCCCCATTGCAATCACTGCATGTTGCTCAACGATCACGCCTTCAACAATTTCGGATCGTGCGCCAATAAAGCAATCATTTTCAATAATGGTGGGGCGTGCTTGTAAAGGTTCTAATACACCTCCAATGCCGGCACCACCACTGAGGTGAACGCGTTGACCAATCTGTGCACATGAGCCAACAGTGGCCCATGTGTCAATCATGCTGCCTTGCCCAACGTAGGCTCCAATGTTGATATAGCTGGGCATGATCACTGATTGTGGTGCAACATAAGCGCCGTAGCGAATGTGCGCAGGTGGGACCACCCGAATGCGTGCTTGAGTGAAATCTTCAGCTGTCATGTTGTCATATTTAAGAGGGATTTTGTCAAAATATTGGGCACTGTTTTGACCCATGACTCGGTTCGGTTGCATTTGCATATAAAGCAAAATGGCTTGTTTGATCCAAGTATTGACCTGCCATGTGCCTGCTTCGTAGTGGGCAACGCGTAGTTGTCCTTGATCTAATTGATGGAGGGTGTCTTCAACGGCTGTTCGTAGCAAAGGATCGTTAAGGACGGATTTGTTTGGTTCAGAGGTGGCTGCTTCGATACGTTGCCGATGATCTAGCATGTGGTGTATTCTCCCAATTTAATCAAGGTAGAGTGTGATCGTTGAGATCACCAAGATAGTAACAGGTTTAGTGTGAATATATCAAACGTAAGCAATGTTTCAAAATACGTATCGAGTCAGATATGTTTTGTATTGACCCTTTAGTTGAGTCAGGGTATTCTTTGTGTTGAGTTGTCGGGGTATGGCGCAGTTTGGTAGCGCGCCTGCTTTGGGTGCAGGAAGTCGGGGGTTCAAATCCCTCTACCCCGACCACCTATGAAGCATCTGTTGACAGTATGCGCCTGTAGCTCAACTGGATAGAGCATCGGCCTTCTAAGCCGAGGGTTGCAGGTTCGAGTCCTGCCAGGCGCGCCATAAGTGTTCTAGACGCTCGATACAGCTTTAATCGTGTTGAGCCAAGATCAATAGACTTGACTTTAGTGTGTCGATGTTCAATGATGTGGCGTGCAAGATTGATAGGGTGAGCGTAGCTCAGTTGGTAGAGCCCCGGATTGTGATTCCGGTCGTCGTGGGTTCGAGTCCCATCGTTCACCCACCTGATATCATATAGAGTATTTGATGTTGCGTTTAGGCTTGATTGGGCATCCGATCAGACATTCATTATCTCCATTTTTGCATCAAGCTTTTGCTGAAGCATGTGGTCATGCTGTTGAATACCTGTTGTATGATTTAAAGCCACATGAGTTGCCTGATTTTTTGAATGAGTTTGTACATGTGGGCATTGGGTTGAATGTCACCGCACCTTACAAAACAGACATTATCAATATACTCAAATCAATTCAGCCCCATGTATTAAACCTGCGCGCTGCAAATCTTTTATGGTTAGAGGGGCGTACTTGGCATGCTGATAATGTTGATGGTTTAGGTTTTTCAAAAGCGATTGATCGATGGGGCCCATTGCTTGAAGGTTCGGATGTTTTGATTTTAGGTGCAGGTAGTGTTGTGGCATCTATACTGCCAGAGCTCCAGGCACGCTGCCCGCATTCGATTACTATTGCTTCACGTCGTGGCTCTAATGGATTATGCTCTCAATCAAAGCTCCCATCCCTGTGTGCCCCATGGTCTGAATGTCAAATCAGTCAATTGAATCGGCCTTATGACTGTGTCATTCAAGCAACCAGTGCAGGTGTTTTGGGAGAGCGCTTGAATATCCCTGATATAGTTTTTTCAAAAGACACTAAGGTGATGGATTTAAATTATGGAGTGGCCGCCAAGATTTTCTTAGATCATGTTCAGTCGCTAGGGGTCTCTGATGTGATGGATGGTATACTGATGTTGTGTGAGCAAGCCGCTTTGAGTTACGCGCGATGGACGGGTGTGATGCCAGATTTAAAAAAGATATATGCCTCCGATGCATTTCAACAGAAAGCGTTTTTTAAGTTATCCTCAAGGCTATTTAAATAGATATTATATTCGACCTATTGGGGAGGCATGAATGTTTCAGAAAGGGTTGGGCTGTCTAATCGTTTGTTCAAACAGTATTGTTATGAAGCATAGATTAAACTTTATTGTGTTTCGTTAAATTTCAAGATTTGAGCGTCATAATGATTGAATGCTGTTTCGATATTAAAGTCATTCAGGGTAAAAAGACAGTATGGGTTATGCATCATATCCTCACCGAATCTTTTCTCAGACATCACGCACAAGGGATTGCTTCAAAATATGTGGACTTGCCTTAATGATGCCAAAACCCTTGATTATTCAATGTTTAGATTTATTTATGATGTATCTGTTCAGAATGAATCACAGTTTATTCAAAATGCTCTGAGTTGATTACGTTTAGTTATGATTTTAAGGGCTTATTATCATTGGGAAGCTTTTAAAGATGATTTCTCCCAAGCTATTTTGATTGACTCGCTTACCGGTTCTGTGCGTGTTGCTTCATTTAATTGTATCTCTGATTCAGTTGTACTCATATCGATAGACCTCCTTTGTTTAATCCCTTACGCTAAAATAGTATATGGATTTCATCAATTCAGGGAGATTTAAAGCATGCTTTAGTTACAAATGATCATCTTAAATACTAAGAGGGTCTGTTTTGTGAGAGGTGTGCCTGCTCATCTGTATCAGGTGCTTGCTGGCTGTTACCTTGAAGGGCAGTGCTGGTCGGCGCTACAAATAATCCAGGTGGTTCGGGAATCATTTCTCTAAACGTGGGTGCTGTTGCTCTCAATCTCAAGGTAGAGTCTGTTGTTCCTGCAGCAATTACTTTGCTTAATAAGTTTGGATCATCCATAACCTCGTCTACTAGACTATGGTCTACTGGGCTATCCAGATAGCTAAGACTACGATGGCTCATTTGACAAGAACTAAAGAGGAGCGACATTAAAGATCTGTTCATGTCTGGAGCGATATAGGCTAATGGAAGTGTGGAAAATGTCTGTAAAATACGGTGTGATTCACCGTCTTGTGGTTGAATGAAGAAGGTGCCTTGAACATAAGCTGATGCTTTGATAACTAGCTTATATTCAGTTAAAAGTTGCATCAACTGATCACGGTTGCATTCTGGATGTGATAAGTTTGTTCTCAGTGCTGATAGCGCCTGATATAGAATGTGCCCATCAGAGGTTTCTGATTGGTGGTTTTCATGAATTCGGGTTATTATTTGATTGATATCTTCCAGATAACTTAGAACTTCAATTTGATTTTGGCGATTGGGATGGTGATGGTATGGATAGATTTCTGGAGCATTGATCACCCTCTTGACTAAATCGTTGAGTCCCTCTTTTGCACCATTTTTAACCAGTAATTTCAAAATCTTTAGATTTCCATTTATTACGCAGTACTCTAAAGCTGGATTGACACCGTCAGCATATCCGCCGACACAACTCTCATGGTCATCAAAGGTTTGATTTAGATTGACACCATGTGTAATCAAAGTCTTTGCTATTTCAAGGCTATTTGGGGTATTTGTTTTGATTGCATGCGTTAATAATGGACACCCAGCGTTCCAATTCGGGTTAATTAAGTCTTCTCGGTTAATTAGAGTCTTAAAAGCACTGACTTTGCCCCAATGAATCATCATCTCCATCAGATTAAAACGGATCTCGGTCATGATGTTAGGGGGCATCTGTTCGAATGCATGGATCAGGATTTCTTCTGGGTAGGCCCAACTCATATCTGGATGGGCAAGTGTTATGACCAAAGTTTTTGCTAAGTTTGCTTTCCAAGCCGTCGTTGGAATGTCAATTATGCCTTTTTTAATATCAGCAGTGAGTTTAGTTCTTGCGAATTGGAAGTATGCTTCTTTTTCAGTGGTGGAGTTCGGAGGGGGCGATACCAAAGCGCCGATGTCATCGAGTAGTATGCTGTCTAACCCATTCCACGCGGATTGATCAGAGTCAGGTAAGCCTGCCCGAGAGACAGCTTCGATCAAAAGTGATTGTTGTTTCATAATTTTCTTTTCCTAATTACATGCAATTAAACAATTTTACTTTATTTGTTTTTTTTCAACTATTTAATTGGGTTTATTTGCGCTTTGCGTGGCCTGAAGGTATGCGTAGTGTTATGTCCAATACATGGCCGGCCAGTTGTCTGCAAGCAGTGTGAATGTCGCTTTAAAATAGGATCAAATTTTAATATTTTTTGCATAAGGGTTTGGGTAGATTGTGTGCTTGGAGAGGGATTGAATGGAATCAGGTTCAATTGACAAGGGCGGTGCGCTAGGTATTGAATCAATTGACAAGCATGTTCTGGATGATCATTGACACCCTTCAGTATTGCATATTCGAAGGTGATCTTTTGTTTAGGTTTCTTTTTAAAATAGTTTTGGCAAGATACTATCAGTTATTTAAGTTGATTTTTTTCATTGATCGGTCTGAATATTGAGCGCGAGGCATTCATTCCGGCTCGAAAAGAGACAGTTAGCGCACATTCAGATTGTTCTTTAAATGTATCTATTCAGTTTCGAGATATATTTCCATTGTTTGGGTGGATGTTTTCGTGCAGTGTATTCAGATTCATATCGATATGATGCCATATAGGACTTGAGTGTTTCAAAATCAATCAAAGTGATCTGATTTGAGTGTAGTGAGGATTTATTCTTAGAGGTTGTTTGGAGTGTGGCTGATGTTGGTGTAGTTGGTGGAGGTGTGTCAGTGATAAGGAATGTACGCTTTGACCGGTGTAACGAGCTTCAATGTATACAATGCAGGCAGGCTTAACCGATTGATGAATGCAATGCGCCAATATGCCCTCAGCGTTTAATGTCCATATAGTGTGTGCTGTAATTGGGAGAGTGTCTTTAAGCACAAAGGGTATATAACCCGGGATAAACTTGAGGGCAATTGAAGCATCGCAATGACCTTGATTCATTTTAAGGCTCGATTTAGATAAGATCATGCCGTAAAATTTAATCAAAACATCCATGTTGTCTAATTGAGTGTCCATACCAAAAGAGTACATAATGAGAACATAAATTGCAAGCTTTTTAATCAGCTATTGATTGCGCGCTTTTTATCATGGACGGATCACTAGAATAGAGTATAAACTCCTTCATTGAGTCTGTGTGAAATTGTATATTGTCTTGCTATATAGCTGAGTGCGGGTATGAAAGTTATCATTTATTTAATTCATTTTCTTTCAAAGTTGCCAATGATGTGGCAGCAACAGTTAGTCAGTTTGATTGCGAACGTATTAATTAAGATTAATATCCCTAGAATTCAAGTGATGGCAACAAATTTAATACGTTGTTTTCCTCGATTATCAAATGTAGAGCAGCGTCAATTGTTGCATCGATCAATTTGTTCGATGTGTTCAGGTGTTCTGAATTCAGTTCAAGCGAACCAAGCGGAGTGCCTGAGTTTTTTTGAATGTGATTATGTTGGAATAGAGCATCTAACAGCAGCGCTTGAACAGCCTTCAGGTGTCGTGTTATTGCACCCACACTTAACGCATTTAGATCTAGCAGGACGTTATATGTTTAATTTAATTCATGATTTAGGTTCAAGTCGGCCATTGGGATATACTTATCGGCCTGCTCATAATGCCACTTTTAATCAGTGGCAGGTGATGATGCGTCCAGGCCACCCTATCCCAGCCAATGATATTCGATCTATGGTTAATTTCCTGAAATCAAAAGGTGTTTTGATGGTCTTTCCTGATCATGATATGGGGCCTCAACGATCTGTTTTTTCAAGTTTTTTTGGAATACAAACAGCAACGTCTACAGGTTTTTCTAAACTCGTTAATATGACGCAATCTATTTGTCTTCCCATCAGCTTGATATGCTTAAAGCCGGGCTATTATCGTTTGAGTATTGAGCCACCATTGACATGTCAGCAAACACCACAAGCGCTTGCTGATTGGATGAATACCTGGATTGAGGCAATTGTTAAAAAGGCGCCTGAGCAATATTATTGGATCCATCGGCGATTTAAAACAAGACCTGAAGGTGAAAAACGCTTTTACAGTCCCTAAACGTTGACTCCTGATCTGAGATGACTGATAATCTTTTGAGTTTATTAAGGTATATGATGCCAAATTAATTGCGAGAGTGGCGGAATTGGTAGACGCGCTGGATTTAGGTTCCAGTGGGCTTGTCCTGTGAGAGTTCGAGTCTCTCCTCTCGCACCATGAAAATTGCTTGACTGAGGTGAACCATGTCAATTGAAATTGTACGACAAGATAAAGGAAAAGATTTAACTGTCAAAGTGAGTGTAACTGTCCCAGCAGATGAAATGAATGCTGCGCGAAATGTCAAGTTAAGTGAATGGGCTAAGCGCGCAAAATTGCCAGGATTCAGACCGGGTCGTGTGCCAATGCAAGTGATTCGACAGCGGTATGAAGCTGCAGCGCACGGGGAGTTATTACAAACAAAGGTTCAAGAAACCTATGAAGCGGCTTTGAAACAATTGAATGTTGAGCCTGTTGCAAGGCCTGAGATCAATGTGCTTAAGAGTGAGGTAGGTGAGCCACTTGAATATGAAGCGACGTTCGAGCAGTACCCTACTGTTGAATTAGCTGACTTTACTCATTGTTCTGTGAAATTGCCAGTTGCGGTAATTGATGACGAGCAGTTGCAAAAGGCCATTGAAAAAGTGCGTGAAGAACATCGAGTTTTTGAGGCAGTTGAGTCGCCTGCAGAAACAGGAGATCAAGTGACAATTGATTTTGAGGGACGTCTAAATGGTCAGGTGTTTGAAGGAGGAGTGGCCTCTAATCATTCATTTGTACTGGGTCAAGGACGAATGTTAGAGGATTTTGAATCGCCTATTTTAGGTAAGTCAGCAGGTGATACCCTTGAGTTCCCTATGACTTTCCCCAAAGATTATCATCAAGCAGCATTGGCAGGCCAATCTGTTGAGTTTGCTGTCAAAATACATTCGGTTGCATCGGGGACGTTGCCTGAACTAGATGAAGCACTTTTTAAACAGTTAAATTTAGAGCCTGCTACTTTAGAGACCTTTGAAGATGAAGTGAGAAAGCCTCTCCAAGCACAATTAGACGATCAAATCAGAGCATTAACGAAGCGTCGAGTATTTGATGTTTTAACCTCTAAACATAAGTTATTGTTGCCAACAGTATTGGTTGAAGATATGGTCAAACAATTATCATCTTCTAAAAACACAACTGAACCCCTCAGTAAAAAAGAAGAAAAAACCCTCAGAAAAGAAGCAGAAAATCAGGTTGCATTAGGATTGATTTTAAGAAAGATTATCGAAGTTGAAAATATTCAATTAGATGAATCTCGAGTTGATCAAATGATTCAATCATTAGCTTCACCTTACATGGATTCTACAGCATTTGTTCAATGGTACCGTGAAGACAAAAACCGTATGAATAATATTCGCTCACGCGTTTTAGAAGACCAAGTGTTGGACTGGATTATTGATCAGATGAAAACGAAAGATGATTCAATGACAAGTGAAAAAGTTTCAGAGTTATTAGCAAAGGAGTGATTCAATGAGTACGATATCTAATACTTTAGTCCCTATGGTGGTCGAAGCCTCTTCTCGTGGAGAACGCTCCTATGACATCTATTCTCGTATGTTAAAAGAGCGTGTGATTTTTTTAGTCGGGCAGATTGAAGAAAATATGGCAAACTTGATTGTTGCTCAGTTATTATATCTTGAATCTGAAAATCCAGACAAAGATATCTCTATTTATATCAATTCTCCAGGTGGAGTGGTTTCAGCAGGTTTAGCTATCTACGATACCATGCAATTTATTAAGCCAGATGTAAGTACTGTCTGTATTGGGCAGGCAGCCAGTGCAGCTGCCTTGCTTTTAGCTTCAGGTGCAAAAAATAAACGATATTGTTTGCCTCATTCAACCGTCATGATCCACCAAGTGTTAGGTGGATATCAAGGGCAAGGTAGTGATATCGAAATTCACGCAAAAGAAACCTTGCGTGTGGGCGAATTGTTGAATTCAATTTTATCTAAACAGACTGGCAAGTCGATTGCAGCGATTCGTAAAGACACAAATCGTGACAATTTTATGACAGCACAAGCTGCAGTTGAGTATGGATTGGTGGATCAAATGATTGCACAGCGATCTGATGTATTAAGGCCTAATTCAGTGGCTGAACTTGAGGGTGTTTAAATGTCGAGTATTGATCAAGATCAAGATGCACAGTGTTCATTTTGCTCAAAAACTTGGTCAGAAGTAGATCAACTGATTGCCGGAGAAGGCGTTTATATTTGTGATGAATGTATTCATTTATGTCTGGATGCTATCAAAGTAAGTGATGCGAGCAGCACCCCCGTGTCTGTAGAGCATTTGGGTCAATTGCCGACCCCTAAAGAACTACATGCTTTTTTAGATGAATATGTCATTGGCCAAGCTCAAGCGAAGAAGATACTTTCAGTTGCAGTATTTAACCATTATCGACGTTTACAATCCCAGGCTGAAGGCGCTGATCATCCAGTTGAAATTGGGAAGAGTAACATCTTAATGTTGGGGCCTACAGGGTGTGGTAAAACACTCTTAGCTCGATCATTGGCTAAGAAATTAAATGTACCTTTTGCGATGGTTGATGCAACGACACTCACAGAAGCAGGTTATGTTGGTGAAGATGTAGAAAATATCCTTCAAAAATTACTCAACAGTTGCGATTTTGATGTTGCGCGCGCAGAAACAGGGATTGTATATGTTGATGAGATCGATAAAATCAGTCGAAAATCTGAAGGCCCTTCAATCACTCGAGATGTTTCAGGGGAAGGTGTTCAGCAAGCTTTATTGAAAATGATCGAAGGAACAGAAGTTGCAGTGCCACCACAAGGCGGACGTAAGCACCCTAACCAAGAATATATTCGAGTGAATACTCAAAATATTTTATTCATTTGTGCAGGGGCCTTTTCAGATTTAGAGCGTATTATTCAAGAGCGTACAGCTAAAAATGGCATTGGATTTAATGCTGAGTTATTTGGAAAAAATTGTCAAAAAACAATGAATGCTTTGTTGAAGCAGGTTCAGCCTGAAGATTTAACTAAATATGGTCTGATCCCTGAATTTGTTGGGCGATTGCCAGTGACCGCGGTGTTGGAATCACTGGATGAAGCCGCATTAGTGAATATTTTATCAGAGCCCAAAGATGCACTGATTAAGCAATATCAAGCGTTGTTTGCTATGAATGATGTGAAATTGACGGTTCAGAAAAAAGCATGTCAAGCGATCGCAAAAGAGGCCATGGAGCGTCAAACAGGCGCAAGAGGGTTACGGGCCATTTTGGAGAAAGTCTTATTGAACACAATGTATGAATTGCCTTCTTCACAGAATGCTGAATCAGTTGTGGTGAAGGCCATTCATGTTACCTCATCAGAAGAACCGAGTATTATTGAACGTAAGGTTAAATCTCCACAGGAGGATTAAGATGACTGAAGCCCCTACAGTGGCTACGAAAGAATTGAAAATTTTACCGCTTAGGGACACGCTTTTGTTACCTGGAACAGTAGGTTCTTTGGTTGCAGGGCGTGAATCTTCACTGGCAGCGATCCATGCAGCTGTTGATGCAGAAGAAGATATTTTTTTATTGGCACAACAATCTGCAGATATTGAAGCACCGCTTGAAGCCGATTTATTTAAAACTGGAGTTGTCGCGAGAATTTTACAAGTGCTTAAGCTACCGGGTGATACCTTAAAAATACTAGTTGAAGCAAAATATCGTGCAACTTATGATCAATGTAATCAGGGGGCGTATTTAACAGCGACTGTACACCCTGTTAAAGATTTAGCATCAGACGTCGACTTGTTAAAACGTTATCGAACGTTATTAACGCATCGCTTTAACGAATACACTGAACTGAATCAAACAGCACATTCAGATGCGGTCATCTTGCTTAAAAGCATTGAGAACTTGAGTTTATATGTTGATATGATGGCAGCTCATATATTGAATACAGTATCTGAAAAACAAAAAATAGTGGAGATGTCCAGTTTAAAAGATCGTCTAAAATATATGATCACTGTGCTTTCTCAAGAAATTGAATGGTTAAACGTTGAACATGAGCTGCGTCATACTGTTAAAGCAGACATTGAGTCAGATCAGACTGCTTATGTGAAAGAAAAAAGACTTAAAGCGATACAAAAATTATTAAATCAAGATGATAACACGGCTCAGAATGATCTAAAACAGCTGAGGGCTTCAATTGAAGGCTTACCTTTAGACAGCGTGACTCGAGATAAGCTACTTTCAGAATGCGATAAGCTGAAACAAATGCCAGCCGCTTCATCAGAAGCCAGCGTGATTCGTGCACACTTAGATTGGGTGGTTGAGGTGCCATGGACAGAACGTTCGGCTGTTAATTTAGATCTTGAAAACGCTCAGCAAGCACTGGATCAAGATCATTATGGTCTTCAAAAAGTTAAAGATAGAATTTTGGAACATATTGCCGTACAAGTTAAATGTCAGGGGAACGTGAAAGGGCCTATTCTATGCCTAGTTGGCCCCCCAGGTGTAGGTAAAACCTCATTAGGGCAATCCATTGCACAGGCTATGGGCCGTGAATTTATTCGTATTGCTTTAGGAGGGGTGCGTGATGAAGCAGAAATTAGAGGGCATCGCAAAACCTACATTGGTGCAATGCCTGGGCGCATTATTAAAGCAATGAAGCGAGTCGGTGTCATTAATCCAGTCATTTTATTAGATGAGATCGATAAGATTGGAATGGATTTTAGAGGAGACCCTGCTTCAGCCCTACTCGAAGTATTAGACCCAGAGCAAAATACTCAATTTAATGATCATTACTTAGAAGTTGATTATAATTTATCAGAAGCGATCTTTATTACGACAGCGAATACAACTGAGATTCCAGCTGCGTTAAAAGATCGAATGGAAATGATTTGTCTTTCAAGTTACACCGAAGCTGAAAAATTGAATATTGCAGAACACTTTTTACTGCCTAAATGCATCAAACAAGCTGGATTAGCGGATCATGAAATCAAGGTATCAAAACCTGCATTGCAGGCAATCATTCGATCTTATACTCGAGAAGCAGGTGTTCGTGATATTGAGCGTTTAATCAGTACGATTTGTCGAAAAGTTACACAAAAAACCTTGAGTCCTCAATCAAAATCAAGTTATGCAGTGAGTGCTCGACAACTGCAGCATTATCTAGGGCCGCCCCGTTATGAGCGAGATCAAGCGTTAGAGATGGATCATATTGGGTTAGTGCATGGTATGGCGTGGACTTCGGTGGGCGGCGCATTGTTAACCATTGAGGCAACGTTATTTCCCGGTAAGGGGCTGTTTGAGTGTACAGGGCATTTGGGCAATGTAATGAAAGAATCCATGAAAACCGCATTATCGTTGATTCGCACACGGGCAGAACATTTAGGGATTGCTGCTAAACATTTCAAAACATTCGATATGCATGTACATGTGCCAGAAGGTGCAACGCCTAAAGATGGCCCTAGTGCGGGTATTGCGATCTGTACAGCATTGACTTCTGTCATGACTGGACGAGCTGTAAAGCAAGGTATCGTGATGACTGGAGAAGTGACTTTACGTGGGGCTGTCTTGAAAATCGGCGGGCTAAAAGAAAAGTTATTGGCAGCTATTCAATCAGGTGCAACGGTTGCGATCATTCCTAAGGCTAACGAGCCTGATTTGGTTGAGTTAATGGATATTTTAAAAAATAGAATTAAAATTTTAACCGTAGACCATATTGATGAAGTGTTAGAAGTGGCTTTGGTGCCTGAATCCTCTTCAAAGGTTGTGAATGATTGAACTTTCTGAGTCTTCTGGATATTCAGCACTCATTGAATCGATCATCGCTCAGATTCAACCTCAAGTTGACCAGGCTGAAGTTTCAATTGAATCACATTGGACTGGAGCGCTTGCATATCGTCATTCAGCGATTGAACGTCTGGGTCAGTATGCCTCAAAAATTCTAGTTGTAAAAGTATATCAGTATGGTTCAATTGGGGTTGCCTCAACCACTGATTTCTCAAAAACTGCTTTAGATTTAACCTGTAAAAAGGCCATTGAAATCGCTCATATAACGGCTCAAGATCCTAATGCAAGGTTAGTTGATGCAGATGAGCTTGTTAAAATACCCATCAATTGTGATGTGGATCATCCATGGGATTTAACGCATGAAGAAGCTTTAAGTCATGCTCAGTATATCGAAGATACTGTCATGAGTGTCAAAGGCGTTCAGGCATGCGATGGTGTTGACATTAATCGTTATCGTCAAATGATATGGTTGGCGAATACAAACGGTTTATTATCAAATTTTTCAAAAACTTTACATTCAATGTCAGTCAGTTGTCTTGCAAAAGCTCATGATGCTCTAGTCAGTGGTTACACGTATACCCGTTCAGTGAAACCAAATGGTTTAATGCCTTTAAAGGTTCTGGCTGAATCAGCAGCGCATCAAACGCTTAAGAAACGATATGCTCGTTCATTATCTGAACAAACAGTTCCAGTTTTATTTTCTCCGGAAATGAGCCGACAAGTGATGGCTCAATTAGCATCAGCTATAGATGGGCATGCAATTTATCGGGGGGCTTCTTTTTTATGTGATGGGATGGGTCGTAAGATTTTTCCAGAGTATATCGATGTGATACAGCAGCCTCATCTTTTAGGCCAGATAGGTGCTCGTCCTTTTGATGATGAGGGCGTTCAAACTCGATCTCATTCGATTATTGATCAAGGTGTTTTAGCCTGTTATAGCTTAGACGGATACACAGCACGACGATTAAATCAATCCACGAATGCAAATGCAGGAGGCATTCAAACATGGACAGTGATAGATCGAAGGCATCCAACATTCAAAGAATTGTTGTTGCAGATGGGGCGTGGTTTGTATGTCACTGAAATGATGGGCTCAGGAGATCATTTAGTGACAGGTGATTTTTCAAGAGGTGTATTCGGATTTTGGGTCGAAGCAGGCGAAATTCAATACCCAATTCATGAAATCACAATTGCAGGTAATTTAGCAGCAATGTTTCAAGGTTGTTTGGGTATTGCTCAAGATACAGTAGATCATCGCGGAGTGATTCAAACGGGTGCAATGCTCATTGATTCAATGACAATTGCTGGCATGCCTACTGAGTGAATTCAACCTTAAGAAGTGCTTTTTTTCGATTCTCGAACCTGTCGATCTAATTTTTCAACCAATAAATCGACGGTCTTGTACATGTTTTCAGAATGACTTTTCCCATGTAAAAAATGACCAGGTAAATGAAGTTCCGCAGTGGCATGATGAATTAATTTTTCAACAGAAAAAACTATATGAATACGCATAATGCTCATATTATGACGTTTTAATTTTGATAGTTTATCATGAGTCAGTTCTTTTAATGCGGGTGTAATTTCAACGCCTTGTCCTGTAATCTGAATTTGCATAGTTCTAACTCCCATTTGATCTTTATTTATATTATAGTATAGATCATATTTTAAGAGATGTGTACGATCAGACTCTTGAAAAGAATCAGCACATGAGGAGGAATCATGGCAATGACCTATGAGGCTTTGTTAAAAGGCCATCAATCATTTATCACATCAAGTTTACCTGAGCGTGCACAACAGTATCATACGCTAGGGACACAAGGGCAATCACCGCGCGTATTAATGATTACTTGTTGTGATTCTAGAATTGATCCTTGTGAATTAACAGGAGCATCTGTAGGTGATTTATTCATTGTGCGTAATGTGGCTAATTTTATCCCATCCGCTGAAACGACTGATGGTATTGCCTATGATAGCACAATGGCGGCTATTCAATATGCAGTGCTGCATTTAGAGGTCAGTGATTTAGTGGTATTGGGACATACTCAATGCGGTGGTATTGCTGCAGTGATGGATACAGATGACTCAACACCTGCGACCAATGAAATTCAACAGTGGATTCAATTAATCATTCCGGCTAAAAAAAGATGGCACTCTGAGTCAAGTTCAGTATCCGATATGAGTCCGCATGACCAGTGTGCTCAACATGCAATCCAGTATTCATTAAATAATTGTATGACCCACGATTGGTTACGTTCAAGGGTTGAGTCAAATCAACTGAATTTACATGGGTGGTATGTTGATTTAGCAACGGGGCAGATTCAAATATTAGAACATCAATCATAAGGTGTTAAGATGACTCAACTGAGTGGAAGGGTGCCAAAAGCAATGAGGCCATGATATGATCTGGGGATGTTGTGATCTAAAGTCCGGATCAAAAAGCATATTAAGCAAATAGGCAGTGCGTTGTGCTGCTAACGCCATGCGTGAAATGACAATAGATTGTACTTGATTAACATATAAGGCATCTAAAGTTTGTAATGTATTGTATTTAGAGCGTCGGCATGGATAACCGATTCGATTTCCATATATTTTTGAATGGAGTATTCGACTTTCCTTCAGCCATTGTAAGGGTGTTGTATTAGAGGCTTCGGTTGAAAAGGAGGGCATCATTTCTTCCAGTGTATGCCTTGTTAAAACCATTTGAGGCAACAGTGTATCCCAAATATGATGTAAGCTTACAGGCTTTGAGTTAGACATCCAATAAAACCAACAACGATTTCCACCTGCATCATCATATTGATTAATGTGTAGTGGTTGATGTGCATCTGCAATCAAATGAATCAGCCAGCTGAAAGCTTCTGTTTTATTCATTAACTTAAGATGAGGATTTGAGAGTTTTTGTATATTTAAACAAAGTGCTTGATACAACTGTCCAGGTGACATTTGAGGGGTGTTCGATCCAGTTGGCCAAGTGATATAATGCCATGATCGAGTTTGTGGGTATCGATATCTCAGTGTATCAGGTAAAATGCTTAAGAACTTTAATGTTTGATGATTTTGAATGATTTGAACAGATTGTCGTGTTTTTGGGGTCAGTTGTACGGCTGTCATCGCCGCAATGGCTTGATGTGCTTTAAATCCCCAAGCATAGGCATACATTGGAAGGAGTATGAACATGATGCTTAACAGTCTAAAAATTTGAATAGTATATTTTAAGGAAAAAAAATTCATTTGAACAATCAGTGCTGTTATGATGTTAGTACATAGTGTAGTGAAAATTGTCATATGCGTACACAGGTTTTAATGGTTAAAAACACACTAGGCTTGCATACACGTGTGTGTTCGCAATTAGTGGACTGCGCGCATCGTTACCAGAGTCAGATACATTTATCTTATCATGGACATTCAGTTGATATGAAGCGTATCATTGATTTAATGTCATTGGGAGCAGGATTGGGCGCTTCATTGACTCTAACTGTTCAAGGGCCGGATGAAGATCAAGCGTTTGAAGCGATTGTTGCTTTGTTTGATCAAGGCTTTGGTGAAGATATTTCAATCTAAAGTGTTTCCCAAATAAATTGATTTTACCTCAGGGTGTTCTATAACTGATTCAGTAGAGCCTGAAGTCAGTACACTTCCTTGATTTAAAATATAAATACGGTCACAGATTTTCAAGGTGTCTTGAACATTATGATCTGTAATTAACACGCCAATATTACGATTTTTTAGATCATTGATCTGTTGATTAGTGATCTGAATGGCCATAGGGTCAAGTCCAGTAAAGGGTTCGTCAAATAAAATAAAACTTGGATTTAAAGCTAAGCATCGCGCAATTTCAACTCTGCGACGTTCGCCACCCGACAGTAAAGCCCCGTGTTTGGATCGAAGTGAAGTTAAGTTAAATGCTTTAAGTAAATGATTCAAATGATCTGATTTGTTTTCGTCAGAGAGATCTTTGTTTAATTCAAGTGCAGCCCAAATGTTATCTTGAACGGATAATCCTCTAAAAATAGAAGGATCTTGGGGCAAATACACAATGCCATTTTGAGCACGTTGATGAATAGGAGTTCTTGTAAGATTTTGATCATCCAAAATGATCTGTCCTTGATGATTTAAGATGAGTCCAGAAAGTATGTGAAACAGAGAAGTCTTTCCGGCTCCATTAGGGCCTAATACACCCACGACTTCGCCTTGTTTGAGTTCGATAGAAACAGACTCTAGAATGAACTTCTTTTTGGCTTGATACGTGATGTTTTCAGCGGTTAGAACAGATCCCATGGTTCACCTTACTTTCAATACTTGGTTGATTTTCAAGTGATCAATGTTAGAGAGGTTATTATGACGTCTGACCGCTTGTATTGAGCAATCTAATCGAGCACAAATTTTAGATAAATTGTCACCTTTTCGAACAACATAAAATTTTGTTTGAGTGGTATTTTTAGATTTTTTCCAAATCACTAAATGATTGCCAGGTTTAATTTTCTCAGGTTTTTTTAATTGATTCCAAAACATGAGCTCTTTCGGGTTAACGCCAAATGACTTTGCAATTGATTGAAGTGATTCATTTGGATGAATTAAATGAACATAACGTTGCGGCCCGGGGGCATGATCTGCTGCAATTTTTAATGTTTGATCAGTGCTAAATCCAGGTAATTTATGTGGAGTCTGTCTTGGGATTAGAATGTACTGTCCCGGTTTGAGTTGTGCAGAGTGAAGTTGATTGATTTCAGATAACCGTCGAACTGATAAACCATGTTGAGCTGCAATGCTAGATAAATTTTCATGTGGTTTCACTTGATGTCGAGTGATTTGTTTCGCGGGGGTTCCAAAATGCATTAAGTGTAAATTGTGTACAAAAGTATCATATCGATTAATAGGTAATAACAGAGTATATTCACCTTTAGGCAGTGTACTCCAGCGTCTGAATGCAGGGTTTAACTGACGCATTTCATTCGTTGAGATATGAGCCAATTGTGCGGCTTGATGAAGGTCTATAGGTTTATGCATCGTGATCGCTTTAAAATAGGGTTGGTTCGAAACAAATGGTAACTGAATCTTATAGGTTTCGGGGTGTTGAATCATTGCTTTTAAAGCGAGTAATTTTGGAATATAGTCTGCTGTTTCTCGCGGTAGTTTCAGTGACCAAAAATCAGTTTGATGTTGTGTTTTTAGAGCTGATTGAATACGACCGGCACCTGAATCATAAGCAGCTAGGGCCAATAAGAAATCACCGTCAAAAAAATCTTTTAAATAGCTGGTATAATTTAAGGCGGCATGCGTAGATTGAATGATATCTCGGCGTTCATCTAACCACCAATTAATTTTTAAATGCATGCCTGAACCTGTTCCAGGCATCAGTTGCCATAAACCGGTTGCTCCAGCCCATGAGTAGGCAAAAGGCGAATATTCGCTTTCAATGATGGGGACAAGAATCAGCTCTCCAGGTAAATGATTGGTTTGAATAGCGTGGTGAATGAAATATAAGTAAGGTTTAGCTCGAATCAAGGCACGTTCTAAAGTCGATTGGTGGCTTTGATACCATTTAATTTTTTCAATCACTCGAGGGTGATAAGTCTCATCAGTTAAGGTAAAGCTGGCTTGAATGGCGGGCCAAAGGTTTTTTTTCGCGTTGTTTTGTGGTGATAACGCTGCATATTGAGAACAACCCGAATAGATCAGGCATTGAAACAAGAGCATAAATAATATCATTTTAGGATGCGACATCATTGTAATCCATAACATCATTGAGGGTTGATGGAATCGTATTCGAATCGTTTAATCATCTTTTTATAACATAAAAAATCTTTAAAATTCAAGCATTGCTCAATCCTTAGGTTGTGGGTGGGGGCTCGAGTATTCAGAGGAGCAAGTCAGGTTTGAATTCATTCTTCCAGGTGCGCAGTGTGCTCAATACATCGATTGGATCTCGAGTGGTTTCAGGGTTATAAGTCTGTGCAGCCTGAATGACATCAGGGTGATCAGATCTCAAAAAAGGATTAATATGTCGTTCATAGGCTAACGTTGAGGGCAGGGTATTTTGTTGTGTTTTTGCCCATGCTAAACGATTTTTAATGATTAAATTATGAGGCTCCACATGAGATGCGAATACTAGGTTTTGCTGAGTATATTCATGTCCGCAGTAGATTTTGGTATCGTCAGGTAATTGTATAAGTTTCTGTAGGCTATGATACATCATAGAGGGGGTGCCTTCAAAAATGCGTCCACAACCAGCGCTAAATAAAGTGTCACCTGTAAAAAGTTGATTTTCAATGAGAAAAGAGATGTGGCATAAGGTGTGTCCGGGTGTTTCAAAAGCCCTCAATGTTAGATTCATTTGAGGGAGATGGAGTTGTTGTCCTTCTTGAATCTTTCGATTAATATAAGGGCAGGTGGAATGAGCGCTTCCAATGATCAGGGGGTCTTGATCCAGTAGGTCAGGAATGCCTTGAGTGTGGTCAGGATGGTGATGGGTCACTAGAATGGTCGATAATCTAAGTTGATGCCGTTGAAGAAAAGTGATCACTGGAGCAGATGCTCCTGGGTCTACTGCAATGCATGTTGAATCATGAGGATTCACAACCATCCAGATATAGTTGTCCCTTAATGCTTTTAAAGCAACTGTTTGAATCATCATTAAGACTTCAATTTGAATGATCATTTATCTTAAATGCGGGGTTCTATTAAAACAAGCTGTGATTCAAGTTTTAAATATGTTTATATAGATTCAGTTCATTCAAAGATGGCTTTTCAATTGAACCGTGCATTTTTACATTACATTCAGCATCTGCATCGGCATTGGATTGAGACTTGGTTAGCATTCAATTCAGTGAACCGTATTTGCCTGATTGGTGAAAGTCCTTCAATTGAATTCAATTCCCATCAAGAAGTTTTTTGGGTGACAGAAGAAGATGTTCCTGTCACCCATTCAATGAATAAAGTTGTGAGCATTCGAGCTGCCCCGAATCAAATGCCTTTCCCGAATGATTATTTTGACTTAGTGGTTGTGATTCATGCGCATGAGGTTGAGCCTCGTGGAGCCACCGTGTTTACTGAATCGGCGCGTATACTAAAATCCCAGGGACACTTGATGCTCTTTTCTTTTAAATCTTTGAGTCTGTTGGCTTTTCAGGGGTGGTGTTTAAAGTTACCATTGGCTTTAAACCACTTACTGTATCATGCCTATATCGATTCAATCATGGGACATTCTAATATGTATTTGGTGACGAAAATTGATTTATTATATCGACCTTATTGTAAAGATAAGTTATTTAATCTTTTGAATCGTTTAGAAATTTTAGGACCACTTTTAATGCCTATGTTATCAAATATGACACTCAGTATTTGGCGTAAAGATGAATCGTGTTTGCTGATGGATGCACTCTCTGTAACGGAAGGAAGTGATGTCAAACATTAATATTGAGATATATACAGATGGGGCCTGTACAGGTAATCCAGGACCCGGTGGATGGGGTGTGCTGATGAAAGCTCGAGATATCGAAAAAAGATTATCAGGATTTGAATCGGATACGACCAATAATCGTATGGAACTCATGGCTGCCATTCAGGGATTAGAAGCATTGAAGAGAACAAGTGAAGTCATCCTTTACACAGATTCAAAATATGTCAAGCAAGGAATGGAAGAATGGATTCGTGAGTGGAAGCGAATGGGCTGGAAGACAAAAGCAAAAAAAGCAGTTAAGAACAGGGATTTATGGGAGAGGTTGGATGCTGTTTCTCAAATGCATTCAATCAAATGGTGTTGGGTGAAAGGGCATTCAGGTTGTCCGGGGAACGAAATTGCCGATCAATTAGCACGTGAAGCCATTGTTAAAGGAGGCGTATAGATGATTCAGGATCAACCCATTAGCTTTCTGGATACAGAAACGACTGGAATTGGCCCATTGCATCGAATTGTTGAAATCGGATTAGTGCAAGTGATTGATCGAACCATCATTGAATCTCTTAATTTTCAAGTATATTTAAACCCAGATCGTGCGGTTGATGAAAGTGCTTATGCTGTTCATGGGTTGAGTGATGATTTTTTATCGAATCAGCCTCGATTCGAGTCAATTGAAAGTGATTTAATCAATCGCATTCAGGGCACTGATTTATATATTCATAATGCAGCTTTTGATGTTGCTTTTTTAGACCGAGAATGGGCCCGTTTAGGATTAAAAACTCGAGTCGAATCCATTGCACAGGTTAAAGATACTCTTGCAATGGCCCGCGTTTTATATCCAGGGCAAAAAAATAGTTTAGATGCTTTGTGTAAACGGTTTGGCATTGATTCAAGCCATCGAACTTTACATGGGGCTTTACTGGATGCACAACTGTTGGCTCAAGTCTATCTAGCGATGACCAGTGGGCAAGAAGAACTTTATTTTCAAACAGCGCAGTCGACTTATCAATCAAGTCAACACGATTGTTATATTCATCGTGTTCAAATTTCAGATGAAGATCAGGCAAAACACTTAGAGATGATGGCACAATTAGAGCAATCAAATTAAATCAGAATGAATTCAATTTTAAGTATCAGACGGGCCTCATTTTTGATCACTGAGAATATTGATGATGCTTATAAAAGAATGGATGTATTTAACCTTTGCTAAATAAAGTCATCGATTGAATAGGTGATCTACTTGAGATCAATATCAGATAGCGTCTTGTAAGAAGGTTTGAGTGAGCATTATTTGCTTTGCTTTTTAAGCAGTTCCCATCTGATTTTTTAAAAACACATGAGTATAAATGTCATATTTTTTTCGAATGAGTTGACAATTGGCTCAGTGTGTCGCAAAATCAGAGCCTCAAGAGGAGGGGTTCCCGAGCGGTCAAAGGGATCAGACTGTAAATCTGACGGCTTAGCCTTCGA
>PBNF01000016.1 GCA_002722995.1 Legionellales bacterium | reverse complement strand
GCCAGTAAACTGTGTGTACTGTGTCTGAATAATACCGCCAGCAGGGGGAATGACAAAGCCACTGCCTGATGTGGTCTGTATGCTGTCAACCTTTAGAACTGAAGTCATCCTGCAATCTCCGTTGCGCTGATAAATGAAATGCCCCTCTCATGATCGTGACTGTCGCTGTTGGTTACGGTGCGATTGAAGTAGAAAGTATTGCCGTTTGTGAAGTTTGCACCAATTTTGTAAGTTGTTGCGCTGGTTGTTGATGGCGTATCGAAGAAGGTCATGTGCAACATTTGAGGGGTAGATGATGCATCAGCCGCCGTATATGCCGCCGTTCCGATAGCTATACCAACATTTCTACTTCCGGCTGCGGCATGACCCAGCTTTGTCGTGCCTCTGTAAAAGAAAAAGATGTGGTCATATTCTGACGCACTATTGTTGTATTCCCACAGTAATTGAGCCTCTAGTTTGATGACGCTACTTGTTGAGGTAGGGGTAATACTAACTGACAGATTGTCTAATGTTGTGTCTGTTTTTGCAGTAATAGACTGTGTATCTATGCCTGTAAACTGGTCATACTGTATCTGAATAATACTCCCAGCTTTTGCGCCGATTAAACGACCACCGCTATCAATCGTAGCGGCTGTAGTGCCGTTGGTGTGCTGTATTTCATTTACGCCGATGATGCTAGCCATTGTACTTGCCACCTATCGCTGTGATTGTAAGTGTCGGGGCATTGAAAACATCAGTGCCTGAGTTATTCCATTCTTGGTTTACATGAAGCCTAGTGTCGTAAGATGCACTGTAGGTGTTGCCCTGCATCTTTAGCTCTTTGCCGCTTGTCCATGAAGCAACCCGCCCTGTGTTGCTGTCTGCTGTACCGCCAACAGGAATAACCCAAGAGAAAGGCAGTCTGCCGCCAAAGTAATTCCCGTCTGCACCAGCCCTTGCGTAGACTACCTCTGTTCCATCAACAAAGAATTTGAAGCTACAGATAAGCCTTGTATCATTGCCTGTGGAAATCTTCATTTCATGCTGATAAATTACAGCGATAGTACCCTCTGGCGGCGTGTAAGTAATCACACTGCTTGTTATATCTGAGAATGTTGTTGTCAAAGTTTGCAAGGCAGTAATGTTAGGCGCAGTGTATGTGCCACTTGGTACAGTGTATGAACCGCCATCGCAGTTCATTGGCAACACCTCCAGCACATTGCTCAGACCATTGACAATGTTGCCTGTGGTTTTTGGCTTAATTTCATTTACATACAGTTTACTCATATCAAACCACCGTGAATGTGCCGTTAATTGTCAGCGTTGCGTTTAGCGTAAACGGCCCAGCCACCATTGCGTTTTCATCTGCCGCAATCGTAACATCGTTGCCGCTTGCCAGTTCCGTATCGTTTACCCTGATAGCGTTGTCCTTCATGATGCTGGTAGACATCTTGTTAATATCTACACTGCCATCCGTAGGCGTTACCGTGTTGCCCACCTCACCCAGCGCAACAATGAAGTCAATCACATCACCAGTGACTAGGTTCTCGCTGAATGTGATTGTTGAACCGCTAATGGTATAGGCATCCCCAGGCGCTTGAATAACACCGTTCACAGATACAATAAGCTGTTCAGCAGTAGCAGGTTTGAAGTTACTGCTGTTGTATTGCATCGTGTATGCGGCTTGTGCATTGACTGTTGTGATGCTGTCTAGCTTCTTAAACAGTCCTGATGATGGTGCTACTCCGATATATGGCATTATGGTTTCTCCGGCCAAGTTACATCGTCAAGTGATGTGGCGTTGTCTGTAATGTCACGCAGTGCCTGACGGTATGTAGTCATAGCGGCAGACAGGGTGTTGTCAGACAGGGCTAAGTAATCTGTTTCTGCCAGCAGACGATTACGCTCAATACGCAAATCCTCCATATCACGGTCAGCTTGACCAGCCGCCCAAGCATCTTGAAAGTCTTTAACTGGCTTAAATTCTTCATCGGTAATAGAAATAACCTCACCGTTTCTAGCAATCTTTTTCATGATGTTTTTATTCCGTATAGCTGATAATCATAGGAAGCTATATTTCCAGCACTATAGAAAAATAGTAATGAAATAATCCTATTTGAATTGGTTGAGCCGTTTATTGCACTGTTGGTAACATAAGATGCGTTGCCTGATGACTGTGCTTTAATAGAGGCGGCTTCAACAAAGTTCTGGTGCGTTGTGTTTCCTATGTTCCAAAGATTTATCTTATGCGCCCAATCTTTAGCTGGTTCATTGCTCCAGAATATCTCCATTTGGGTTATTCCGTTTTGATTTCTATTTGCTGAACCATCATACGAAAATCCGCTAGTAGAATAATTATTAGCCGCTGAGTCAAAAGTGCTTTGCCCATCTCTTTTGAACCGCATATGTAAGTTTTTAGTAGTGCCTGTACTGTCGCCTTTTGCATCCATGATTAATACAAAATGTTCATAATCAGAATAATCTACGCTTATTTCCAGTTGGGAAACATCCGTTGAGCCTGAAGCTGTAGTAATATACTCCATTGAGCCAGCACCAGACACAGTGCCAGTAAACGCAAAGGTATCAGCAAGGTTCATGCTTTCAGCTTGTATCTTTGATAATGCCATTGCTTATTCCTAACCGTATAACAAGTTAATTGTGCCAGCATCAAATGTTCCAGCCGACGCCAGAACTTTTATCTGGGTAAGAGGGCCAGATAAATCTATTTGACCAAACTGTTCAATAAAATAGTTATTGTTATTTGACCGCATAGAACCATTTATTCTTGAAAACCAAGTGTTTCCAATGTGATGAAACTGGTAATAGCCATAAAATCCATTGGAATTACTCGCCCAGCTTGCAAGAGTAAAACAGTCGTTGTTTGTATCTAACAAGGTCTGGAGCGTGCCTTGATTGTTCATATAAGCATCTCTATTCCAGTAGCCTGTCGTAACAATGCCGCTAGAAGTACCAAATTGTACCCGTACCTCACCATTAACACTCAAAGACACACCGTTGAAGAAGAGCGTAAGCCTGTTGTAAACAGATGGAATATTGGTAAAAGTATGGCTAGTTTTTGTATTTAAGGTTACATCTGAGCCAGCCATTTTTGATGTATCAGCATCACCAGAAACGGTTAAATCACCAGCAATCGTAATATCATTTGACAGCTTAGAACCATTAACAGCATCGTCAGCAATTTTAGCTGTAGTCACAGCCCCATCATTGATACGAGCCGTGGTTACGCTGTCATCAGGCGGCACCGTTGTTTGCAATGCCTTGCCTTGAAACACTACATAGAAGTCGTCTGTGCTTGCCACATTGCCTGTCATGGTCAGCGTAGTACCTGACACTGTATAGGCAACTCCTGGCTCCTGACGGACATTGTTTACAAACACCTCAATCTCTTGGGCGTTTGCAACAGCATGGTCTAGCGTATAGCCAGTACCGCCATCACCAGTGATAGTTTGCTTTGCAAGACTGCTGTAGCTGTTAGATGTTTGGTTGCCTATGTAGCCCATAACTCACCTATGTACTGATTGCATCCACAGCAGATACCCACACATCTGCGGATGATGCTGTATCTGACTTTACATATAATCTGTCACCTGACTGAACAACAACCTTTGCGCCGCCATCAAGTACCTGTAACGCACCACCAGCCGCAATAGGCGCATCCTTAATTAGATGAATGTCATTGGTGCCGTCATTGATGTACACCTCAACGGTAATAGCGTTGCTGGTAACATTGGCAATATGGATGCCAACCAGCGTGTCATAGCTGTCGAAGTTAGCCCCATCAGGGATATCAGCCGCCGCAGTACCGACAGCATTTAGTGTGTAACGTCTAAAATTCTGCGCCATGATTTACTCCTTTATAACGCAATACTCATGGCTATTGAGAAGCCAGCCGTGGCAAAGCCAGTTGTATCTACAACAGCATCATTCCAAGCCGTACCGTTGTAAACACGCATAATGTTGTTTGTTGTGTTGAAGTAGAGATCACCAGCAGTCAGTGCATCCCCGTCATTGTCTACTGTGGGGTCTGATGACTTAGCCCCAAGATAGGTATCATCAAAGCCGTCAACAGATGCCGCCGCTTGTTCTGCCCAATAACGTGCAGAGTAGTTAGTGCCATCCACAGTAGTATTTGATGAGTATGACCCACCGCCACCCAACGCCCACTGCTTTGCAGAGCCGTTAGTGTTGCCAGCCTGTGAGCCAATAGCATATTCTTTTGCAGAATACTCAGTGCCGTCACAAGTGTTTGTGGTATCTGTAGCCCATTCTTTAGCAGAACCAGAGCCTGAAGCGTCTGTTACGCCTGTGCCACCAATCGCCCATGCCTTTGATGAGTAGTTACCAGAGTCTGCGCCATTTTCTTGAACTTGACCATTTGTTTTAGTCGCATAGTCTTTGGCTTCTTGTGCGTGTTCTTCAGCATTTTGAATATCAGTAATGTTTGTAACTACTGTAGATATATTGCTAACATTGTCAGCTACTGTGGTAACATTTGCTGAAATTCCAGATACAGTGCTGACGTTACTGCTAATTCCAGCAACGGTTTGTATCGCATCTGTTGCGTCTGTTCCATCTTCGATATCTGCAAGAGTGCCAATGTCAGCAGTAATAGCGGCAATAGTAGAGACATCACCAATCTCAGGCCCAGCTTCTCGAAGGCCAGTTGTTGTGTTAAAAGCCAACACTGTACCCTTACGGGTATCAACATTAGGCAAAGACAGTGTAGCCGCTGTGTCTGAGTCAGCCAGCTTCATTGTTCTGTTTAGCTTTGTCTGAAGCTCTTGCCCAATGGCAAATATCTTATCAAGCTCAGTGTTCAAAGATGTAATGTTAAACGGACCTGATGACGGGAAGTCAGTAGTTCTAGCTACGGTAATACTGCGAAAGATAGTATACTTAGTAGTAGCATCGCTGTAAGTGTCACCAAGAGTAATGTGGCCACCAGAAAAACCATCATCGACACTAGTTCCAACAACAGCAAAAGTTCCTGTACCAGTCCCCCTAGTAAGCGTAGTATCCACCCCTGCTGCACTGGTAACAATAACCTGTATGTCATCCAAATCGAAGAACGGGAAGTCAATAGTAAGTTGTGTCGTATCCGCAGTAACTGCTTGCGTATACTGAACCCGAGCGTCATTATCTGCAATTGATATAGTAGCCATGCTATATTGTATCCTTTCTTGGCTTACAGATGTCTATTCACATTACTTGTCAAACATCATGTTGGATAAGGGCTGAGTGTACGGCAAATTAGAGTATGGCGTTAGAAACTGCACGCTTTTTAACGTATCTGCGTCTGCTCTAAATCCTATCAAATCACCAATTATCCCACCTAAGTTAGTAATATTGCCAGCAGTTGGCCCTGCTATTGCACCAGCCTTTGCCCCCATTGGCATTGGATAAGGCTTTTGGTCAGTAATCATTGGGCGTAAACCAACTTCACGATTGCTGACTTTTTCTATGGCATTGTTTACATCCATAAAATAACCAAGAATTCCAGACCTATCTATTGCATTAATAAGCTTTTCATCAAAAGTTTCTTCACGGTCTATACCGTACTGTAGTCTTTTAATTTCATTAACCATAGCTGCCAGACCAACAAGAAGAAATGCACCTTGCCAAAAAGCACCATCACGTTCTTGTAGGCCGGAAGTGAGCATTCTTACAGTTGCTCCTTGACCGTATGATTTAAATTGAGTCATCAAAGAACCAAGTTCTGTAGATGTCCACAAAGCTCTATCACCAGCCCCAGGTGTAATGATAACTCTATCAACAGACTTGTTTAGTGCTTGTCTGAACGCAAGCCTTGCACTTGCATCACCCCACAAAGAAGTGTTCGGCATCCACTCGCCGTCCACTTGCTCGCCATGTGTTCTAATAAGACTCTGCATTCTGGTGTGCATGTTCCCATCAATGCCAACCTTCAAAAACTTTTCTTTCTGAGTTTTAGAAAGAGAGGCCCAAGGCTTCATGATGTCTTCTGTCATGCGAAGCATAGTAACAGTTCCAGCAAACTCTTTGAGCG
Organism: Legionellales bacterium; assembly: GCA_002722995.1. GTDB lineage: Bacteria > Pseudomonadota > Gammaproteobacteria > Comchoanobacterales > Comchoanobacteraceae > UBA729. The sequence continues at coordinate 11,890 of PBNF01000016.1, read as the reverse complement.
TTTGATTCCAAATGTTCAGACCGTTCATCATAAACATAACGCCTGTGCTCTGGTTCATCATTCTTTCGATGCCAAACCTGTTACCAAATATATCCCCCAAGTCAGCCATAGCAGAAGAACGCAAACCAAGAATTGCGTCTGCAGCGACACCAGCAGAACGTAGCTCCTTTTTAGAAAGCTTTCTTAACTGAGTTGCTTGTTGGCTAAATGCTTTAGCTAATCCTTTGTCATAAGTATTTCTAAAACCCTCGACCATAGCTGTTCTTGCGATGTCAGGTATAGAAGATATTGTAGCTCCTCCCATACCAACTATGACATTGAAAGACTTCATGGCTCGTACAAACCTACTAGAGACAGCATGAGGGTCTTTAGATGCCCCGTAAGTTCCACGCACTCTGTCTCTAAGACCCCTTATATCTCTAAGGTCTGCAAGCATTCTTTGCTGAAGCTCTGCTCTCTTAGCAACATTGGCTGATGACATAAGATTCCCATACTCAGCAACAACTTGGTCAATGACATTCTTCATGTCTACAGAGCCAAAAGCTTTGTGAAGCTCGATATCCATGCCCATTCTTGTCGTGTGATGACGAAGCAAAACCTCAATGTCGTTCTCTAAGAAGTCTTCTATCAAAGTATCTTCTATATCTAATTCTCTTGATCTTGTGCTTGCAGCAGTAACTACATCTTCTAAATCATCTGCATCATCTATAGCAGCATAAGGCTTTTGTTTGGTGACAGAATCAAAGATGTCATCTACATAAGCATCTAACTCTTGTCCTGCTAAGCCAAGTCTTGTTGACCCATACTGCATAATGATGTTTCTGAACCTAGCTTCTTCAGCCATGATTCTATCAACTCGATAGATTCTAGGAACATAAGACTGTGCGGAGTTAAGAAACACACCTTCTTGTCTTATCCTAGCAACTCTTGCTTCAAGCTCAGCTATTCTTGCAGGTGGAGCATCTGCTGCTCTTGCGGCCCTTAATGCACGAACAGCTTGGTCTTCAAACAAGCGAACTTCATCTGCTCTCGTTTTAATAAAGTTGAACTGGTCACGACCTTTTCTTGCAGCTTGGTTCACATAGGGAGTAGCCGCATCAATTACACCATCCTCATCGCCACGGCGCATAGCTTTAGCAACACGCACTCTAAACTCATATTCCGTTAATGAATTTAGAGTACGCTTAAACTTGTCTTTTGCTTGGATGCCCATAATCTGAAAAGACCTAGCTATATCGCCATCTTTTGCAACAACCCCACGATAAGCAAGATATTGCTCATCAAGCGCACGAATGGATTCTAACAATCTGCCTGTGTATGTAGCGGCAAAGTTGCTTTCTACACTAGTAGACATAGCAATCTCATCGTCTACTTTCTTTTGCATCATGCCGCCTAAGTCTACTAGCTCTGCAACAACACCTCTCACAATAGGGTTAGGGCTTTGCAGTAGACGTATAGTTGGATTCCAACCAAGCTTTTCTAAGCCAACACCTGTTTCCTTTAATGCATCTTGCTCAATAGTTTCATAGGCTTGTCTACGCAGAATCTCTGGGTTTACGTTAGCACCAGCTGCTTTATATGTTGGCTCTTTTTGCCTTCTTTTGCGATTGCGTTGCTGTTGTCTTGTAATCTTTCCTTTGGCTATGCCCCTGCCAAAAGCTGCGGTTACACTACCCCCAAGCGCAGCAGATATTGCTATAGCCTTTAATGTATCTGCTGGAGCTCTTAACTCACGATTCGCTGATAATATTGATTGTTCGATAGCGACTGCACCGCCAGTAAACGCTGCACCAGATAATGCTCTATCAATAGCACGCTTTGCCTTCATTCCACGCAATGTAGTCAACGGCAAAACAGTAGATGGAGCAGTCAACGCCATTCCAAAAGTAACCTCTGCACCACTACTGCCACTTAATATGCTTTGGTCTTCTTGTTCTTGCTTTAATCTTTTGAGCCTGACAGCAGTTTCTTCTGCGCTTTTGCTATCGTAGAATCTCCACAAAGAGTTTTGATGATCCTTTAACTGCTCGTCCTTTATAAAATCGTAATCAGGGTCATCATCAATCATAAACAGCTTATCGTTATACCAATCAATTGCAGCTTTTACGGGGCTAACCTGTCTAAATGCAGCTCTGGCTATATCGCTAATATCATCTGTAAAATAAAAAGGAGCAGCCAAGCCCTCTGCATCTCTTTTAATAAACTGAGCAAACTCTCCATTGCTTTCGTAGTCTTGTTCAATGGCTTGCTGCAGTCTCTGATTTAAGGTTTCGCCTTGAGGCAAATTAAGTGGTTCAGGCTCTGGCACAGACGCCATTTTCTGAACATACATATTGTCAGATTCAAACTCTGGAAGCGTAACTGGCTGCACAGGTTTAGAAGGCCTTATTGCAGTAGGCTCAGTGCCTAATCCACCCTCCTCTCCAACCTCAAAGTCTTCAGGCTCAGGAGTTCTTTTTGTAGCAGTAATAGTTTGTATTGGCTCAGCAGTAACATTTTTGGCTTCTGCAATCTTTTGATTAGCCAAGTCTACAAGTTCTTGGTTGCTGAGGTCCTTAGTAAGAGGACCTTCTGTTACCACAGATTCAGTCTTTTTTTTTACGGTATCGTAAGCACCCGATGCTGAATGTATTGGTGCAGACACAGCTTTATTAATTGAACCCCCATCAGCGGTTGTATAGGAAAATAGGCTTCCTGTACCCTGCTGAACAACGTCTAATTTATCAATCTTTGGAAAATCTAGCTCATCGGCTACCATGTTATAGAAGTCAAAACGTCTATTGCCTAATCCACGCAATGCTCCACGCTTCCCTGTCTTTGGGTCATTTGCCCCAACAATGTCCAGGGTTTCCGCCATTGCTTCTTGGTACTTACCTTGACGCAAGTTATTACTAAAGCCTTTATAGGCAAGGACATTACCGCCGTTGTAAGCAAGGTCTACTGTTGCCATCTGCACAGAAGCAGGCCAATCGTCATAGTTATCAAACTTATTTTTGAGTTGCTCAATATTCCAAAGAACATATTCTCTAGCAAGCTCTTCATCAGACATTTCGCTGGCATTAGCACCTTTTGTCTGCATAAAGCTTTGAGCCAAATCAGTAAGGCCATATCCTCTTGTATAGCCACCGCCCTCAATAGCTTCTGCTCCACGAGTCCCCTCATGCTTAGCGAGGAGCTTCATATATTTATCAATCCACTTACTCATAAAGAGACTCCAGTTTTTTTAGATACTCTTCGTCATTGCTGAAGTTGCCTTCCAAGAAATCCCTTAAAATAACAACATCTGCTTCATCAATCTTAAAGCCAATTTCTTTTGCATCAGGTAAGTCTGCATTAGGGTCGATGATTTGCACTAGCTCTGATACAAGCTCCACAAAGTTTTCCGAAAACTTTCTGCTGTTTAAGTCTTCTGTAATATCAAGAATCTCTGACCTAATATTTCTTGCGTTAAAGTAGCTGCCAATAACAGGGAAGTTGCCTATTAGAGATTTGATAGGCGCACTTTTAACTCTAGCCTGAGCCGCTAAGTACGCTTTGCTTTGTAAGCTGCTGTGGTATTCATATCTGTAGCTAGGGAATAAAGTCTCTACCTGATACGGGTCATCTGCATCACGAATCATAACTCTGTAAGTTTGTGCTCTACCTGTTGTCGGATTTGGCATTAGAAAAATAACGCCATCATCATTTAGCAAGTCCATAGCTTTTTGATTGTCAGAGCCAAGGGCAGTAAACTTTGCTTTGATGTCTGAGAATACAGCACCTGCAACCGGGCCAATATCTTCACCATACAAATCAGAAGGTATAATATTTGCTGCATCACCAATGCTTTTCTGTGCTTCTGTAAACCAAGAGTTTACGGTCCAATTGGGTGTACCTTCAGAGTCAACTGTAATGCCAACTTTATCAGCTATGTCGTACAGCGCACCTCTAATAGCTATCCTCAAACCTTCATCATTCATGGGAATAGCTTTTGTTGCAAATTGAGATTGCACCCCAAGACGTATTGCATGAAGCAAACGCTCATCACCGATGTACGCATCACCAACGTCACCATTGATAAACAATTCCTCTGGAACGCTATCAGTAATTTTATCCAACATATTGAGGACTTCTACATTGTCGGTATCGTAAAACGGAACAAGAGTATTAACAAACCATTCTCCCCAGGTTGCCCCTTGAGTAGAATCCGACCAATTTGCCTGAATTGCCGCATCTAAATCTCTAAACTGAGAAGAAAGTCCATTCAGTATTCTGTCTGGGTTTACTGTAATAGAAGTAGACTGAGCTTGATTCCATTGTCTGTAGCCAAACATTCTTGCAACTTCAAAAGAAGTTACATCAATGCCTTGGTCTTTCATAATCTTCATGGCCTTCATATAGCCAATGCCCATATCTTCGTTTTTGGCTATTGAATCTACAACAAGATTGAATGTTGCCATCTTGTTGTTGAAGGTTTCTTCATCTTGAATTGAGTTCAATCCTTTGAGCTGATTGACTACTTCTGGATGAAAAGAATTATAGGACAGAGTATACTCTACTGCCTTTCTGATATTTTCATCTCTTATGGCAGGATCAGAATGGTTAAGGGTTTGCCCTAACTCATCAGCTTCCATTTGAGGAGCAAATCTAGCTGCAACCTCAAAGTCTGCCGCACTTGGATTGTCTGAGTTTCTTACACGACTAATCGCAGCTGCATCTGCTTTAGCTTTTTTGTGAAAGGCCTTGTAGCTTGTTTCATACGAATCAATTTTACCCTGCCATGTAGTGAGGCTCATTTGCCCATCTAAATCGCCAATAACACCACGGTCTATCAAGGTTTGAGTCATCGCCCTAAATTGTGATGGCGCAATGACATATCCAGCAGACTTAGACATCTTCGCTTCTAAATCTGCTTTGCCAATATCAGCAACAGTGGCTATCTTTCTTTTGAAGATTGCATTTTCTTCTGCGATGTAGAGGCTGTATTTTTCTGGCGGTATTTTGCCATCTATATACATTTGCTGAATAAGCGGAGCATTTCTTTGTCTGTCAGCTTCAGAGCCAAATTCATCTTTGAAAGGAATCATAAGCCTGTTGAATGTGGTTGTGTACAAAGCTGTTTGTTCGTTAGCAAAAGCCTTTCTTGCGTTAAGTTCGCTAGTTTGTATATTTTGAGAAGCTTGTATGAGAGTGTATTTTTGTCCATCTGTAATATCCAAATTTTGGATATCATCATTGCTCAAAGGCTTACGCAAAACCAAGTCCAAAAGAGCCTGCTCATAGTTTGATGTTTGAGTTGCTGAACGCTCTTTATCGAAAGCCTGCTGAACACCATGTATAGTTTTAAGCTTCGATTCCATGCTGGCTGCAATTGTGTCTGCATCTATATTTCCAGCGGCTCTAAGGTTTTCTCTGTACCTCTCTACCTCTTTCAGACCCTCTGCATAGTTATTGTCTGTAGCTATATAGTGACGTTCAATATGTGCATTAGATGCTTCTAAGAACAGAAACGTATCTCTGCTATCTTGCAGTGATTCTAACTCTTGGTCACTAACGCCATTTAAACCAAGTCTCTCAATAACTTGGTCCTGTTCCTGTAATATTTCTTCTATTCTGGCATTTATGCCATCATCATTTAAATCACCCTTATTGAGCAAAACACTCAATTCAGAGTTTAATGATTGAAAAGACTTTTTGTTTACATCGACAGCATAATCTCTAGCATTCTTCTGCTGTTGAGCAAGAGCCATATTTTCTGCTCTTACAAAGTAATTTTCAACAATAGGAGACAAAGCAACACGCACTTCATCATCAAGACCGTTTAAACTCTCATAAACACCAGATTTAACACCTCTGATTTTGTCTGGGTCATCTGGGCTATCTAATAATGCTCTGTCAGCTTGAGATTCAATATCCAGCTTTTTTGCTGTTACATATGTTCCAATAGCAGATTCTCTGTACTTAGCGAGAACATCTGCCCTTTCACTTGCAGAAAACAAACTTGCTGCTTTGCCATAGTCGAGATTTGTAAGTGGAACTAAAGTCCTTTGACCTGTTTCCGGGTCAGTCTCGTATTTTGTGCCAGCAGTTTTTCCGTCAATCTCAGCTTGCAAAATAGCATCGTTGTATTGGCGTTTTCTATCATCTAAGCCAATGTTAAAAGCAAGTTGGCTTAGCTGGCTAAGCTGACCAGCAGCTTCTTTATAGCCACTAAGATTAGGAAGATTCCCAATCTGTAAAGGAACACCTCTGCCTTTTGTTGGTTTAAAAGCCATTATCTACCCGCCCCTTTACCGACACCTTTATCAATGGAATAGGCCATGCTTCCTGCTTGAGCCAGTCCACCCAAGAACTTAGCCTTGCCAGAGGCTTTAGCTCCTTCTGCGCTAATTTGATAATTACGTCTTTGTGACATACCCATTAACTTAATGTTAGAAACATCCTGTGCAGCAAGCTCTTTTTCTCTTTTAGAAATAGCACTTACGCTTGCGCTAGTGCCAAGAGACACACCTTGAGATGCCATTGATGTCCCCAAGGCTGCAAGCTGATATCTAAGCTGGTTGTTCCTAGATATTTCATCTTGATCTGCTTTAAGCTTAGCTAATTCTGCTTGCTCTTTATAAGCTTGAGCTTCCATGTTTGCGGCAGAACGAGCTTGAACAGCACCTAAAACAGAAAGGCCAACTGCGGCTAGTTGCATTTGTACGCCCATTACACTTCTACCTCTAGCAGTAGACCATTGATTGTCAGTGGCAATGGCTGGTCTTGTGTTATTGTAACTGTACCTTCTTTACCCCACCCAAGCAAATACACTTCCTTTCGCTCAGTGACTGCTGTTGGCTCAAGTGAAAAGTCATCAGTTACCCGTCTTATAAGTATGCTTGTGCCTTTTGTCTTCACATTTAGAGATTCGTTGAGGTCAAGAACAGCACGAACAACCCTGCGCTTTTGACCTACAGATATACCGTCCTGCAACTGAAACTCTGGAGGCAGTGTAGTTAGCTCTGGTGTGTAGTTAAGTCCAATCTCAACTTCATCTACAGCGTCTGTAAGAGTTAAGTCACCGCTTGAATCTGTTGTATATGTTCCTAGAGAATAATTGCCAGACTTCACAACAACCTCTGTGCTAGGCAAATGAGCAACAGTCCAGTCTGTAGTTGCACTAGCATTTGTTTGCTTAGATGCGGCGTCTGTATGGTATTCGTTGTCCAGTAACTCAAGAAAAGTCTTGGTTACGCTGTTTATTGTTCTCTCAACAATGGCGTATATACGTCTGTTTACATTAACAATATTCTTAAACTCGCCAGTAGTTGACCACTCACACCAACCTTGCAACTGCTCTTTACGAATAGACATAAACACAGGCATTTTGCCGTCATCATTTACAAGATATAGATAGGCTTCTACTTGGTCTTGAGCTTCACGTTGAGCTACCATCTCAAGCGGTGTGCCAATGATGTGAGGAGACAATAAAGTCAATGCATCAGCATTATATGCTTGGCTTATATCAGAAAAAACAAACTCTCTTACCGCACCTTTAGACTTAGTAAGGAATACCAATGCGCCATCAAAGTCTGCTGGCACAACCTCACCGCTACCATACGAGGTCTGCTTCTTCACAGATATAGTTGTAGGCGTAAGAGGCTTGTTTTCAGATGTAGGAACATAAAGCTCTTGCTCAGATGTAAACACGGTCAAGTGTCTAAATGAAGCCAAAGCTTTGATTTCTGATATCTGGTTTTCAGCAATCTGTATCTGGATAGACTCATCATCTAATCCAGTGCCAACATCAAAGTTAAAAAACTCACCAGCCTTTGACATAAACAAGTGGTTAGGTAAGTCTTTAGAACCGCCAAATATCAACCGCTGATCATGAAAGGTAACAGAACGTGCATACCCATGACGGCTAGAGAATACCTGTTCTTTCCAATTAGCAGATGCATTTGTGTTAGACGGCGCTGTATCAAATGTGCCAGTAAAAGTGGTTGAGCTAAGATAGGTTGTAAACTCGATATGATGTATTGTGCCAGCATCGTCTGTAAACTCTATCTCCTCACCCTCCCAATCAGATGAGAATGTAGCCGCACTAGCTGTAAATGTTTGAGAATTAGTGTTTGCATTCTGCGGAGTAATTGTAACTGCGGCAGGTGCAAACTTATAATAAGGCTGATGAACATACCCATCAGATGTATCGAATGCATAAGCTTCACGGCTAAATGTATCGACTGCTGTACGAGTAAGCTTCTGCATAGCCATATCAGGATGTGCAACAATCATTGTATCACCAGACTGAGACACCCTTAACTCACCAATCATAGCGGTTGTCCAAGGACAAGATGTTATTGTCTGAGTGATATTTGTCTCATCAGTAATATCTACGACCTCAAGCTTGGCGTTTGAGAATAAAAGAATATAAGCTTCATCTTCATCATAGATGTACGCTTCTGCTTGATATGTCGTATTTGTGAGAGTCTGTAGATAACGAAAGCCACCTCTACGGCGAATACCGCCCTGAGATAGCATACGGAAGTTACGGAGCTTCTTAGTCCCGTTCTTGTAAGCGTTAGAGTCAACCCTTGAGGAAAGTAAGGGTGTTAGCTCTCCTGACGTAAAGTTGGTGTAAAACTGACGAAGGAGTGCCATTCATTATGTTCCCTCAATGTTTTGATAAATACCATTGCCTAGTCTAGCCCGATGGTATCTGCTCAAACGCAGACCTTGTGTAGTTACTTGCTGTGAGTCTCTGGCTTTGGCTCTGCGAAACTGTTGTTCTGCAAGCTGAGTGTATGACTGAGCAACATCAGCCTTACGAGTCACCGACAAAGCCAAAACAGAGGCAAGTCTAAATATAACCCACATGGTAAATGTAGGAGGCCAATACTGAGTTTCTGGTCTAAACACATAGTTCAAAACAACATCAGCACTAGCGTCTGCATTAATATACACATAACGCTCATAGATGTCGTATGGCTGTGGAGCATCATCGATGGTAACAGTAAGCACCTGTATAACATCTGGGCTAGTCGGCAAAGCATAAGCCGCATCCCATCTATCTACGGGAACATTTGTAAGTCTTGATAATTCCTTTTGACCAGTAGCAAAGTTCCAACTGTGCTGACCAAGGCAGTCCTCAACAACATCTTCGAAGATTGTATTGGCTACAAGTGCTTCGTCAGTGTTGTCAGTAAAAGAAGTCAATGGCTCCAATCCAATCAGAACCATTGCTTTCTGGGCTACCTCAATATCAGTAGATGGAGTTGTAGGCATTACTTACCGTACCCGCCTTTTTTAGAACCCATAGTTTTGCTGTCTTTGCCAGACTTTAAACATTTCCCGACAGCTTTACACTTGCCAGGATATGGACATGATGAACAAGTTTTCATGTTACGCCCTTTCCAAGAGTTACGCCCTTGCCAAAGGTTACTGTGCCACTACGGACTTTCTTCGCCTTTGGCTTGGTGGTAGAAGGGGCAGCTTTCGCCGCCGCCTTCTTTGTAGGTGCTTTAGCCATTAGTCAGTGTCAGAACCTGAGAAGCTGACAATGTTGGCTACGTCAACAGTACCACCTGAGTTAGCATTAACAGCAAAGATGCCGAATGCCGGAGTACCGTCTGCATCAACGTGTGCAAAGATCATGTCACCGACATTCATCTCAGATGAAGCATCGTTGAAATAACCAGCAGTATCGATAACAGTTGCCGCATCATCTGACTTGTAGTGCCAGATATGGAAACCGTTACCTGAGTAGTTGACCAGAGTAAGGTCTGCTTTAACAAAAGCCATTTTTAAGTCTCCTTACTTCTTGAGTTGCAGTTCGTAGCAAGCGTTTGCATCGATAAGAACTGAGTTCATCTGCATCTTGTTCAGAACAAAGTATGCATCCTTATCGTTATGATACTGCATGTTTGAAGAAACGTCAGTACCAATAGCATGGCCTACTGATGAAGAATGCCAAGCAAAACACTTACGGTCTACATTGCCCGAACCAGCTTCTTTCAAGCCAGAGAATGGGAACCATGTAAAGCCCAACCAGTTTTTGGCTGTTTGTGCGTTTGCGAATGGCAGTGAACCTTCACCAATGTACTCAGCACGAGAAAACTCGTCTAAGTCCAGAAGCTGTGACCACTGTTCCCAACCGACTGCAACATAACGCTGACCATCATCTGGAACATCATTATTGCCAAACAGTTCCATCAGACCAAACGCCCAAGTCAGGGTAATCCCGTTGGTTGTTTCATTGTGAGTGTTTGTTGTTGCGTCCATTGCATCCAGAATCAAATCGTCAGTCTTGCGACCCAGTGCATAAGCACCAGACTGCTGTGCGACTAACATCTCATCATGGTTGATACGCAGTTGATCCAAATCATCAATCCACTCACCAGCGAAGTAATCTTCCAGAGTGACTGATACATTTGTGTGATCAAGGTTCATTGGTGCTACATTGCCATGACGGGCTTTAGTTGTAGCGAAACCTTTACCGATTTTTTGGAAGGTGGTCTTATTCTTCACACCGTTAGCTGTGCGAATAGTCCCACGCAACTTAGAGCCTTGACGCTGGTACGCCATGTGGACGCCAGATTCAAACTCCTCGATAAAGGAGGTACTAATTGTTGGTGTTGCCATAACACCCTCCTTATACAAGTTACACTTTAGTTCGTTCTATCTGGTTATCCGTCCACGTAGGGCCTTGCGGTTATCCATTGCTTTAGGGCCTTCTAGTAACTTTACATTTCCACAACTCACAGATTTGGAAAATTCACATTATCCATTTCTGCGGCTGTACTGAGCAAAACCCTGACGTACTTTTGCGATGAACGCAGGGTCTCTTTCCTTCCAGTATTTCGGGTCGTTCTGCATTGCTCGCAAATCATCAATGCGAAGAACCTCCTGAAATTCTGTGTCGGAAGTCATGTTGAATTGAGGCTGTCCAGCAACCTCCATCAATTCTTCAAATAATTCTACCATACCAGCAGATGCAGGGATGTTAGCAAACACATCATAAGCCTTTTCAGACAAATGACTTGTTGCCCACCCGTCTACACGCTCAAGACGTTTATCTGCATATTCACCGAGACTTTCAGACTCCACATTCCAGTCTGGGCCTCTCTGTGCATCAATCTGCAAGTATTCGTTCATTAGCCCATCAAACTCATCTTGAGACAAGCCATAGCTATGAGCTGTGTTTCTAAACCAATCCACCATCGGGTCATCATCAGCTACGCTGTACTCAATCCCCTCTGGAGCATCAAACTTAAGTTCATAATCAGCAGGGCTAATGGGAGCATTACTCTGAGCTTCATCGTTTAGCTCACCCACAATCTGATTGCGTAATTCTTCTTTGCGTGTATAAAAAGCACGTTCTAGCTCCTGATAGCTGTTCGCCAGTTCCTCTGGACGCTCAAACTTCTCTGGAAGCCAATCTGGTCTTTCTGGTTGAGTTTCCTGAGGTTGCTCCGACTCTCCAGACAGAACCTCTTCAGTTTGTGCTTCGGTGTTTTCGTTTAAATCTTCCATTAACAATCCCACTTCCGTAGTGCTTTGTTGATACGGCTGTTAGGGTCATTAGCCGTCTTTTTAGATGTAAGCTTCTTTTTCATACCCATCATACGCTTACAAAAACTTCTACGTCTAGCTGCGGCTTTTGGCGAACGCTTTGCCTCTTTAGCAGATACAGGTCTCTTGATGTTCTTCCCTTGCCTACGAAGGCTGGCTCTGCCTTTAGCATTAAGACCTCCTTTTGGGTCTTTGCCTTCTTTGCGTTGCCATGCTGGTGATTTAGCCATCTACGTCCTCGCATAAGTAGGTTTCTTGCCACCACCGCTAGGATTGGTAGCACGTTTACGTCTAACTGCTGCTGTCTTCTGTGCTTTAGTCATAGATGACGCTTTGGATGCTGGTACACATTTTGGGT
>PBNF01000015.1 GCA_002722995.1 Legionellales bacterium | reverse complement strand
TCACTTCCTACTGCGGTCCGCACAGTTTTAATTTGAGTGAAACGACGTGCTTTAATTCGTGTAACGTCAAATTCTGCGATGATGGCATACAAGGTACAGGTATTTGCTACTAAAACATTTTTTAATTTGTTTGATGTGATTATGGTGTACTCTACTCGTCCTCGTCAAACCAATCGCTCTCGCTCTCCTCTGAGCTGCTCGAGTCACTCGAGTCTCCGCTTCCCATTTCCTCGTCGGAACTCTGGAATTCCTGTGCCTTTGCCAAAAGCCGTAATTGCTTTTGCTGCTCTTTCCGCTTTTGTTGGAACTCTTCTTTTTTGCGTGAGAATTCGGCGTCGGCAATGGCCCTTTGTTCCCAAACATCTCGCAGCAATGTCAACCGAGCCCAAATTCTTGTCTTGAAGTCATGTTCCGGAAAAGCGGGATTGTCTGAGCTTCCGTACTTTCTTAAAATGGAGGAACGGCCATAAATTTGTGGTTTCCCGTCAGGGAACATTCGAAAAAGAGTTTCTTCATCGTCTTCGTTGGCAATGAGAATTATACCCGTAATTGCGTTGTACAGCTCCTTGCCGCCGTATTCACCCCATATGTCAAATCTGGTCTTCCTGACAGAATCAACGCTGCCTTCTCCGTCTGTTGTGACTTCGTTGTCTTTCAGGTTGAACTCAGTCGGATCTAATTTAAAGTTGACAAAATAACGCGCTTGGTCTGGAGTTGCCCAGTTCTGCATTTTCTCAGAATCCCACCCAACAATAGATTGGCCTCTATTAGTGCGCATTCCTGTATCCTTGTACCAAGGAAAGTGACTCATTCTCTTTACCGTCTTTTTGCGATTGCCCCATTGATCAATGTTAACGGTGTCCTCTTTTATCACACCTCCAACAAGACATCTGAGTATCATATTCACAAGGTTCAAGTCGTACCCAACGTACCTTTGGCGTGTAACCGGATTGGGCCAGTACATGAGAGGCGCGAGCTTTCCGCCAAAGCTGCTGCGCGCGAGCTTTCCGCCGAAAATTGCTTCTGCTCGGCTTGGTTCATACTTAGACAAGGACGAGTCGCCTGAAAAACTCCACATCGTGCTCCAGGTCAACCAAAGTGCAAGCTCTTTCAAAAGTCCGTTCTCAATCAACAGCCGCTTTTCCTTTAAATCTGCAAAGCACATTTTGTCATAAACTTTTTTCTCGTAAAAGTGTTTCATCTGCCTTTCATTGGGATATCTGTTAGTTCTATAATTCTTCTGCCGAGGTGTAATGGTATAAAAACCAATCTGCTCGCGTGTTTCTCTCATTTTGTCAACAAAGGCCTTTGCGGCCTCTGTTTCAACTTTTTTTTTCAAGGCTCTTTTTCTGTTCGGAGCTTGAGACTCGTAATAAGTCGGGTACTTTGCCTTTGCTCCCAGACTCCGCATAATATTGTCGAATGTAGCATTTTTCTTAGCTAATCTGTTCATATCGCGAGCCTTCATATACCTTTTTGTTTGCGATTCTGTCCAGTTCTTCGAGTAGACTTTGCTGTCGGAAAGTCCTTTTCTATTAGGGTCGTAAGTTATCTTGTCCATTTCTTTTTTAAAGTCTGCGTTTCTTTCTGCAGTAGACAGCCGCCGCCGAACAGAGCGATTGACTCGCCTCAGCGCATCTCTCTGCGAGCTTGCACTGCTCTTTGGCTTGGTTTTTTTCCCGGTTTCGACGTACTGAACACTGCTGGGCCGCAACAGCGACATCCGACTGGTGTTGTCTTAGAAAGCCTCTCATGTTCATATATATGTTTATTTTTTTTGCAGCGCTCTCGCTTATACAGTGCCCGTCACAGCAGTGTCGAACGCGTCTGCCGTTGCCGTCCACGCATTTGAGGAAGAAGATCCACTTTTAGACGGAGCCGACGCAAAAGTAACGGGTGTTAAAGTGACATCTTTCTCCCACTCAGGTTTTGACGGACGCTTGACGGCGCTGCTCCGCCGCGCGCGCAGGCTCCCGTTGGGCTTCTTTTTTTCAGTTGAGTAGGCTTTATTTTCAGATATGGGAGCATGGACGCGATCCCAACCAAGCAGTAAAAGAAGCCTTTCGGTTGCAGAGGTACAAAAGTCTACGAGTTGGCTCATAGTAAGTTAACATAAGCTATAGCAAGCTACACAAAGAAAGAAAAGCGCGCCTATATATTATTTAACACACGAAATGTATTTTTTTAAAAAAAAGGAAGAAGAGTCATGGAATCCTCCTCCTCCATGCTGTACTTCGAAGAGCCGAGTCCCGACGAGGTTCGCGTGCAGCTCTTTGCAATCATGTTAGGCGATCAAATTCTCTGTACCACAGCCGCGCAAAAGGGCTGGAAGGCGAAGAAGAAAGCCCAAAAGACCCAGAGCGGATGCGGAATGCCAACGTCAAAGGCGAAAGGGGAATATTCAGAGTTGACTCCCTCTGTCATGGAGCGAGCGAAAGAGGACCCATTGCTGAGATTTGCCCTGTGGCCAGATTGGTTGAACGAGCACGGCACGGCGGCAATGCGGGAGATTGTGGAGTACGCCTTTGAGACGTCACCGAAAATGGAAAAATACATGAAAGATGCGTACAACACACTTTTGCAAACAAAGGATCATTTGTTTATGATGGCAGCTATTTTTATGTATGCCAGTTGGCTCTGTGACTTTGACGCCCAGACCAACTGCGTTGTGTCGCATAAGACACTCAAAGAGAACAGTTTCTTGGCGACAAAGCTGCTTCTCGACAAGCAGACAATTACGCAGCTTTGTGGCGCCTGCTACGCTTTCGAGCGAGGCATGGATCACATGACGGCATTTTCTTCGTTTGTTGCCAAATTTATTACGAATCATTTTAAGCGAGTCATGTGAGGAAGAAAAACCGATTCAGTCGCGAAGGCATTCAAGCAAGTCTTCTTCATCGTCCTCTCCCATGCTTTCGTCTGACTCTGAACTGTCGTCGTCGTCCTCTGGAACCCACTCGTCGGAATCGTAACCGTTCTCCTCGTACTCTGCGTCGCTGTCTTCTCCCTCAAGAGCTTTTGCAATGGCAATCCAGGCCTCCTCGGAAGTTTTGCCGTCCTCCAAGCTCTCTCTGTACGCACGGAACAGAAGGCTGCTGGCAATAATTTCAGAGCTGCGAAACACTATCATATTGTTTGTGGTGCCCCATTCTTGTAAGTCGTTGAGGTGGCTGTTTTTCACAAGGCGAAGCTCAAACGATTTTTGACTGTCTCCGTTCAAAAGCTCGACGTCAAAGGTTTTGGCGCCTCGGAAACCCGTGCGCTGCAGCAGAAGGGCCTGTGCGTCGTGGATGCAGTGACACGGCCCAAATATCAACACATGACCGTTGGGAAGAAAGTGGGCGTTTGCAGCTACGGCAGTATTCCTGCTCTTTGTGATCGAGGTCTGCACCGTAAACGCTCCAGGCACATCTTTGATGTCTTCGCCGCCAAAGTGCGTGTAGAAAATAGAGTGTTTCTGCCTAACTTTCTTTAGCTCGTCAGCGAGATTTACTTCTTCCTCTCGGCGAAAACAGCCGGCCAAGCAAGAGTCTTCGTAGAAAAGAACTTCAAGCTTTCCGGAAGAGTCGAGCAGAAGAGCACACGCAGAGAAGGTGTCCTTCACGGAGCTGCATGGGCTTATGTACAGATGCTTTAATTGAGGCCGGAAGTTTTGGAGCCTCTGCTTGAATGTCTCAAATGTAGAAATCACCATTTTTGTAGTCTTAAATACAGAATATACTTTTTGAAGGGTATCTGCAATTTCAAATGTAAAACTAAGCGTGGTTTATACCCCTATCGTGCTTTTTGAGGGCTCTCAGGGTTCCATATCACTCACTTCCGTCCTCTCGCGCAGTTTGAAAGCGACAGAACTGCGAAAGTTGAATGATGAGAGTCTTCGACCGGCGCCGTTGCTGTCTTCGGTCAGAGTCTGATTTGCAGCTTCTCCGCAGTACTGCATGCGAAATTCAGCGTCTACGACAACCGTTTGGCCGGCAAGCCCAATAGCGCGGAAGAGAATGCCGTCCGCGCTGCCGAAGGGAGGTTGGTAGGCGTTGGTTCCCCAGTCGCACACGCCTGGCACGCAACCCGTCTCTCTGTACCCGACGCCTCTGCAAAATTCTACACCGTCTTGAATCGCGGCGGATAATCTCTCCGCGTCTTTCATGTACTCTCTCAGGTACGTAATAGGAGAGTTGTCGTTCATGATGCCACTCCATCCTACACAACCTCTTACGGGACAGTTCCGAGTCTGCTCTCCGGTCGCGCACCCTGCCAAACGATGGGTCGTGTCCACTGTGCACACTGTTACCGTCGTAAGGAAAGGACTCTGCTTTGCCATAATGGGCAGAGTCGCCTGCTGTTCTGCGTCCATCTCCACCAAGGCCCTGACAAAATCCCCGCCAAGCACAATGTTTACGTCTTCGTTGTTGTCCGGGTTAAGGAGACGCATGCGTGAAAGAGGAGGAATAAGCGCTTTTTTTGCGAAGAAGGGGCAGTCCACAAGATCCAAGTTCATGGAGTAGGCTCTGCGAATTTTGACCGGCAGGCACTCTCCCAGCATGGTACCTTGGTCTGTGCCAAGCGGATCGTCCTCGTGTATTGTGCAGTCGTGAAGATCGAGCTCGAAATCGTACCGCCTCTTCATCCACTTTGTCAGGCAAGTACTTGCGTCGGGAAGCGATTGGCACGATGTTTTTGTGCTGAGAGTTATTTCGGAGTACGCGGGGGTCGTGGCGGTTTTTGCAATTACGCGCGTCTGCACCCCCGACACAGCAACAAGAGGAAGACTGGTACTATCTTCCGGGTTGGGCGCGGGAAAGTGCACGTCGTCTTCAGACTTTAAGGCCCGGTACCTGACCGCGTTGTTTTGATGTTTGTCGTGCAAATCTACAGTATACGCTTCTTCGTACACAATGTAGTGCTGGAGCATGCGGTATGCATGAGGTTCGTCTTCGCAAGGCAGGATCTCGTAAGCAGAGAAGAAAAGACTCTCGTTGAGAGCTTTGAAGTTGGCGCAGCGACCATTAGCACAGTAGTACTCGGACCGGCAGTTCTCGTCTGACACACACCCATTTTCGCAGACACTGCCTTCCTCGGCGTCCATGGACACGCAGGATTGCAGATGTTCCGAGCAGATCTCCAGGGGGCAAAAGTCAACGTCGTGGCATCCTCGCGTAACACCCGCACACTCACCCAGACCCGGAACGCATTTGTCGTTGACGGTGCACCACTTCTTGTCGTCACAGTCCAGCGCCTCCGATACAGGTAGTGGGGGTGGATCCACGCACACGTTGTCCACGCACAAAGATGTGCCGTTGGGCGGCAGCAGACACTGGCCCCAGCTCAATGTGTCGTAGTCTTTGCGCAGCCTCAAGAGACAATCTTTGTCTCTCTTGCACTCTCTTCCCTTTTTTCCCCACAGCCATGATGTGCCGCTTACGGTGAGATCCGATTGGCTGAGGAAAAACACAATCGCCACAAGTCCAAGAACGAGGAAGCATGAAACGCACGCTATCACTCTTGCGCCGTAATGGCAAATATCACCCCGAGCTTCTTTGCGCGATAACTGGGCGCTTTTTACATTGTCTTTACACACAACAAAATGCACTCGTTTTTTGCGTGTTGTTTTCATGCGTCTTTATTGACAGAAAAAAAAACAATCCTATAAATATGTACATCCAATTTCCAACAATCCGCTCAGACGCCCAAGGTTTTCTGGGGGACAAGAAAAAAAATAGTATATACTGAGCTGGCTTTGTGCAATTTGAGACAGCGAGACTGGCTTAAATTGTATAAAGTCAGCACTTTTCGATAAGATGCCGTCGCTTCTTTCAAAAGCGGTAGCTGCTGCTCTTGCAGGGAGCGGCGGACATCCAAGTAGACGGTTACAAGATTTAAGCATGACACCGTGCACGCACAATATCTGCGGGCGCAGACTGTATAATCTTCCGGAGTATGCCACACAGTCACGCGTACCACAAACAGACTTGAAGTACAGAGCCGACGACGGTACACTCGCAACCGGCTTTAGGGGTGATGGATGGTTAATGAGACTGAAAACGGCTGCGTACGGAGCGGGGGGAGGTGGTTCGGCCACCTCTTCCGTGAAAAGAGTCGGCAACGATATTGAAGTGTCGGTCACATTTGACAATGGGTACAGTTCAGTAGGTCATAAATGCACTCTTGGAGTGGAGGTGGATCACGACGAGGATAACTCAGACTCTACCTTGAAACAATATCCTAGGAAGTACGACTCAGCGACAGGCGATTACACCGGCAATACTACTTTGGCTGTGCCACAGCAGGTGCCGGACTGCTTGGGCACTTGCACTGATAATACAAAGTATGCAAAAACTCTAACTCTGCGCGTAACTCCATCGTCATTCCCGCACAGATACGAAGACAACTCCGGTGCAAAACTTCACGTTGGACGTCTTGGAGTCACGCTCAAACCCTTCGTGCAGTGTTTTGGCTTAAGTGCTAACCAGCAGCAAAATCAGAAAATTTATTTGGAAGATTTTCACGCCACCGAAAAGGGCACAACTGGTCAGACGGCCCACCCGTTTTTCTACGATCTCGTAGCCGACGGAACAAGTCTCAAATCCACTGACACCGCTGCTGCGCCCGTCGGAGAATTCAAGTCTTCGGAAGATAATGGTAAACGTCTCTTCGACTACACCACGGCCTTTTCGCACTTTCACGACCAAGTGCGATTCCCAGACACCGCGGGGTCTATTGAAAGTAAGCCAGCCTCTGCTCACTTCGATAGCGTGCCCGTGCCTGCGAACGCAGAGTGCCGGTGGCACCACGGAACATTTGTCAATGGCATTAACTACGATGGAGCCGCTCCGACTCTGCGCGAGCAAGGCTGGATGACGCAAAAGGACACGGCTAAACCTTCTGCCGCGTACAGCGATTGGGCGGCCGCAGATTGCGCAGGCAATATTTGCAAAAAGTACCAAAAAGTAGCTACTGTAGCCAGCGCATCTGCCTACCTACCATTTGACAAACCTCTGCCCGAGTATTACGACAATGACGCGCCTAAGATCCAGTGCAAGTCGCAGAAAGACGACGTTTCCGCCAATGTTGTGGGCACGCTTGCCAACTCCGAGGTGACTCCAGATCTTCTCACCGACTCACAAAGTTCTCCGAGTATCTTTACGAGCGTGGTGACAAAGTTTAAGAGTCTAGCCAATCGTCCTTGTCCAAACAAGAACGGTGCTAACAGCGATATTTGTGTTGTGACTGAGGATCAGAATAAGGTGAAAGGCGAGCTCTTCGTCTACTCTCGACACGAGCAGGATTTTACAAATTTGCTGACGGACCAGTACGATTTCCGAGCCAGTTTCACATGCGTTTCGTCTCGTAGTAGCGGCGACGATTGTAGTGTATCTCCAGGGGCAGATTCAGAAGTCAAATTGTTGACTACGCTGAAGCGCAGCGACGACAACGGCAAATCTTTGGCAGACCAGCTAGTGGACAAGGCTGCAGCTGTAGAGAGCATTGAGTTTGACTTGCCACAACTGTACGGGACAACCTTCTCAACGTTTGAAGCCAGTATCAGTGGACTCTCGGCCACCGGAAATACCAACAAGTACAGAACGAGAGGAGATTTTGCCGTCACCATGCTTTTGCTGAGCACTGAGGACACAGCCGGTCAGGAGGCCATTCAGTGGACAGGCGGTGCTAAAGTCGATGCAAAGGACTTTCAAGGGTTTAATACGACCACACGGTTCGTGGAGCGCACACAGAAGATCCTTACGCAGACTCGTGTGAAGGCCGCGGCCCTTGCAGGCTACTACACAGCCAACGCGACTTTCGCGGCAATTGTGCAAGATGGTAGCACTGTGGGAATTATGTCGCCCTTTAACGACGTAGGCGATCTTGCGGTGTCGGCCAACGCTGCCGAGGCGGACAAACTTGCCGGGAAGGATGACGATTTGACTCGGGAGATGAGCGCCGCCAATCCGTACTGGGCCGTGAAGTCCCACTGCTGTGGCATTGTGGGGAACAATGCGCTAGGAGGTGACTGCGACGCAATGAACGTGGCTGGTAACGCAGCTGCCGCAGGCGCTTCTGTATACTGTCGCACAAACGGATTCGCCGCTGTTCGATGCCTGAGCTCTAAGTTGGATGTTGAGTACAAAGTGACGACCCAAACCCTTGACGATCGCTTTGGCGAGGATCAGAAGACTGCAACAAAAACGTACGTAGAGGCCGCCACACCGTCCAAAACTCAGACCGAGCAAGCGTTTGTCGTTGTCAACGCGCCCTACAGCGCTGTCACCGTGGCCGCGGGCGCTCAGGCCGGGACTGACAAACACACGTACAACATCAGCACGGCATTTATGGGTACTGCCGCAGCCGAGTTTGATCGTACGACAGACGGGGAAGATGTGACGTACAACTGCGAGTCTGAGGGTCGGGACATTACCTACGATGTTTTGTTGCATACTCCTTGCGGAGAGTCTCATCTTAACTTAAACGATGCAAACTACATGCCTCAGTACGCACTGTCTGCTACTGTGAAGGCACACTACGTCTACACTAACGGAGAAGGAGGCACTACGGACCAGGTGTCGCAGACCGTGACCACCGCTAGCATGGAAGGATACACCGAACACAATGGCGCGGTAAAGGAGAACAACACCTGGTTGACTACGGAGTGGCGCGTTCAAGATTCGTCTGCGGAAAATAGCGCAGCAAAGGGGTCAGGCACACCGATTGATCTAAAAATTGTCATCAGCAACGATCAGACCAAGGGGAGTTACGACGCGGATCTGCACATGCCAGAGGACAAAGTATTTGTCATTGACGATGCTACTCTCAAAGTTGTGGGAGAGGGCCAGGTCAGCCTGAAAGAGTGTGTGACCACTGCCTCAGAGCGGTACTGCATTTTGCAGTACAGGAACGACAATGTTTTCTCCGTTGACGCTGGCAAAAGATGCAATGAGGACGGCCAGCCTGAATGCCCAGTCATCGAGTACACTATTGGCGCCAAAGTGAAGAGCGGAAACCTTGCCAACGCGTTTGGCGAGGCGGCCGCTTGCGGCGTACCAGCGGGTGCGGTGGCCACGACTCGGATTGGAGACAAAAGGTCTCACACGCTTGTAGTTTTGGGCAACAGACGCGCTTACGACGGCGTGCTCGACATTCATGTCACCGAAAAAGACCCGGCATGCACTAGATATTGTGAAAACGCAGGTCATCCCTTTGATCCCGACGACGACTCCACGTGGTGCACCACAACAGCCTTTGGTAATGCAAACACTGACTTTTTACAACCAACAACGAATCAGGGTAATACCTACTGTCGCAATCCGTACAGACTTGCCACAGAGACACTTCACGACGTCGCCGTGCCTGGTAAGGACGGCGCGGCCACTACTATTTTAGATCCAATATCTAAGGGGCAGATTACCTCTTCCAAAGATTTGACCTTTGAGGTCAGATACTTTCGCATTGGAACGGGGCCTCGTCGGTTCACCATTAGAGGGCTGGACGTTCCACCGTCGTTGAAGAATGCTGGACTACCCAAACCCTTGGTGTGCAGCAAGCAACAGTACGCTTCAATCAACGGTTGCGTGAAGGCCGGCCAGACTACAGATGAAGGTAACTTTGAACAGGTTGTTGATCACATGTACAACGACCGTAATGAGTCCAACATCGGAACGTTTTACTTGGCTCTTGGAAACGATAAAACCATAGATGTTTGCTCAAAAACTAACGTCGATGACGATCCTTACACGATCACGGATGAAAATAATAACAAGCAGCTGACTCTCGGGTTCGCTATCAAAGTAAATTACTTAACTTTCGGAGGCGACACGGGATCCGGTGACCCCGACAACGACGTGGAGCACAAATTCTACTTTCAGCTTGCGTGTCCTCAGAAAGCTTACTCCATGGACATTGTTAAGTTCGACGGCGACGAAAACGACGTGCGCAAAAACATTCCCGCGGGTGTAGACATTGGTCTTGTTGATAAAAGTGTTTACGCCGACTCTCACTTCAAATTCATGACGATCAAAACCTACTTCAACGGTCGGTCTACTGCGCGCTACGACGCAGACGATGAGAACAAAAATGGCGGGTGCTTGGACACCGACACAAGCGCCTCGTGCCACAAAGCACCCATTAGTATGAAGCTAAACGATAACGCTAGATTTAAGGGGGGCGCGCAGAAGGTATTCTTGGACACCGCAGACACATACGATACAGCGCAAGAGCTAGAATTTGAGTTTTACAGACCCTGCCTTTTCACCACCATCACGCTTATTTCCAAAGTGACGCCTCTGGACGGAAATGGCGACTACATTACTGGCACTGCTGGCGACACAGAGTTCAGTTTTCGCGTGCAGTGCCCGCGATGGCGCGAAGACGCAAGCAGCGACGCACTTAATCTACACTACGATGTAAAGGACACCACATTTACCGAGACCGGCGGAAGTGTCACAGTGACGCAACCGGCGCTCAACCAGACTGGCATGGTCAATCCCTTCAAGAAGATCGAAACATCACTGAGGCAAAATCTTTGCGACGGCCAAGTCATTGAAAATCAAGATTGCATCTTTCCAATAGTAGACCCCGGCGAAGACTCAAAGCTCGAAAAAACTGGCACGCAGCAGTCCTGGCTCAAGTTTTTGGCTAGTTGTGGTTTTACCCAAGACAATGCGCAAGGAAACTACGTTGGTTTCATGCAGCGCGAATACACTCGTGACAACATAGGCAAGGTTCAAGGAGAGAGTGACTTGGGCGAGCAAAAGTACTGTTCCGGGCGCCAGCTATCTTTTGGCATTGAAACAAAGGGAACACACACCGCCACTATTCGAGTGGATGCGCCTTTGGAAATGGACTTTGCCGTTCAGTTGGACAAACTCGAGTGGAGCCAGGCGGGATGCGACGCAAACAAAAACGAGTACAAGATGGTCGCCGAAGCTACACTTTATCGCAGAGAGTTTACTAGTGCCCGCAACGGAGTTTGGTACACTGCCACAGCGTCTCTTTTGACCGACATTACTTTGAACAACGCATTCTTTGGTAATGTGAATGATTTCAGTGACATTATGACTGTGACGAATGGCAAAATTTCCATTAACGGCAAGTGCAAGGAGCTTGCCGACGAAGACAACGACTGCGCAGATTTCGAAAAAGAGCGCGAAGTGGATTTCGGAGCCGTGTACACTCAATTTGGTGTGGACTACCGCGCCAACCTCGGCATTGACTTTCAGATGACCTGCCCCAGAGGCACGAGAATAGGTTCGGACACTGGAAAAGTGGCCCTGAGACACGACACAGCGTGCAGCGACTACAAAGCGGCTTCGATGACCGAAGAAAAATGCGGCACCGACGGCATCGACGGGGACAACAACGCAATTTACACAGTTACTGCCGACGGCCAGATTCAGTTGACACTTGTCATTGACGACACTGCCTTCTTGGATCACACTGTGTCTGCGCCTCGGTACAAGATCATCAATGCTGATGATAGCTTCACAGAGGGTCTTGTCACAGATCTGTGCGATGCCTCGCAAACTGACTGTGTGTACCGGGCCAACGACGGCACCGCTGACATACCTTTGGTCGCGGAAAGGACTTATCCAACTGACCCCGTTGTCATTAAGGGCCAGCAGTACGACTTCAGTGCACGAGATCCAGAGGAAAACAGTGTGGTGACGCTGCGCGCTCTGCCTCTCTCGGACACAACAGTGGAGATTTCATGGGTCGTGGAGCGTGTGCTCACAAACAACAACACGAACGCGAGACGTCTTCGCGCCATGTACACGTTTGGGGCAAACTTCGCAAACAACGGAGCGGACAAAGTTGGATTCAAAGTGCTGCCAGCCACTCGCGAGGAGGAGGCCGGTATTGCATCGCAGGATTCAGAGTTGGTTGCAGAGGAAACACAGGCGACTCAGCAGACCGAAGCGTCTCATGCAGATGGCGATGACGACGACGAGGACGATGATTCGTCTATGGCCACTACCATAATTGTTGTCCTTGTTTCTATCGTCGGCGCCGTGGCTCTTCTCATGGTTGTAAGAAGTAAGGCAGAGAAGAAGAAGAAGGCGGCCGGTACTGGAAGTTCAACATCCAGCGACAATTTTAAGAGTCGTTTTTACCAGTACTCAATGCTGAAAAACGACGACGAAAAGATGTTCAGAAAAAGTAGATTCTTGTAAATAAATAAACGTTTATTCATTCAATGAAATGTGTAGTGGTTTTTCCAGGTTTGTTTCCCCGATGGTGTCACGCTGGCTCTTGCCAACTCTATGTCGCACATGGAGAGACTGTGTAGTGTG
The DNA here is from genome assembly GCA_002722995.1 of Legionellales bacterium. Lineage (GTDB taxonomy): Bacteria > Pseudomonadota > Gammaproteobacteria > Comchoanobacterales > Comchoanobacteraceae > UBA729. Next base: position 5,080 of record PBNF01000015.1, on the reverse strand, counting down.
AGCACGTATTTTTTTGGCTTTTGCACCAACACGGCTTGAAGTTTTCGTACGAAGATCCCCCATCCCTTTGGCTCATGGCACTCCATACCGCATTGCACTTTGTGCCTGCATTCGGGATCCAGCACCGGCTCTACTTCGCCGTCCAAAAACTGCATTACAGCCCCTACAGGAAACATCATCTCATCTGGTGGCTCATCCATCACGGATATTACAGAGAGACATGCGCCTAGCTTAAATAACCCACAGAGAACCCAATGCCGCTACAACAAAGGCGACTTGAGCCATAAAAAGATAAGATCTGAGCACGACACTTCCTGCGCAACCAAAAGCTAGACCAAGCGCAAACCCAACAATAAAGGCGCCTCTCAAGCCCACAGCGCTCGATATCCACCCGCCCAGCAAGTAGGACGCCACGCTGGAAACTCCCATAGATGGATTGGAGGAGCCGTAATCAAACCAGGGTGACGTGGAGGGGGGTGAGGGGCACAGCGAGAGGGATGTCCACCCGGAAAGCCAGTCTGCGCAGAGAGCAGATGAGGAGGTGGAACCACGGTCACCTGAAATCCACTGGTATTGACCGGCCATCGACTCTCGTCGCACGGTTTAAGAAATGTCGTCTCCTCTCGCAAATTCTGCAGCGTCTTCTGGACGCCGGCCTCAAAGATACGCGACGACAGGCCAAATAGTGTGTACATCATGACTACACTCTTTTCTTCTTTTTTTTCTTTTTTCAAAAAATGGAGGGAAAAATTATTCAGTACCCCACTGCGGAATTTTTTGGCGATTTTTCTAGTAAGGTTACATACCTTTGCTGTAAGAGCTGAAACACCTTTTCCTATGAATTTGTTGCAGATTTACCGCGCAACCTATTTTTGCATTCTAGTACATAAGCTTAGACAACTTTGAGATTTTTTACCAAATTTCGCCGACGGCAAAAAAATCAAATTACACTGTTCTCACTGTACGTACTCCTACCGGTGTCATTTCGCGTACGCTAACGTATGCGTACTGGGTTTCTGGCAACCCCACGCACATGGCAACAATGACCAACCCTGTGAAAATCACAGCTACAGCCACTTCGAGCTTCAGCATGACATCTTGGTGATTGTACATCTCTGGGTTGCATAATTCGCCTCCGCATCCCCAGAAAAAACACTTGGCAAACTCCGGGTGCAACTCGTACGTTTCTTTTTTGCTGAAGTCGGAGGTTGGGTAGGCCGATGCGTCTTTCAAGGACTCCCCCCAGTTAAACGCATTGGCGGTGGGAGCAGAAGTGTTGAACCAGCACGTTTCTGATGCTTTTAGGTACTCCACGTAGTCTGGGTTGAGCAAAGCTCTTTGCGTAGGACACGAACGCGCCGACGTCTGAGACCCGCACACCTGATGATCGTTCGGTTCAGTGCTGAAATTTACGTCGCGTATCCGCGCAGTAGCCGAAAATACAACAACCGCGATGACGAGAACGAGCGCGGCTGTGTTGCGCTCGCGTCTGAAATCCTCTCTGCTGGAAGGATCGTCTTTTCGTCTTGTCTCGCAGCACAATTCTGGTAAAAGCAGTAGTATGGCAGACACCAACCCGCTAGACAAGGCTGCTGCGTCTGCCCAAAACAACAGAAGAGACGTGTCTTCATACAGACTGACGTCAATATCAAGTACGGGTCGATAGGAATACTCAAGAAAAAAAAGCACGGAGAACACACCAGACAGCAGGCCTAGAACCACCCCCGCGGTAATGCGACCTCCGCTTTCGGGAGCGCACGCGGACGACATAGAGCTCTAATCTTACGCTTACACCAACACGATTGGATATATACACAATTGAAATTAAACGCTTTACACACATACTGCTTTTATTTTATTTGTATTGGTGTCGTGGCTTTCGCTCTGTGTTTTGTCGGTGGGGTCCGCGTTCTCTTCGGAGGACGAGTCAGAGGTCTCTAAAGTAAACTTTTGCTCTTCATTTTTCTTTACTCCGGGATGAGTGAAGCGAACCACTTCCTCTTCGCCGTCGTCAAAACCGTCGTCTTCGTCGCCGCGACTTCTTCGGGGAAAGCACATTGCGGCGGGAAGTGTCGTCAAACTGAGCACGGCAACGACTCCCACAAACACACGCACGGAGTTTATGTCATCCTTACTGATGTGCATGGAAGACATGCTAGCGGACGCTATGGCCTCAGACAGCACCCCGCTCAAATTCAAGATGCTGAGACCATAGAGTACACTGTGCTCTCCGAGTCAGTTTTAGACGCGTACGACCCCAAAACGGTAATCGTGGGCATTAAACACAATATAGACGCGGTGGAGGCGATAATAGCCTCCACGGCAGCCGCTTCGAGGAGCCAAGGCACCGAATCGTTAGCCATGAGCGTGCCCATGAGAGCGGCAAGGGTGTTTAGCAGAATTCCGAATCCAAAACTGAGCTGGTGGCCGGGTCTTGTAATGTTGTAGATGAAAAGAGCCCCCAAAGAGGCCATGCTGCCCGCCACTTCTATCATTGACATGGCCTGCGGTTGCATACCTCCTCCAAGCATGTAGAAAAACAAACTGGTGTTGAACTCTGGCACTACAGCAACGAGCACCGCTGCTCCGAGCACGAGACGACACTGCCAGAGAGTGAAAGCTGTCGTTCTTACCACATGGCAACGCGATGCGGAAGTGTATTCGTGCACTCTTTGTTTTAAACTTCTTTTCCCTTCCTTATCCGGTGGGGCGTCAGGAATGTCAAAAGCCACAATGGTCATGATAAGCGGCAAAATGGCACTGAGCACCATAAGGGTTGTAAACGAAAACGTGAAGACTTTTCCACCCCATCCTGCCCCTATAGTTGTCCCTGCAACCCTTGCAGCCCACGCGTGGCCCTGAGCGACACCCTCACTGGAACTACCCTTTTCCTTGGCCACAAGCACCATCAAACTGCCGTCTAAGCAAACATCGACCACACACACACACAAAGACGTCAGCGCAAGGCACAGCACGAAGATGTTTTTGTCTTCCTCACGCGTTGCAAATTGAGGCGTGATGAGCATCACAATGCCGCATATCAACGAAAAAACGCTTACGTACGGCCGCCTTCTGTACCCGCAGCAGCAAGTAGTCTTGTCGCTGGCGGCAGCAATGAGCGGCTTCAGGCACCAAGGTATGCTACAAAGAATAGCAACGTTTGCAACCTGACTGGCGTTCATCTGAAGCACATCTACCATGACATATGTCGCCCCGAGCGATGGAAGCCCCGAGGCTATGCCTATAGTAAAGTAGGCCGTGAGCAAACTGAGAGGCACCATCAGAGCCCACAAAAATTACATACAAATGAAAAAAATAAAAGGTCTTATAGTGTACAGATTACTTTATGTGCCTTCTCTACACGTCCAGGTCGTCCGTGCACAGCCACTGGTACCTAGCCCTGGACGCATGAGCCACTGCAACTCGAAATCGCCTGTCGCTGAAAGACGACACTGCAAGCGAGGTCGCACACCGCCATAGAACGTACTCTGGCCACGAGCAACTAATGGGTTTCTCCCTACACACCATGTTGGCTACGGGAAGCTGGTTCCTTGCCTTGTTCATGTGTACTGCGGGATGGCCGATGGAAAGACACATTGTATCCACGACATCAGGGCAATTCATCAGAAATTCTTCCAATTGGCGAATGTCTTTCTTCTATGCCGTAGGCACGACTCGTGTTGTCGCGCAATCCTCCAATTTCAAGACAGAACCTCTCTTCACGTGCACACACACGCGATCCGCATTGCCTCCGTGAGACTGCTGTATTTCCCGGACGCGCCACTCCTCTCGCCCATGCTGCAGCCAAACGTCTCCGGCTATGAGCTCGTCGCCGCACCTTTTGAACGTCACGGCGTCTAGGGTGGTGTGAAAGTCCTTGGCTTCCACGTATTCCTCTTTCTCGTCGCTCCAGTAACTTATCGTGGTAGTCCCCGGCAGCATTCTGGTTGGCGCCTCGCCCTCTTTCTGAAACTTCCTTAGCATGTACCTGCGCATGCGCTGGAAATTCTTGGACTTTTTCTGCAGCAACCACACGACCTTGGCCTTTGGATTCCTTAGCTTTGCCAGTGACCTGCGCGCCGTGACGCTGACTCGCTCGTGGCGCAGCAGCGATGAAGCTTTTACCAAAGGACCGACCTTGCCGCAATCCACCTTGTGATTGTAGCCGACGCAATCTAAGTTGGCCCCTACGTAGCACAGAGACTGGTCGTGGAATTGCAAAATACCCACTTGCATTAGCAACGCTGAAAACACACAGCCGTGCTTGCTCTTTACTTTGCTAAGCTCCGAGCACACCAACTCTAGTAACATTATTTTCGTGCGCTTGTCAACATCTTTGTCGCTCGTGTGCGCACAGGCACAACAGTACTTCCACCAGACGCGCGCAAACATTCTGATTATACCCTCGTAGTCCACTTTGGAAGACAGAGAGTCCAACCACACCTCCGCTTTCCGGGGAAGGAAAAGAGCCCACAGCGCTTTCATGCCCTCCTCGGAAAAGCATCTTCTGCTCGCACACGCGTCGCCAAATCGGAGAAGGCGAGTCCACGTAGAAAGAGACTTTACACAAGGAAACTCTAGCTTGTCTTCATCTGTTTCGAGCTCGCAAGTGGAACCGCTGGCGTTTGCCGACCCCGACTCTTCTTCTGCAACTTCCAAGACTGCTTGCGGCTTTGCCGCCTTCTCAAATTCCCCCCCCCTTGCATACTCTGTGACTATTGCCGCGTCCTCCTCTGCCAGCCGGCTTATCGGCAGCACACGCGGCCTTCCACGCCCTATAACAAAGTGAACTCTCACACAACCGCCCGGCGCCAAGCCAAGCAGTTTCGCGGTCCCGCTGTCTTGCGAGGGATCGTAAAAGGGAATCTCTACGAAAGAGGGCAGCGACATGGTGTTTTTATCCACGTTTCAAAAATGCAAAGGCCTGTACTTTCGCGCGAAAATTTCTAAATTTATACAACATACATAATACTACCATAATAATACACATATATTATTCTATTACAACAATATTTAGTACTTAAGTGCACGTAATTTTACTACAATAACATACCTTTCAAAAAAATAAAAATGTTCCCGT
>PBNF01000014.1 GCA_002722995.1 Legionellales bacterium | reverse complement strand
TTCTGAGTTAGATAAGCCTTAAAATGATTCAATACATTGAAAAAGATCAGGTTCTGAGTGAGCCTGATCTTTTTTAAAGGAAGGGTTCATTCATTTAATTTTGATTTAATATTACTCAGTTATCATAAACAATAATAACGATAATAAGGACAATATATTATGAGTGATAAGGCAATATATTCAAAAATAACCCCACAGAATCAGCCAGTTAGCAATGATCAAACGATGATACAGTCAATGGGCTACTTATTCGCGACAGCGTTAGCTGCCGTGCTGGGTGCTGCTTTAATGATAGGTCTTACGGGTTTAGGCATGGGAACTGCGTTTGTTATGGGGCAGATAACAGCTGCATACGTGACCTTATTTATTCATTCAGCTACATTTTATTCTGTCTCTTTAGCTGCTATGCTGGGTATCTTGGGCGCGACATTTTCGTTGACTATTTTAGGGTTGATGTGTAACGCTGCCTATACTGTAGGGCAAGAGATATTTGGTTTAGGGGTTGATGATTCAGGCTTAGTGGGTGAGTTAGCTCAATCTATTTCTTTAAGTTATAAAGTTAAACATACGTTCAATAGAGCTATTCACTTTGCTCAAGGTTCGATGTTGCGTATACTATCAATACTCACAGGGACTATTGGGGCTATCAGTACAGTTGGGCTGTTCGGTTCAGGTTTCATTGCAACAGGGCTTCTGTTTGAGGCTGTTGAGATCAACAGTATTTTCATGTTGGTAGGTATTATATTTTTATCGGCAAGCATGATGTGTGTGGGGTTGCTTTTAGCGATGCAGTGCTTTGATTTATTCTTTGGAAATGAATTTGATGATCGCCAAGGATTATTTTATACCCTTTCAGAGCAAGCCGATCAGGCCTTTGAAAAAGCAGCATTAGATGTGAATACAGCGTATTCAGAACAAGCTAATCAGGGGTATTTTGAAACACGAGGACAATCATCAGATCCCAAATCTGAGGGTGTACTCGAATCATCACCAGAGCAAGTATCATCAGAGCAGAGATTTAATCAAGTGATGACCGTCGAGGCAGTGCATGTTCATTCTGACACCTTATCAGCAATTCAGGGTCCTGCACCAGAAGATGCTGTTAAGGTAGAGGCTCAATATGTACTTAATGAAACTGAAGTGCATGGGCGATCTTCTCAACCAGGAATGAATTGAGGATGATCTTCTGAGTTAGATAAGCCTTAAAATGATTCAATACATTGAAAAAGATCAGGTTCTGAGTGAGCCTGATCTTTTTTAAAGGAATGATCTGTTTATTTCAATGGGCTCAAGCACTGATTGATGTATAGACAATTGTTCATTGAATCATATGTTCTAAAAGCACCTGGGGCTAAGTCAGTCTTATGAAAAAATTGAATTCATGTTTAATCATACTTTGAAAAGTATGAGGCAGGCTCAAGCCAGAATGACAGTTTGATGCCGTCTTAAACTTTTTTTAAATGAAAAGAACAGCAACTTGCTGTTGATCAAAGTTATATTTGAATCATGATAACGCACTAGAGGGTTGAATGATGAATCATACATGCGATCAGATCGGGTTTAAAACCTTTCATAGGGTGAGCGTTGTTGTTGAGGTTTGTTTGAAATATCAAGAGCTTTGAGTTATAATGATTTAAGTTTTAAATCAGAATCATCGAGGGAGATCAATTCAGTGACGGCCCAGAGTTATCCAGTACAACTTGAATCTATTGCGTTGTCAAAGTATTTATCAACGGCATATGCTTATCCAGTTTTATCTGAAGCTGAAGAACTTGAGCATGCTCGAGCATTTAAACACACCCATCATCAAGAAGCTGCTAAAATTCTAATCATGTCACATGTTCGTTTTGTCGTACATATTGCAAAAAAATATCAAAACTTTGGAGTGCCTTTTGCTGACCTTATTCAAGAGGGAACGGTCGGATTAATGAAAGCGGTTCATCGATTTGACCCTGATTTGGGGGTGCGTTTAGCTTCTTTTGCAGTTCACTGGATCAAATCATCGATTCATGAATATATTTTAAAAAATTGGCGATTAGTCAAAATTGCAACAACAAAAGCTCAGCGTAAATTATTCTTTAATTTACACCGATTCATGGGTGAAGTCGCCTCTTTGAACGATGATGAAGTTCAGTTTATTTCAGAAACACTTGAAGTGCCAGAAAAAGATGTTCGTACAATGGAATTACGATTAAGGGCCGGTTACGAAGTCGAGGCTGTTGATGAATCTCCAACAGAAGAGGGCGTGCGTTCAGATTCAATGGTATTAGCGGGTCCTTCTAGCATTGAGCCAGAGGCTTATGTTGAGCGTGCTCAACTCTTAGAACAACGTGCTCAGCTCTTGAATCAAGCATTAAATGCATTAGATGGACGTGCACAAGACATTTTGAACGGCCGTTGGTTATCAGAATCTAAAACAACCTTGCAGGAGTTAGCCGAACGTCATGGTATTTCTTCTGAGCGCGTGCGTCAGTTAGAAAAAGCAGCGCTGAAACAACTCAATCAAACCTTATCAGGTGTTCAAGGTTATCTTCCTGTGAGCTCCGAACCAATCGGTTAAATTTCACTGGTGGCCTGCAATGCCTTATGTTAATCTGAATGGGTAATGTAACATCCAATTAACTTCAAAGGAGTGTAGTGTGAAAACTTTAATGTCAATTGTAAGTTTATTTGTGTGTGTGGCTTCAACAGCTTCAATGGCTGCGCCTTCGGTTTTAACGCCAGCACAACAAAAAGCGGTAGACGCAAGGGTGCATCAATATTTAAAAGATCACCCCAAAGCTGTATTTGATGCTTTGGTTGAGTTTAGAAAACAATCCATGGCTCAGGAACGCTCTGAAGCTCAACAAGCGATTGTTAAACATGCACAAGCGATCTATCACAGCTCAACAAGTCCTGTCTTAGGAAATCCTAAAGGGCCTGTCACTGTAGTAGAGTTCTTAGATTATCGATGTGGGCACTGTCGGGAAATGGCGCCTGTAATAGAGCAATTGGTGAAAAGTGACCCTAGTGTACGTGTGGTAATTAAGGAATTACCCATCTTTTCAGGAGAATCACTGGAAGCCGCTAAAATGGCACTGGCTGCAGATAAACAAGCGGGGTTCAAATCATTTCATCAGGCCGTGTTGACCACGGATCGCCCGATTAACGCAGATACTTTAAATGCTTTAGCTATTCAGTCAGGATTAAATATAAAGCAATTAAAATCGACCATGAAAACGCCTTCAATTCAAAAAGAGATTGATCAAAACATGGCTTTGGCTCGAGCCTTAAAGTTAATGGGAACCCCTGCCTTTATCATTGGAAATCCAGATCACCCTGAGCACAGCTCAATTGTTCCTGGTGCAGTATCATTAAATCAATTGAAAGAGCTGATTAAAAAAGCCCATTCATAAAACGGTGAATAACCAGCGCAAGCCAAATAAAGCCTCCGCTATATTGATGGTATAAAAAGCCATCAAAAGCTGCGTGAGGCTTTTTTTGATGGGTTCGAATTAAATGGGGAATCAGCCCTAATCCACTGAGAACAGTCGCGCTGAACAGCCATAAGTTGTTTTCAATCCATGCAATATAGCACCAACTCATGCCCCACATGAGACTACACAATATCACCCCCACAAGGTCAAATCGACCCAGCCACTGTGCACTTGAGTGAATAGGAAGGTGTTGATCATCAGGGCGATCTTCAATGGCATATAAGGTGTCATAGGCCATGGGCCAAACGGTGGCAGATAGCAACAAAGGCCAGGATAATTCTGAAAGGGTGCCTGTGAATGCAGCTGTGGAGATTAAAACAGGACATGCACCAAAAACAAGGCCTAAAATCAACTGGGGACACACAAAGAACCGTTTACTCATTGGGTAAATGCACGTGAGTATTGCGGCAGGAATAGCCAGCCAAAAGCAGAGAATAGGGAGTTGTAAAGCAATATAGGCTGAGATCATGAATCCAATACAAGCGAGACCATACGCCATGCGTACTGAAACGGCGCCAGTCACTAAGGGGCGCTGTTGAGTTCTCTGAACATGCCCGTCAATGTTTCGATCACAGAGGTCATTGATGATACAGCCTGTTGAGCGCATAAGAATGACGCCTACCGTGAGGTAAGCTAAAGGCACCAATGAGGGTAGAGGGGATGGATTGATCAGCCATGCGGTCTGCCAAGTCGGCCATAGCAGTAAAGTGATTCCAACGGGTTTATCTAATCTTAACAGCGAAATATAAGCGCGTAATGTTAAGTGATTCATTGATCTAAATCCTCCAAATGGTAGTATTGAATGAGGTATTGAATCCGTTGAGTATATGCAGTGCCTTCTTCAGAATAAGCGGTTAACGCTTCAGCTAATTTAAGGCTCGATAACGGAATATGACCTTGACGCATGGATTCACGTAAGTGTCTTAATTTTGAATAAGCTGGGTGTGTGTTGAGGGTGTGAAGGTAGTGTTCAATTGAAGCCTGTTGCGTTGAAAAATATTGAACTTGATCCATCGATTCAGCTGAGGTTTTTTTAGGCTTCAGTCCGCAGTTTTGTGTATGGCAGTGTAGTCCAAATAAGTTATGACCCAGCTGGGCAAAGCGTGAGCGCCCCCAATTTGATTCAATGGCCGCTTGAGCTAAAATCAAAGCCACGGGCCATCGGTCAACACGACGTTTAAGGGTTTGCCATTGTTGAGGGGTGTTCAGTGTTTTAGGATTGAGATGATAAGCATGTGCGATTTTTTCGATGTGTTGAGGAATGGGCCCTGAAGGGGCTCCGTCAGAATATTCGAGGATGTGTTTGCGTTGTAATTGAATCATGTATTGAGCTTGCTCAATTTGGGGTTTGAGCCGCTCAAAAAATTTCAATTGTATTGAAGCATAAGTACTGAGAGAACAGCTGAATATCATTAGGTATAGGCTTAATGATCGATAATGCATGCTCAGAGTCCTTTAATGTGTCAATTTAGTTTAGGATTAATTGGTATGATTGTATAGTCAGTGTATGCTATGAAGTTCATCATTCAGTGAAACAACGATGTTATGGCAACCTGCGTGTGATGATCACCTTCCAAATAGATTAAAAACATGGGTCAGTGATCCTGGATCAACCTGCTCAAAACTTAAAGCTCAAGGTGGTTTTGAGTTAATGTTTTGTGAATGTAAAGCATCGGTTTTATCTGATCTAAATCGTTTTAAACACCCTGCATTTGAACGCACTGTTGTCTTATCTTATCAAAATCAACCCTGGATGGTCGCCCAATCCTGGATGATCAATTCAAATGAACATGCGCACTGGATCAAACGTTTGGCTTCTCATGAACCCTTAGGAGATTGGATTTATGATCCTCAGTGGCAATTCAAGCGTACTGATTTTGAATGGAGCTTTGATGATAGTTGGGGTGACTGGGTTCGATCTTATGTTGACGTAAAAGCATGGGTCGCCAGGCGTAGCTATTTTCAACAATCAGGATATGATAAACTATGTTTAATTGAAGTATTTCTAGAGCATGCTCAGTGGCATGAGGATTGAAGGTTATGATTGGCAAAGTAATTGGAGGTGGATTTGGCCTTTTGCTGGGAGGTTTATTCGGTTCTAGTTTATTAGGCTTGATGCTGGGGATATGGCTAGGGCATCGCTTTGACTGCGGTTTAGCGGCATTGTTAAAAGAAAGTGGGGTCTGGCAATTTGGGTTTAATCAAACACATTCAGATGCTCAACAAATCTTTTTTGATGTAACTTTCTCTGTGATGGGACATCTGGCTAAATCAGATGGAGTTGTTTCTGCTCGAGAAATCCAAACTGCAGAACAAATGATGGCGCGTTTAAACATGGGCGTTGTGGCTCGAAAAGCTGCAATGGAAGCGTTTCGGCGTGGTAAACAGCCTGGTTTTGATTGTGATGCAGCTTGCCTGCAGTTTAGGACAATGGCGCAACATCATGTCGCCTTGATTCAATTGTTTTTAGATATTCAATTGCAAGTTGCGTTAGCGGATGGGCCCATGTCAGCTCAGAAAAAAAGATTATTCAATCGAATTTGTAGTCATTTAAATGTAGCTTCTCCACACTTTAATCAAAGACAATATCAACGACAAACCGGATCTCAAACCACATCAGGCCCCACGCTCACACACGCTTATCGTCTACTAGAGGTGAAGCCAGATGCATCCGATGATGCTGTTAAAAAAGCCTACCGTAAACAAATGTCAGCGCATCATCCTGATCGTTTGATGGCAAAGGGGTTACCCGAAGAAATGATTAAAGTAGCCACTGAAAAAACACAAGCCATTCAAGCTGCATATGATCAAATTAAAGCGTCTAGAGGGAGGTGAGTGTATGTCTCGTTCCATTGAATTATCAGCATCAATTTTATCTGCAGATTGTGCCCACCTGGCAGCATCCGTTCAATCCGTCGTGCAAGCCGGAATCGATAGCCTTCATTTTGATGTGATGGATATGCATTATGTGCCTAATTTAACTTTTGGGCCAATGGTATTGGACGCATTAATGCCTTATCTTGAAGGGATTGAAGTGCATGTTCATCTCATGGTGGATCCGGTAAAGCCATTGATTAAACCGTTTATTGACGCTGGGGCAAATACCCTTATGTTTCACCCCAGTACGGCAAATGATCCCAGTGAAATTATTGATCATATTCATGCATTGAACTGCAAAGCAGGTCTGGTGATCAATCCAAATGAATCATTAGAACTGTATCAGCCTTATTTGAGCCAACTGGATCGATGGCTAGTGATGTCTGTTTACCCTGGCTTTGGTGGACAGCTTTTTATTGAAGAAAGCTTGGTGCGACTTCAAACAGCACGACAGCTATTAGATGCTGTCTCAGGTGAATGTCAATTAGAGGTTGATGGTGGTATCGGTTTGAGTAATCTTGAAAAGATTGCTCAGACAGGGGTTGATAGTGTTGTGATTGGTTCCGATTTATTTAAACAAACCAATAAGCTCGAAGCGATTAGAGCGTATCGAAAATTAACATCGCTTTGAGTTTGTTTTAAAGTCGTGTTTTTGTTATATTTGAGCATGGTTGAAGTGAGTGTTTGTGAGTTTATCCATGCTATCTAACCCTCTCAATAAGTCATGACAATGCAACCTAAGCCTCTAGAGAATCTAAACATAACGCTTAAACCATTCAATCGATGTTCTCTTTCAGATGCATTGTATGCGTTATCAAAGCATCAACCATCATCCCAACCGCTTGAATGGTCTCCCATTTTAACAAAATACCTTGAATCAGAACATGATTCTGATTCAGAACCATCATCACAAGAGGCATTACCGAAGCTAACCGCTTTAACTGATCGATTCAATCCTAGTGAATATAAAGCAAAAATTAAATGTACCATGCATATTATGATCATCCTATTGAGTTTGATCGGAGGTTTTTATTTTAATTACATTCCTTTAGATGTTCGGATGTTAGCTTTTGCAGCATTGCTGTTATGCATGTACGTGTACGACCAAATCATGCAATACCTAGATCAAACTTCAAATCTTCAATTGCCTAAAACTTTGAGCCCTTTAGATCGAATCAGTGGGACGTTTTCAATCATCATCATGGTGGGTTTAGAGCTGGGTGTTACCTTAGGCGCTATTCATTTATTATTAGCATTATTAGGAACAACCTACACTCAACCCTTGGGAATCGTATGTTGTTTGTCGCTTTTCTTTTGGTTGAGCCAACGACTGGGTGTTCAAATGAATCGACTGTTGCATTGCTCGATAAAAGGTCAGACTTATTTGGGTTATGGGGCTCAATTAAACCAGTATGTTTGGGGCCCTCGATTAAGTTATCTTAAATCAGGCATGGATGTTTTTAGAAACATTCTTTCAGTGGTTGTGATCAGTCAAGGTGTTTTATTTGGCGTACACTTAAATCAGTTTGAAATCATACTGTTTTCAATTTTATCATTATCACAGCTTTATGAGGCATTTCTGTTTACTCAAATGTGGTATAAACGTGGTCAATCACGTTCACTGAGCCTACACTTAAATAGGCAAGAGCGTTATCAAACACTTAAAGACAAAATCAAGAGCTATTGTGATGATATTAAGGCTAAAAAACAGTCTAGAATGAGATCAGTGTTGAAAGGTCTATTTTCAAAGTGGACAGCAAATATTATTGGCTGGCCCATTGGGGTTTTATTTATTATGCAGCCTATTTTTGCGACTTCTTTGAATTATGGGGCGCTGGTGATTGGTATTACTTTGTGTGCTTGTGATTTATTCAATCGTTTCATTTGTGCTGATTTTTTATATGGTCAAATGGATAAAGTTGAAATCATGAAGAAATTGACCCCTGCGCAAAAAAAACAACTGAAAGAAAAGGTTCCCTTACAACCTTCTCAGATCATTCGATCATTGCTTTACCGATTGATGATGGTGGGGATTATTTTTGTGGGTGTTTGGGTCGGAAAAAATAAGTTTTATAGATTATTTTCTTTAGCTTTACCGATGGCGTTTTCAATGCTCAGTTTGGATGGAGTCGAAGTGTATGCTTTATGTTTAAGTATTGTTTTTATCTTGATCCCTCTCTTTAGCAATTTGTTTAAGCAAGATCTGAGCAAAGATAAGTACGACAATAATTTTCGTCTAGACTATTGTTTAACTGAGCAAGCGGCTCGCTATAAGGATTATTTACTTAAAAAACATATTAAAAAAGAGTCAGATTGTGTGCCCTATTTATTACAGGCAGGTTTTGCGATCAGGCATGTTAAATCATTAGGCCTTAAGGTGGATTCAGAGCAGTCAGAGGTGATCAATGCGATTGATTTAAGATATCGTCTATTATCTTTGTATTTAGAAGACTTGAATTCTGCTTATCCTTCAAAGTCAACAGCTTATTGGGAGCGTATACATTCAGAGTATACGACTTCAAATGATGCCTCCTTAGAAGCATTCTGGAAGCAGGTTCTCGAACAGTTAGATCAAAAGAATCGAGAATTAATAGAGAGTAAGACTGTGGCGGATTCTCCCCCAGAGCAATTCAATTCTAAAGTTCAATTGACTCAGTTAGATAGTATGTATTATGGCTCTAGGATCTTGGTCAGCTTATCTATTCTGACCAAGCAAATCGCGCAGTTATCTTTAGTGATGGATTTTGTATATCGATTGCCGCTCATGCAGTCTTCAGGCTCTTTAGTCGTGGTGCTGATTGCTTTATTTTTAATTTCAACCGATGTGGTCTCATATGTGGCCAACGCAGCATCAGCTTTATTTTATGCAGATGCAACTCGATATGATAGACCCATTGAAAACTCCGAGGGTGCTATGCCAGCCATTCGTTCAGGCTCTTTGCCTGAATTGCGCCCTTCACCAACCAAAAAAGAGAATGCAACTCGATATGATAGACCCATTGAAAACTCCGATGGTGCTATGCTAGCCATTCATTCAGGCTCTTTTTCTGACTTGCGTCCTTCAGCAACCCAAAAGGAGAATGCCCACTCGAACATCAAAGAACTTCAGAGCAATCCTGGGTTATAATACAACAGTGAATACACTGAAAGCCTCACTTCAACCTACGATATTAAAAAATCATTTGTGATTTGATTTTAAATATAGCTTATCTTTTTAAATGATATTTAAGATAAACATTATATTTAATCCAGAGTTTACCCATTTTGACGCTTCAAGGGAGACCAACTAAACTTTGCTTTATGCGGTTGGATATGATAACATACAGCTGTATAAAGGTTAGGACGATAATAAATGAAAACTAATATCACTAATTGGGCCCATAATGGCTCACTTTGAAACATTTGCATTTTGGACCAACATGGTCGGTTTGATCAGTAGTGTCATATTTATTGTTGTTCCTTTATACGTTGCTGCAAGCGCACCCGGTATTGGTTTAATCTTATTTACAGCTTTTTCAATTCTATGCAAATTGGGTGAAAGGATCTTAAGTGCAAATTTTTTATGGAACAATTCTAAACAAAATCAAAAAGATCTTTCTCAGAACTCAGGATCGACTCAAGCATCTAAAAAGGCTATAGACTCAAAACAGTCAGATCAATCTCCCCTTGATGTTCGAGAATGTTTGACGCTATTATTTTATATTGTAGCTTCATTTGGCTCAGGTGTTTTTGCAGCATTTTTAGATAAAAAATCTTATTTTTTCAACTTGCTATTATTCTGTGGGTTTGGTCAAGTATTTTCATGGGTCTTGGGTCTTACTATTACTTGCATTTTTGTAAGCAGTAATATCTTAAAAGCTTCTAAGGGGCTTGATAAAGAAATTGAAAGCGAACGGTTAAAGTCTATTCGAAGTCAAGGGTTTAGTTTCTTTAAACGATTGAATGACTTTGTAACCCATGAGTATTACAACATATCTGCTAGATGGATTAATTACCTCAAAATCTTTATCAATTACCTGAAGACAGTGGTTCCAGTATTTGTATTATTGGCTTTACCCAGTCAGCTCGACCAATTTATTTTAATGAAATCGTTTGGATCATTTCATTATGACGCAGTGGGATTGGTTATTTTTGTCTTGTATGCACTGATCGCTGGGGCGCAAGTCTATGAAAACTATTTATACACTCATGTGTGGTTTGGTGAAGCGGATCAATCAGAGCACAATGATGCTTCGTGTCAACAAGGCGGTACATTAGTTCACACCCAATCCGTGGAGCAAGGTGTTTGGTTTCAATTATTAGTTAAATTTAGAAAAATTTGTTTCTATGCGGTGGGATTAGGATTGAGTGCTGCTTTATTACTTAAGTGCAATATACCCTTCATCTCTGATCAGGTTTGGCCATTCTTGTCACTGGTTTTTGGGAAGTTAGGCCAAGCGATAACGGGTAGAGCTTTTATGGTTGATAGCCCTATTTGCATTATCTTGGGGTTTGGTTTTGTTGCCGTGGTCTGTGTCACCGCCTATTTATTGGTTCAGAATGAATGCGCCACCGATCAAAAAGCATCTAATTATATTCAAAATAAAGATTCTCTTATTGTGATTATTTCAACTTTAGTGCAATTTTTTTCTGTGTTTACAGGGTTAATTATTTTTGCTCATCTCTTGATTCCAACGATTACGATTATGACACATTGGTATATCTATGTGGGGATTGTTGTGATTGCTTTATGTGATATATCAGAGACTACAACCAATGCCTCTAAAAGCATTAATGCTGATATGCAAAGGGCAGCTGAGAACTTTCAGAGCGTCAATGCTTCTAAAAGCATTAATGCTGATATGCAAAGGGCAGCTGAGGACTTTCAGAGCATCAATTCGGAAGATCTGAAGAAAAAGCCCGAGGATAAGCCCCAGAGCAACTCCACACCAGACGCTACACTAACGGCAAAATTCGAGAGAATTTGCGCACTGTAACTGTCGATTATACTTGATGTTTTTTATTTCTATTAGAATTTATTTTACTACAGGACTAGAGATAATCTTTACATCAATCTCAATTTAAAGCATGCGTTCACGTAGTTCTTCATACGATTGTCATCGCGATATATGTTCATGTGTGTTTTATGGGTTAAATGATATTAAGCTTGTCGGAATCAATAAGCTGTGTGAAATCATCTAATGAAATGAAGTGTGATCGCAACATTGATCATTGATATCAGGTATCAAGGCAAAAGCATTGTGTTAAGTGCTGATCATTGATTCAGCTTTATCACCATATTCTTAAACGAGTTCTTAAGCGAGCATCCCCTGCTGTGCATCAGGGGTTACAATCATTGAAGACCTTTGATCCTCTCTCTTTCTTTTGGAAGTGTTTTGTGCTGAGGAAGGGCTAGACGGGGACAGTAGTGAACCTTTGTCTTTCAGAGCAGTTGATTGGGTCGGATCATCAAGGGCAGACGGTTGAGATGTTTCTACAGTAGAACTTAGGTTGTTATAAAATGTACGATCAAGATAATTTTCAATGGTGTGAAGAGGCTGAATAAAATAAAGAAATTGAAAGCGATCATGCCAGGCTTCAAATGCCTGGTTCTTTTCAATATAGCTTGTTCGCAGTGGGTAAGGGCCACTATTATATTGTAATAAGTACATGAAACAACGTTCAATGTGGCACAATGTTTCAAAAAAGCCTCGTACTAAAATATGAGGAATGGCTAGACAAATATGATTTATCACAACATCGAGAATACTTAAAATAGCACGAGGAATAATTTTACAAAAATCACAACACAATCGACGAAATCCATGTTTTAAGAAACAACATTGAATGGGTAATGTCACAATATGAATACAGCTGCCTAATACGCTAGAATCTGGGTCAGACAGCGTGTCATATAAGAGAATCAGAGGTTTGATATTAAACATCAGTAGATCAAAAATTAACCAAGTGCCTGAGTGTGCGACCACCCAAGGGATGTGTATTTGTCCCAAAATGATGGGGGTTAAAATACAGGCCCCCAATAATAACCCACATAACGCTTTGCGTGCTTGTTTTCGGTGATAATCATTTTCATCGAGTAATTTAGAAAAAATAGAAAATACAGGGCTGCGATGGCGATCTGATACTATAGAGCACACCAATAGTGTGAGCTTCCCTAAGAAGAATGCTGTAAAAATAGCACCCGTTAATAGGGAAATGACTTGAGGGTTGGCTAAAGCTGAAAACACAGATAAATTAAAGTCATGCCATGGAAGAAAAGGTGTGAAGATGTCAAATAATGTCATAAAATAGACGGCGGTGTAGAGTGTCATGGCAATGGGGTGTTTTCGGCCATAGTGGTAAAACCAATCAATAAAATGCACAAATCCTGACCAAATTCGGCTAATAGGGTTCAGCGCTAAAAGATTGAGATCTAGTTTTGCCTGTTGGACTTTTTTCTTGCGAAGATTTATATCAGAATCATCAGCCTCAAGTAGGGTTGTTAATGTTAAATCACCGTGAAAGTTCATGAGTTTTTTTGCTGTGTTATTAAATTTTTTTGGATCGAACTCATCTAGAGCGAGGGCAATCCTTTCTTTAGTGTTGTTTGCTTGAGGGCTTTTTGTGTTAGATGCATGATTCATCGTGAATTTGATCAAAGGCACTAAAGCTAAGCGTATGAATAAGAGACTTGAGAAGACTAAAGCAGCATTTCCAAAACAAAATGCAGTGACTTCATTTGTAGATAAATAAATCTGAGTCAAGTGTATTAGGTGAGGTCCCCAGATGATTGGAGATGAAGGTAAAGTCAATATAACTGAAATAGAAACGAGGGCGCCAAAACCCAGGATTTTTAATGTAGGGTTGATATAATCTTGGATGCCTTGCGCCTCTTCATGAACAGTTGAGGCAAACTGAATCAATAGAATAAATAGGCTCATTAAAGCAATGTTACCGAGGATTAATCCCATGGTTGCATCAGTTGAGAAGGCAATTTGAACTAAATGAATAAACTGAGGACCTAGAGACCATGGTGATGAAGGGAGGGTCAGGATCACGGATATTATCAAAAATATTGAAAGGCTGAATAGCTGTAAAAACAAGCTTTTGTAGCGTTTAAAAAATGAACGGTTAGCTTGATCTTGTGTTGAACGATCCTG
This sequence comes from Legionellales bacterium, assembly GCA_002722995.1. Taxonomy (GTDB): domain Bacteria; phylum Pseudomonadota; class Gammaproteobacteria; order Comchoanobacterales; family Comchoanobacteraceae; genus UBA729. The sequence goes on along the minus strand of PBNF01000014.1, from coordinate 49,073 downwards.
TGTTGAATTTTTTGAAGGTGTGCTTGTTAATAAATGCTTTTTATGTTGTAAGGTGATAAGAGGTAATCGACCAAAATGAATGCTACGAAGGCGTTCCTTAGCCTCTTCAAATTCAACTTGTCTTGGATGATCTTAAGCGGATGTATTCAATGAATTCATTGCCGTCTCAAAAGATGTACCCAGATTCTCTGGGGCTGCGAAGTAACCAGTGATGGCCTCAAACAGCTGACCTTGAACGTCGGAATTGAGGACCTCATGGAGAGGCTCAATCACATAGGATGAATAAGTTTCAATTTCACGCATGGTTAACTCTAATATCTCAATTTTGTTTAAACTACTTTTCGAATTGAATTAAATTGTTTTATTTTGGTTTGTATTGTACCATATCCATCTGAAACTTCAAGTATATTTGTCTTGAATGTCTTGAAGCCTGGTGTGAAAATCAAGGATGTTAATCAATTGATGTGAGTGCTGCGTAATGACAACAACTGATTCAATGAAAATAATCAATCCAACACAATCGATGCGATCTTTCACAGAGCAGGCTTATTTAAATTATTCAATGTATGTGATTTTAGACCGTGCATTGCCTCATATCAGTGATGGTCTTAAGCCCGTTCAGCGTCGTTTGCTTTATGCCATGTCAGAGCTAGGATTAAAGGCTCAAGCAAAATATAAAAAATCCGCACGCACAATTGGTGATGTGCTCGGTAAATTTCACCCACATGGAGATGCTGCGTGTTATGAAGCCATGGTCTTAATGGCTCAACCTTTTTCTTATCGCTATCCTTTGGTCGATGGACAAGGTAATTGGGGATCAATCGACGATCCCAAATCATTTGCAGCAATGCGTTATACTGAAGCACGACTGACCCAGTATACCGAATCTTTATTAAAGGAGTTAAGTGAGGGCACGGTGACTTGGGTTCCGAACTTTGATGGAACGTTAGAAGAACCCGCTCGATTGCCCGCTCGATTGCCGAACATCCTGCTCAATGGTGCTTCAGGTATTGCAGTGGGGATGTCAACCGACATTCCGCCTCATGCCATTCATGAAGTGGTTCAGGCTTGCATTCAAATTCTAGATGACCCTGAGGTGGATACTGAAACATTATGTGAAAGTGTGATGGGGCCAGATTATCCAACGGGGGGGCAGTTAATCACGCCTCGTTCAGAATTGATTAAACTGTATGAAACAGGTCGTGGTGCAATTAAAGTGAGGGCAACGTATCACCAGCAAGAAAAGCAAATCATCATTGATAGTTTACCTTATCAAGTTTCAACGGCTAAAGTGATGTTACAAATTGCTGAACAAATGCAGGCAAAGCATTTACCCATGATTGTTGATTTACAAGATCAATCAGATGAATCTTCACCTGTGAGAATCATTTTAGTCATGCGTTCAAATCGTGTGGTGGTGGATGATGTCATGGCGCATTTGTTTGCCAGCACTGATTTACAAAAACAATTTAGAGTCAATATGAATGTGATTGATTTAGATCAACGCCCTAAAGTAATGGGGCTTAAAGCATTATGTCAATCATGGTTAACGTATCGAAAATCAACGGTGCGTTTACGCTTAACCCATCGCCTTGATGCGGTTAAGGCTCGATTACATTTAATTGAAGGGTTATTGATTGCTTACCTTAATTTAGATGAGGTCATCGCTTTAATTCGTGAATCAGATGATCCTGAAACGGCGTTGATTGATCGCTTTAAATTAACGAAAGTCCAGGCTGTTTCTATCTTAAACATTCGTTTAAGACAGTTGGTCAAATTAGAAGAGATGACCTTAAAAGCAGAGCAATCAACCCTAGAAGCCGAAGCGCAGGCACTGTCAGCCATTTTAACGGATGAGCGTCGATTGATTCAGTGTGTGCGGCAAGAATTAATTGAAGATGGTGCTCATTTTGGAGATACCCGGCGAACTCAAATTGCAACATCAGTGCCACAAGCCATACGGATGAAGCCAACGGTGCCAATTGAGCCTGTAACCCTTCAGTTATCAAAGCGAAATTGGGTGTATTTAAGTAAATCAAAGGGGGCACAGGCAACCTATCATCCTTTTAAATCACAAGATGAATTGGCCTTGAGTTGTCAAGGATTTTCAAATCAAACCCCTGTGTTATTGGACTCAAAAGGCCGAATTTATACGATTAATTTGGAAGAAGTTCCGTCAGGGCGTATGCAAGGCGTGCCATTGACTAAACTGATCAAGCTGGATCAAGATCGTAATATTGTAGGGGTTACTTTATATCAGCCAAATCAAGTGCTGTTATTGGTGCAGCATGTAGGGTTGGGCTTCATGATTTCAACACAAGAGCTGCTTACTAAAAATAAAGCCGGTAAACATATTGTGAATCAGGTTGAGGGGGCTGAGTTATTCATGTGTACAGCACCTAAAGCACCAGAAACCGGGGATCATATCGCTGTTGTATCCTCAGAAGGCTATTTGTTGATTTTTGATGCGGTAACCTTGCCAGTCTTGTCTAAGGGTAAAGGATGTCAAATGATACGCTTAAAAGGCACAGCAACAGAGAAAGCAATCATCACTGCAGTGGCCTATCTGCCTCAAGGGACACAGGGGCTGAAGTTACAAGCGGGTCGCCGGCATTTAACATTAAACCCGCAAGAGTTTAAATCTTATTTTGGAAAGCGTGCACAGCGAGGTAAACAGCTGCCTAGAGGGTTTCGTCAAGTCCAATCAATGGTTTGTCTTGATTAAGGGTCGGGTACCATGACATCATTTCAGCGTCAAAAAGACACAGAGTATACGATTTTCTTAACTCGAAAGCATTCAATTGTTTGGATTAAGGCACTCTTTCAAGTGTGTGGTGTACTGGCTTTAACCTATTACTTGAATACACTCGATACCTTACAATGGCCTCTGATTCATACTTTACCTTTAAAGACGGTATTCATTTGGATTGCATTAATATGGGGGGCTTGTGTTTTAATTAAGGTTGTTGTTCAGTACTTGGGGAATCAAATTTGCTTGTCTAATTTGCGCATTCGCTTGACTGAGGGGCTGATTTTAAAACGTTCAACAGAAATGTTATTGCTACGTGTTGAGCGAATACAAATAGAACAGTCTTTGTTAGGGCGTTGCTTTGGTTATGGTTCGATTCATGTATTAGGGTCGAGTGGATACAGTTTAGTCTTGTCGGATATGCCTCAGCCAGATCAACTGAATCAAGCCTTGCAAGCCGCTCTAATGAATATTGATACAATCTGAAAGGGTGATGATGCGAGGATTTTGGAGCCAAGTGGCTTTAATTGCTGGAACATCCATGGGCGCAGGCATGTTGGCCATGCCATTAAGTTTGGGCGCGAATGGTTTTATCCCTTCTTGTCTTTTAATGTTATATGTTTGGTCGATCATGTTTGGATCTGCTTTATTTATTTTAGAATTAACTGTTCAATTACCTATCGGGACACATTTGGGGGCTATGGCTGAGCATACCTTAGGTTCTACAGGGAAAAAATTGCTGAGTTTAACCTACTTAGGATTATTATATTCTTTAAGTGCAGCTTATCTAAGTGGTCTGAGTGCTTGGATTAATGCAGGATTATCGCCCTACATACAAGAGGGGATATTTAAACAGAGTCTTTCAATGATGTTCCTGTTGGGTGTCATGGTATTGGTGTGTAAAAGCCGGCGATGGGGCAGTCGATTGAATCGATATTTAGTGATGGGTTTAATGGTCAGTTATGTTGTGTTGATCAGCGGATTGATTTCAGACATTCATCCTCAATGGTTAATGCAGATTGATACGCATCAGTTAGGGGCTTGTTTGCCTATTTTAATTGTCGCATTTGGTTTTCATATAGTGATCCCAAGTTTACGTCGGTTTGGGACTGGGAATACTCAAAGCTTGACTCAGGTTTTGTGTCTGGGCAGTCTCTTGCCTTTGCTGTGTTATGTAATATGGCAAATGGTTATTTTAGGCGTGATTCCAAAATCGGGTGCACAAGGGCTACAGACTTTGCGTGATCTAAATGAACCAACAGTGGCTTTAGTTCATGCATTATCGGTTCATTCCCACTCATTGCGAATCAGTCTGAGTGCTCAATGTTTCTCTATATTTGCAATGGCTACTTCCTTGATTGGTGTTACGATAGGGTTATTTGATTTTATTTCAGATCATGAAGTGGCTCAAAATGCTTCATCATTTTCAATAAAAGTCATGGGCTTAACAGGAATCCCCTCGGCAATATATGCGGTTATGTATCCTGGAGCTTTTATGTATGCTTTGCGATATGGAGGGGCTTTCGTTGCGATTCTACTGGGTATTTTCCCAGCCTTAATGGTGTATCGGCTTAGGCAAAATAAATCCATTGAAACTTGGTCAGCGCCTGGAGGTAGAGGTTTGATTGTATGGGTTTTGTTGGGTTCTATTCTGATTTTAGGATTTGATCTGATGGGAGTGAGCGCTATAGCCTAGCGAGATTAATTGCTTATGAATGAATATTGATGTATGAATATTCATTGTTTTAAATAGGATTGAATCAAGCTGATTATTTTTAATAACCATTGTGTAAGATGAAGGCTTGTTTAAATCAATTCATTCAATATAATATTTTAAAGTTGATCGTTCAATAATGACAGTAGGTTAGATCATGAAGCTAAAATATATCATACAGCTGCCTTTGTATTTCATTCAAGGATGTGTGCATATCATTGGGGCGTTAATAACAACCCTCAGTTGGGGGGTGTTTTACCCTTTACTCAACAGTGTTTCAAAAGCAACGTTAGCTGGAGAGATCAGTCACAAGCATTGCCTCTCCGTATGTGATGAGCGCATCGATTCTCCTACAGGTTTGAGCGTGAGCATCAAGCGTTATGTGTATCAACTGATCATTGGGCGCAGTCTTGCGATGATGGGGTTTTTGATTGGAATCCCTTATGCGGTATGCGCTTTAGGATGGAGTGTGATGATTCCTATTGAAGGTTTTTTTCATGTTACTTTCGGGGCTATATCCATTGAGTGTTCCATTCCAACAATATGGATGGTTGCAGCAGGCATGGTTTTCTTATTGAGCTGCACCTTATATACTCGGCGCTATCAACCCTACGCACAAACATTTTATCATCCTTTTCACAAAAGTGACTCTAATGATAGTAATTTAGTGGTTTATCTAGATACTATGAGTCCTGCTGATGCCGATAAAAAACTCGAGCATAGTCCTAATATGCAATATTTGCCCATCATTGCATGGCCTTCTGGCATGCCGGCTTTGCTAAAAGTTCAGTATTATCAGGCTGTCCTTGCAGCATTCATTCAGAGAGCAAATGATAACCAGGCTCCTCAAACTCGAACTGTAATAGCGGGTTGTGCGAAAGCTCGACATCTTAGAATACTGAGTTGCCTGGACCCAAAGAAATGGGTCATTAAGTTAATACATCCTACAGGATCCCCTATGGACATATATACGCGATCAACAAAGCCTTATACTGTGCTTCGATCATTGAAGTTGAATCAACGAGAGGAAGGGGATGCTTTATATACTCAGCGTTGGTGGTTTATGTTTAAGCCTCCTTTAGAAGTAAGGCTCACTCTAGATTTAAATAAACTTAAAACTAACCTGCCTGTTTCAATAGATGGTTTAAACAGTTGGTTAGGCTATTTACTTAGGTTCAAGATTCAAGATAGATGGAAATTTCAACAAATTAAACGTTTTTATCTATCGGGGAGGTTTAACGCTTCAAAAAATAAAATTTTGACAGCCTATGGTCAGCCACGATCGAATCATGAATTATTAGGGCATTTAGAAGATCATAAGGGCCCTCTTGAATGGAATCTTACATTCGAAAATTTGGAAAAGGCCGAGCAAATAACAGGGTGGTGTGAGCATCATGATACCCTCATGCGATGGCTTAAAAATCCAAATATTCAAAAGATTAATGAGGAATATGGCATCCAGATAGAATGTGTTGATTCATCGAGCACATTGGAACAATCCTCGAAATGGAACCGTGCATTGAAAGCCTTAATCGTTGTGATTGGATTGCCATTTGCAATGCTCTTAGACGTTGTGATGTTCTTAGTGGTTGAAGGGGTGATTATCCCACTATTAACTTTGATGAACTATATGTTGTTTGTTAAGCCTGGAGATGCTGGGTTTGAATTTCTAAGCAGATTAAAAAGCAGCTCTGAAGTCAATCATTCTAAGGTTTATTATTTAGGTGAAGGTTTAGAGCGTCAATTTGATTTAAAGCATCGTGAATTGCCTCTTGAAATGAGTTGGGTGGGACGTATATTCCCAGAACTGAAAACATCATCTAACTTTCGTTTAAAAGTGCTCAGTTATATTCGTCCTACCGTATTGCCTGTGATGTTCGGTGTGATGATTTGGTTAGGATTGAGTTATTTGAGTCTATTCCCAGGTGCTGTTTTTTTAGGCTTGCCCCTTACCTCACCGCTTTGGATCTTAATCAATAGCGGCACTCTATTGTTATTCAATCAAATGTATGATGCTTATTATCTAAGGCCTTGGAGGCTGATATCCAAATCCAGTCAGATAGAGCCAGTAGAGTGCGTTCAATTGTCAGCGCCTTTAACACAAGAGCCTTGGGCTGAATGGCTCTTTCAGACGATAGAAAACCGAGGTGTTCCGCATGTGCAGGTGCCTAAAGCGCATCATGAAGAAGTTAAGCGGCAGCAATCTGAGTGGTCAAAATCGCTAGAATCATAATCGATGGATGCTAGGGGGATTAGGTCTCTAATATGAAAAGCTCTCAAGCTTGTGCGTTGTAAAACAATGATGCCCGGGGAATACATGGCTTGAATGATATGCCGATATTGATCTTTAAAATAAAACATACTCGTGTCGATGCCCTAAGTGAACAGGTGTAATCACTGAAAGCAGCTGTCGGTTTAACATGATATGACCATTGCGATCATTGGACTCAGATGATGATGTTGTCTTTGAGCATGATTGAAAGGGTTTAGGGCCGGTTGAGGTCAAAGGCTCAACTCAAAGAATATCATGCCTTAAACGCATGATGTTCAATTCATCAAGTTGTGGATGCATGAACATTTGAATCATGCGCCGCTGCTAGATCATTGAGCTGTTGAAGCTTAATCGCTTATTTTGAATCCTTTAAGGTGATCATTAAGCGTATTTATATTTCATGAATGAAAGCAGTAAGTGTGATTTGAGTGCGATTAAGTTATTTGAAGTCATGATCGAAATATCAGTAAATTTGAAAGGCTCAAGCAGAGGAAGCATGACACATAGTGTTTGAACAGTTCATCTATTTAGAAAATGAAATGATGTCAGTCAGTATCGCTCATCAGCATACGATCACATGCGCCCATTGAAGGCACGACACTTTTAACTAAGAAGGCATACCGGTCTTTTCTAGTTACTTAGGCTCGCCAATGGGTTTTGTGTAAGGTATTGGGTTGATCTGAAACGATTTTTGGGACTAAATAACCGGGTAATGCGCAGAGTAAATCGTGTTCAATTTGCTTGATTTGATCATGAGGGACCTCAAAATGTGCGCTCCCCATCACAGGATCGAGTTGATGCAAATAATAGGGCAAAACCCCTTGTTCAAATAACGTTTCACTCAGTTCAATGAGGGTCGAGCTGTCGTCGTTGATGCCTTTTAACAGAACAGATTGGTTTAAGACATAAATGCCTTTTTGACGTAAGCGATCAAAAGCCTCAGCCGTGGTTATGTCAAGTTCTTGGGGATGGTTGCAATGCACCACTAAAGTCACCTTTAAGTGACTTTGCGCCAAGCGCTGGACGAAGGTTGAAGTGATTCGATTTGGAATGACAATCGGTAAGCGTGTATGAATGCGCAACCGTTTAAGATGAGATAAAGACTCCAGAGTTTGAATCACTCGATCAAGTGGGCCATCATCATAAAGTAATGGATCTCCACCGCTTAGAATCACCTCCTGAATCGATCGATCATTTTGAAGGTACTGGTAAGTCGTGTCTTGTTTTTTGAAAGGGGTGGTGTTGGCTGTATAGTTAAAATGACGTCTAAAACAATATCTACAGTTAATCGCACACCCGCCTGCTAACAAGAGCAGTGCTCGTCCTTGATATTTATGAATGATGCCTGTGACAGGATTTTTGTTGAGTTCTTGAAGTGGATCAAGGCTATAGCCGGGTGCATGGATGTGTTCAGTCTCTTGAGGTAGTACTTGTAGGAGCAAAGGATCTTGAGGGTCTTGGGGTTTCATTCGATGAATAAAAGGCCAAGGTACTCGTAGTGGGAAGGGCGTAGGCATGACAGATTGATGTGTGGGCAACTTTAAATGAGTCAGAAGGGTGGTGTGGTCTGTCACGGCTGTTTTAAGATCTATACGCCAATCTGTTTCATGTTGAATCATTTGAAAAGACCTAAACTGAAAGATCATACGTTATCGCGGATGAACCCATGAATCAATGGATAATAGACTTAGAGAGCTAAATGGATGGAAGCGTATTAAAGAAGCTGATCAAGATGGTTTGCATTTTCGAGTCTTTACGCTAGTATAAGCAAGAATTCAATAGGAGTCAGGTCATGGCCAGTTATCATGCAAATGCATTAAAACCAGGGCTAAAAGTGTTACTCGAGGGGGAGCCGTGCAGTTTAGTGAACGTTGAGTTTGTCAAACCTGGAAAGGGGCAAGCTTTCACGCGTGTTAAATATCGAAATTTAAAAACTGGACGAGCCGGTTTAGAGCGGACCTTTAAGGCTGGAGAATCTATTGAAGCCGCTGATGTGAACGAGCAAAGCCTTATCTTTCTTTACAAGGATGGTTCAGGATTTCACTTTATGAATGCTTCAACCTATGAGCAAATCGCTGTCAATGATGTGGTTGTGGGAGAGGCCTCAAATTGGTTGGTTGAGCAAGCAGAATGCACCATTACAACCTGGAATGATCAGCCGATCAGTCTTGAACCCCCCATTTTTGTTGAATTGTTAGTCCAGTCATGTGACCCAGGTCTTAAAGGCGATACAGTCAGTGGTGGAAGTAAGCCTGCTGTGCTGGAAACAGGGGCAACAGTTCGTGTACCTTTATTTATCAATGAAGGTGAGCGTTTAAAAATTGATACACGTACGGGTGAGTATGTCTCTCGCGTCAAAGACAGCGATTGATCGCCATACCCATTTAATTGCCTGGGCTAAATATCGGCAACGCATTCGAGCTTTTTTTGAAGCTCGAGATGTACTTGAAGTGGTCACGCCACATCAAACTTCTTATACCGGCACAGATGTGCATTTGACTCCCTTTCAAGGGATCTCCGTTTCAGGTCAACAATGGTTTTTACATACGTCTCCTGAATTTGAAATGAAAAAACTGTTAGCTCAAGGCAGTGGTGATATCTTTCAAATATGCCAAGTTTTTCGTGATGAGGAGCAAGGCCAATGGCATCATCCTGAATTCACCTTGCTTGAATGGTATCGGCAAGGCTGGACTTTAGATGCGTTAATGGAGGAAGTGGCTTTACTGTGTGCAAAGGTATTTAAATTGAATCAGCCTGTAACGCGATTGTCTGTACACGCCGCATGTGAGCGTTATGCAGGCTGGTCTCCTTGGGCTGTAGATGCTTTGAAAATAGCTCAATCTCGATGGCCTCACGCAGATTGTGGCGAAGATCAAGCCTTATGGTTTGACTGGGTTATGGTGACACAAGTTGAGCCTAAATTAGCGGATCTTCCAATGTGTTGTTTGTATGATTATCCTGAAACACATGCTGCTTTAGCTAAAGTGATCAGCTTTGAAGGGCGTCGTATAGCCCGGCGTTTTGAATATTATGTTCAAGGCATTGAAGTGGCAAATGGTTTTGATGAGTTAGGTGATGCTGTTGAACAGCGCCATCGATTTGAGCAAGAACAAGCCATGCGTCGTGTAAAACAGCAACCCGTTTGGCCAATTGACACAACATTTTTAGATGCGCTAGATAAGATGCCAGAGTGTTGCGGCGTGGCCCTTGGACTAGATCGTTTATATGTCCTTGCTCAAAATAATCTTTAATTATTTCATTTAGTTATGTATAATATTCTTATATTAATATTTAAAAAGGTTCCTCTATGCTGATCCAATCATCTTCTATAAGGTCGCGGTTGATCCGTCCATTGTTGAGCGCGCTCCTTATATTAAGTGTAACCCTGGGGTGGATCACTTTTCCCGTTCAGATATTACTTTATTCATGGATGCAGCATCTGAGTTTGCTCCTGCTAAGTTGTTTGTTTGCGGTTTTTTGTGCGGGGCAATTATACACATCTAGCTTAGCGATTGTACTCGCCGGAATCTTTTTTTGGATTCTGAGTTTTTCGACCTTAATGGTTGGGCTGCACTCAACGGTATTCGGGCCTGTTTTTGTCCCAACATTGATTCAAACTGTCGGAATAGTTGGCGTACTATGGATTATCTACGCGTTTATTCATCATGAATCTACAGCCAACGCGACTATAGGCAATCCAATAGTGATGAATGCTGGTATAATCGGCTTATTATTATATCTTGGATTGTCGGCAACTGCCCTGGTATTGCCACTCTCATGGCCAATGGTGTCAATATTACCGTCTACCATTTCAATGCTGGGTTGGGTTGCGCTAGGGATTAACACCCTACAGTGTTTAATGATTGTAACCAACGTTCGATCTAACCCATATTTCAAAATTCCATTTTTAGTCAAATCAAATTGGAGTTTTTTTGACCTCAAAATGTGCGGCCCGACACCCGACCAAAGAGGATATCGGAGCGCAGAGGGACCCTCCTTCCCAGGCGCCAAACATTCAAATGTTCCCTAGCTTTTAAAAAGCTCAATGAGAAGGATTAAATTTAGACATGAACGGGCTTCATTATATTCAGATGATGATCAAGAATTTCATTGAGTGAGTTTTAAAAGCCATAACCTATTCAATGAATTTTTAATCGGCTGAAAAAATCAGTTCATGATCATTGTATTGACCTTTATCATGGTTTGAATTCAGGGTGAAATGTTGGAGTGTGATGGATCAATACTCAATACATGAAGCTCATAAGACATTGTAACAGGCCTGTGTGGGTCAGAGGGTGATTGCAGTATCACATTAGATTGAGTACACTAAAGTTATATAACTTAAGGATATAACATGAGTGTCTCTCAACAAATCAAATCATTGTCAAGGTATGTGATTATTCCGGCTGCAGTTACAGTCGGATTATCGATGTTGCTGCCTAAATTAATCTTCCCTATCACATGGCCGCCAGTGTCTGCGTTATATCCAATGATGTTATGGGTATTTGCGTTAAATCTTACCCAATCTTCAGTTTTTAAAGAGATCAACAATCGAGCCGTGGTCAAGGGATTTCGAAGCCTGATGATCACTTTAATCATCTTTGATTTATGGTTGAATCATCATTTAAACCTGATGATGCTTCCAGCAATGCCATTTGGAGGAGGATGGATTACTCCACAGATGATGTATCTTTCAGTGATGGCTTTGACCGTGATGGTCACCGCTTTTTATGCATGGCGCGTGATGCGATCTATGCCCTCTGAAAGAATGGATGCGTCTCAAGAAGACGCAGCCACTGAAGAATTGGTCGAATCCAATCCATCGCAAGCGTTGTCGAAAATGTTTGTACCAACGTTAATGGAATCCTTAGAACGGGTTTCAGCTTCTATAAAACCAAGGGTTAACGAAGAGGTGTTTAACTTAATAATAGCTGAAAAAAATAAATTTTCTCAAGCGGCAGTTGAAAGGCAGATTCACTCATGTGGCAATGTTTCCAGCTTTTCAACCTATCAGGCCGACTGTTTGGAGGTATTAAAGCATAGTGATTATGAGAGCTATTATCAGAAGATGCAATGCAGCTGATTGTGAAATCCTAAAGAATTGACTGAAGATTAAGATCGCAGCTGAGTTGTAATTCAGTGGGAAGGGTGTCTAGGATGTGATTAAGGCAGCTGGGGAATGTCTGTGCACTCAAGGTATGTTCAAACCAAGCATTCAACGTTTGAGGGGGGAGGGTTTGGAATAATTGAACCAATTGATGTGTGCCCCAGTCTATTCCGTAGTGTTCGATTAATAGGGCTAAAGCCGATGCGGTCATCAGGACAGGCCATACTTGAAACATTGCACAATTCAAGTCAATTAAAAGCTGAGTCGTATAGAGTGCGTCGATGACGGCGTGATTGACCATAAAGCCCGTCGACCATCGTTGATCAGCCAGGCCGGATCGTATTGCCAGTTCCCATTGTTTCGAGCCGCCTGCTCCTTGATTGAGGTGGTCAAAAAAGTCAATGGAATCACTTAAGGGTTGGTTAAATATTTTAGGATAACACGTTGTGGCTGTGCACCACCCCATCAGGTTTGAAAAAACCAACGTATGGTTCATGAGCTTAATCTGTGCAGCTTTATCCGGAGCATCACCAAAATAATGAGGTTGCCCTAGGCACACCAGCAAAGGCTGTAGGCGTTTGTACAATTCAGGTTGACCGCTGGCCAATATTAACATGGTTTGAGATTGTGCCCCTTTGGGGCCGCCGGTTAAGGGCCAATTCACATACTCAATGTCGGCTTGAGTGCATAGGTCGTAGGCTTTGAGTGCGCAGCGTGGGCTGATGGTTGAGCAATGTAGAATAAAGCTTCCCTGAGGCAGGCATTTTAAAGCGTGTTGAATCAGTGGAAGGTCATCACCATTTTTACCCGCACAAATCACTAAACCGTCTAATGCTGAAGGCTCAAGCAAATCATCAACAGTGTCAACACAACGTGCGCCTTGAGCAACCCACTGTGCTCGACGCTCCGCTTTAATCGGATGTTGTCGCCCACGATCCAGCACTGTGACCACTTGAGCAGGGCATGGCTGAGCCTGTGATAAATGAAGTGCTGCAGGGCTGAGCATGTGGCCCAATGCTCCAATGGCCGCTAATTTTAAGGTCATTTATAAGCCAGATCCTGCTTTGAGTCCTTGAGATCCAGCATATTCCAGGCCACTGTGTTGAATATTCATCAATCCGCTTTGCTCGCTTCCAATAAATTGATCCAAGCCAGCTTGCCAAGGCGCGCTGTCGCACGCTGAAATCATTAAGCTTGCGACCAAGCAGGTGATGAGGGTGAGTGCACGCATAAGGAATCCTTTCAGTCAATTGAATCTTCATAGCATAGTGCATCATTGCGTTGACAGTCAATCAGTGATCTGTCGAGGATGTGATCGGCATGGGGCTATTTTTAAGTTGAGCGGCATCTTTGTCCGCTTTTTTGGTTTGGCTCTAGAGCGCTTTTAAAATAAGGGCCGCTTTGAGCGGCGCTCTTGATTTGCCGCTCTTTTTTGTTGTGCCGCTCTCGCGTTTTTAGTGTATTAAGATGATAGGTGCTCTATGTGTGGATGACTTTAAATCTTTAAGTGAAAAGATCGTTTTGAACCTTGGAGATGGCGCCTTGGATTAAGGCCTCTTTTGACTTTGAAAGCCATGATGAAATAGATTAAATGAATATCAGAATGATCAGCGCTATTTAATTGAAGGCTTAAAAGAGGATTGAATTGAAATGCTTTTATTCAGCGTTAAATGGACGAGGGATTATCCTCCCCATAAAGCAGGTTTTTGAACGGCTAGCGTAATGATAGCAATCAAAAATATGACAGGAATTTCATTAAACCAACGGTAAAAAATATGCGTATAGGGCGCTCGATCTTCTTTAAATGCTTTTAAATAATGGCCGCACATTAAATGATAAGCCCAAAGGGCACATAAGCAGAGCATTTTTAATTGCATCCAAGGTTGTGTGATCAATTGTGGCATTTGATGTAGTAATCCTCCCCCCGCAAGGGTGGTCACACATGCACCTGGCCAAGTGATGCCATAATATAATTTACGTTCCATCACCTTGAAGCGGGCTAAGCTAATCGCATCAGTTGCACTGGCGTGATACACAAATAAGCGAGGCAAGTAAAATAAGCCACTGAACCAAGTGACCATAGCGATTAAGTGGATAATTTTTGAGACGATCATTTACCGGCACTCCACTGAATGAAAGGTATTGCCTGGTTTAAATAAAGACGCGTGTCCTAAGTAAAGCTCTTTCCAATCACAAATGGTTTTATTGGGGAGCTGTAGGCGTTTAAGCTCTAATATCCCCTCACCTGTTTGAACCCAGCATGTTGAGGCGTTAACTTTAACCAATGTCCCCGGCAGTGCATCCGTATGATGAACATGGCATTGCGCTTCAAAAATCTTAATGCGAGTCGATTGTAATTCAGTATACGCACAAGGCCAAGGCTGAAACGCACGAATAGACCGCTCAATGTGAAGGGCTGATTGAGACCAATCAATACAAGCTTCAGCTTTATTGAGTTTTGGAGTGTATTCAACGCCTTCTGTGGGCTGTGGTTGAGGGGTATATTGAGTATATCGATCAAGGACTTCAATGAGATGATCTGCAGCTAAATCGGCTAAGCGTGTGGATAAACTCGTGCTGGTGTCATGGGGTTGAATCGGGCAAGTCACAGACGTTAATGTAGGGCCTGTATCTAACCCTGCTTCCATTTTCATGAAAGTAATACCTGTGAGGGCATCTCCAGCTTGAATGGCTCGTTGTATGGGTGATGCACCCCGCCAACGAGGCAGTAACGAGGCATGAATATTTAACGCGCCGTAGCGTGGTGTATCGAGAATGGACTGAGGCAAGATTAATCCATACGCAGCAACCACTAATAGATCGGCTTGTTGAATGATATCACATACATGAGGATCTTTTAAATGAGTGGGTTGATGAACGGTTAACCCGGCAGCTATTGCGCAATTTTTGACTGGCGAATAAGTATATTGACGTCCTCGTCCGCGACGACGATCCGGTTGAGTATATACGCACAGTACACGATGGGGGCTATTGATTAAAGCGTTTAAAGTAGGGCACGCAAAATCTGGGGTCCCCATGAAAATAATGTTCATTGAGTGCGTCGAGCAAACTTTCGATCAACCATTTTTCGTTTAAGACCTGATAAATGATCAATAAATAAAATACCATCAAGATGATCAATTTCATGTTGAATGCAGCGCGATAAGAAATCAGAGGCTTCAATCTCAAAGGATTCACCTGCTTCATTCAGGGCCCTGACACGAATGCATTGATGGCGCTTAACACGTTCATTGATACGCCCTCCAACAGACATACACCCTTCAAATTCATTCAGCATATCTGTAGAACGTTCAATGATTTCTGGATTGATTAAACATAACGGCTCATTTTTTTCATGAGAAAAATCGATGACAGTGATCCGCAAGGGGACACCCAGCTGAGTGGCTGCCAGTGCCGCACAATTGGATTGAGCATAATGTGTTGCAAACATCTTTTTGATAATTGCACGGATCTCATCATTCACCTCTTCAACAGGTTGACCCGGTTGTGAGAGCCGAGGATCAGGGTGCTGTAAAATAGGGTAGACATCTGTCATAGATATGAACCTTATCTGAATCTAAACAAACCCATTTTAATTAAATTACGCTTTAAAATCAAAAAAATCCCTCATCAATCATTCCCTTCTTAAGATTGCCTTCATTTTAATTGATTAATCTTGTAAAGATAGGAAGCAATTAGGTTTATAACATGAAATCTCAAAAGATCATGCATTTTAAGACAAAGGCTCAATGGGGTGATTGGGTTCATCAATTATCGGGTATACCAGGGTTAAGTCAAGCAGACCAACAGTATTATTTGACTCAAATTGAACATTGCCATCGTTATGGTATCAAGGGTGTTAAATCAAATTTAGTGCTCAATGAGCAAGTTGATCGATGGATGCCTGTGCTGTTTAAAATCTATGAATCGAATGAATACTTGAATGATTTGATTCATCTTAAGGTGCCCATTGATCCGTCACTTAAAGCTTTAAAAGAAAATCATATTCAGTTGAAGAAATCAATTTCATCCGTCAATAGACTTTTTAATCCTTGGTTTAAGCGATCGAGTGCTTCATTTCATTTAAGGATTCAAATCAATCAAATCCTTAAAGTTTATCTGACACTGATCGATACCGTTCAAACAGGTTTGATGCATGAAGGAATGATTGCTCAAGATCTTTATCACAATATTGAAAACATGAAGATGACCTATCAAGCACTGTTAGAAGTATTGAAGATAGAGCATCAAGATGTATTAATATATCGAGCGCATGAAAGAGCACAAGCAAAGATTCGAATATATTTAGCACAATGCCCTGCTCGAAGTCATCAAACCCTCCATCAGTTTATTCGAAAACTTAAAGAGTGTATTCGATGGAGCAGTGGAATTTTCGTGGTTCAACTCATGTGCTTAAGTTTTGGGCTCATGCTGTCATCGGATATTCAAGCAGCAGCCTGGATCCATATGATTCATCAATATAGCTCATTTTAATACCCCCATTCGCTAAAAGGACTGAGTGAATAAAACATTGGTCAAATTCATTTTTTAATTACGTTGAAGCGCTAGAATTGATTCTAAAAAGATGTACGTATCAATATAAAGCGTTAAATCGAGTGATATTCAATCACAAGCATAGGATAGTGTGCAGGGTATGACTCTAAAGGATTCGTTCAATGACAGATGATGCGAGAGCTTCTCATTTGATTATTTTGAATGTTGAGAGGATGACTTGGATATACAGTGGGCGGTCTCAAAAAGGCCAGATCTAGTCCTTTCCAAGGTCTGTGATTGTTTAGAAGATAGGTCATTGGAATGAGAAGGAGCAACAGACTCATTAACAAGAGTATGTGAAGATTCAGAAATTTGATCCTGTTGAGAGTTTAGAGAATCTCTTAGATCCGCAGGAGGTTCTAAAGAAGGTGCGCACACGGCATAAGATAATAGGGCCACGCCTGAGATGACTACAGTGGTGAGGCATAACAAAGTACAGGCCATCATTGCAGAGCAAGCCCCTGCAAGAGTAAGGACTATATAGCTGATTGTTAAGCCTAAGGCTAATAATTGGCTCAATTGCTGAGTGCGAATGGCCCAATGGGTGATCTCGAATAATGTTTTAATCCCCTTGAGTGGAGCCTTTTGATTTAAGCAACACACATCTGCATGGGGTGTTACGCCTAAGATGATGATGACACGATCAGGGCGAGGTTCAATGCTTTGATCATTGACGCCATCCCCAATCACAACGGTTGGAGTGTCCTCTAAATACGTGTCAAGCCAGCCTGACTTATCGCGAATGTCTGAACTAAAAGTCGTCGTGATTGATGTAGAGGTGGTGTTTTGATCAAGAGGTTGATGCTCAGGGAGAGGTGATGTGAGGGATAAGGTATTATCGAATTTTTCACCCCAATTCTCAAATAATTCTTTTTGAAGATCAGCTTTAGGATCACCTGATACAATATTCAGGTTAAAGCCTTGCTGTGCTAAATGCTGTAAACATGATTCAGCCTCATCACGAAAAGTATTGGGTTGGCCTGAAACTCGAGGATGGGTTAATGTGCCAGTTTTATCAATCATAACTGCTTTTTTAGAAGCTTTTTGAATTTGATAAAGTCGTTGTAATGTTGTAAACGTTGAATCAATATGGGGTAAAACAATCTCGTGTTGTTTGAGAAAATGAATTGTTAACGCAACAATGATCGGTTCAGCGATACAAAATAAACAAGGGCATGTGACCATAAGCAGCGTGCTGATCATGGGAATAATCGGCATGTGCATTAAAAATGCATAATAACCCGCTAGCACAGTCATACCGATTAAACCGGTGATCAAGTGACGTTGAAGTTGATGAACGCCCAGGCTTAATCCTGTCAGTTGAGGGGTGATGGAAGGTCGTAGGCTTTGGGCATCGTTTAAGGCTTTAAATTGTGGGCGGGAGTCATTGGAGCCACTAAACTGAATACGGGTACCTGCTACCAAAAAAGGAACTTTTTGATCAGTTATCCGTGTAGTAGGGTAGGGATGCCAACTGATACGGGCGGAATCCGTAGTGATCTCCCCTGTTACGGCTTCACTAGGAATCTCAAACTCAACTGGTTCTCCAACAGGAATAGCCGAGACAGGCAGGGCTTGACCTGATGCCAGACTGAATACATCATCCTTCTTCAGCAGAGGGGTGAGCTGTTTACAATTATTTAACTCAACCGTATAAGGTTGATGCCATAATCCATTTTCAATTTCAGAAAGAGTAAGGTTCGCTACATGATATTGAGCGCAGTGGTGTTTAATCCATACTTTTAAGATATGATTGCAGTGCAAAATGGCAATGATCAACAGGGGGTGAAATGTATGCATCATGAAGCCCGTGTGTGGGAATGCAAGGCTCAATCCAGCTCCACCTAATACGCTCATAATGGATAACGCTTGTGCAGTATACATATCTGCCTGATGACGATAAGCTTGAATAACCAGGCTGCCTAAAATGACGGCTAAGCTGAGATGCATGATCATCGGTGGACAATAGACCGCAAGGCTGGATTTCATTTGTATGACCGTCCAAATCACAAGTAAACCCACACTTGGCAAAATGGCATTGAGGGCTGTTTGAGTATTTCTAAAAATAGGGTAACCACTGATCAGGGTGAGCAAGCCACTGAGGAGTAGTAAGCCGATAAGCGTCAAAGGGGTATGGGGTAAGTATTGGGGTAAGATCCATAACGTAAAAGCACTCAATACCGCAATTAAAAGTGGATAGTAGCGTTCTGTTTGAAACAGAAAGGGTTGGATTTGGGCTCTAGTGTCTTTTCCAAAAAAAGGTGACAAATGTTTTAAGATCAAGGATGGAGTATGTTTCAGTGGATTATGATAGGTCAGTCGGTAGACACCACCCTTTAACGGCTCTAGGGCCGTAATTTGAATGCCATGTGTTTCGAAGCTTGATCGTAGCTGCTGCTGTATTGCTGAAAGATTTAAAGGGCTTGATAAACTTAAGGTGAAGTCAAGTGTTTCAGCACCCGAAATAAGATTAGGTGCCTCTCTCCCAATAGTTTCTAGAGAACGCTTTAAGTGACGCATTAAAGCGTCTGGAAAAGCGTCTGGATCTAGGGTCCCCTCAGGGTACCAGATGTGACAGCGTGCAGAAGCATGAGAGATCTCCACTGTGATATCATGATTGATAGGGATGTGAGGCTCTTCAGCCGCTTTAAATTTATCGTTTTCAAACGTATAGGATTGACCTTGAAGTTTAAGTGACGTTTTACCAGAAAGGAGGTTTTTAAGAGACTTTTGAATGGCTAGACTAATACTCTCTTCACAGCCCTGACACATGAGTTGATGGGGTTTAAATTGTAAACTTAGCGTTTTCATGGGCACGGCGGACTCCTCTTAAAAACAAAAGGGTGTGCACGTCCCTATGAGGCTATTCACCCATTAGAGCCAATAAACAAATACAAACAAACCTAACCAAACAACATCAACAAAGTGCCAATACCAGGCGACTGCTTCAAAGGCAAAATGATGCTTGGGTGTAAAATGACCTTTAAGCATACGGTATAAAATAACCATGAGCATTAAGGTCCCTAAAGTCACATGAAACCCATGAAATCCTGTCAACATAAAGAAGGTGTTACCATAAGCTCCTGCGCCCAAAGTCAAACCTAAGTTGTGATAAGCATCTGAATATTCATGAACCTGTAAATATAAGAAAAACAATCCTAATAGAATTGTTAATGCTTGAAAAACTGCGGCTTGAGTTATATTTTTTTTGAAGATACCCCAGTGCGCAATGGTAATCGTGACACCAGAGGTTAATAGAATCAACGTATTCAAAGCGGGAATGCCCCAAGCTCCCATGGCGGCTTTAGGACCTGAAATTGCTTGAGGATCCGGTGTATTTAACAAGGGCCATATGTTTTTAAAATCAGGCCATAAGATTAAGTGGGTCATGATGCCTTGGTCAATTTCACCACCTAGGTAGGGCAATACAAAGATTCGAATAAAAAATAATGTGCCAAAAAAGACTAAGAAAAACATCATTTCAGAGACAATAAACCAGCCCATACTCCAACGATAAGACAAGTCAATCACTGGATCAGTGTCTAAATGATGCTCTCGAACTTCTTTAATGACAGTTCTAAACCAATCAAAAATCATAAAAAGTAGTAAAGCAAAACCCGCCATGCCCAGATAAGGCCCATAATGTAACTGATGTAACCAACTGGCAAAACCAACAGCCATTGAAAATAAAGCAAAACAGCCGATTAAAGGTAGGTAAGTTGGGGGGACAAGATACGTTGAACGTGGCATGGTCAATCCTTAATGCATCTGAAACAAAGCAAATCCAATCATCAAGGGTGGAGTGTGCTTGGGGATGTGATGGGTTAAGTGCAAGGGAAGTGTAACGACACTAGAGGTCTGCGGTGAAACCGTTGTGCTAGGATAGCGATGTTTAAGGGCTTTAATTAAAGTTGCAGATGTCGCCGGCACAACACTCACCAATGCTCTAAATTGGACAGGTATCGTCGAAGGATTATAGACCTTAAAACTGAGTTTAAAATCATGCCCAGGTCGCACTTGAACGGTCTTAGGAGGCTCAACAACCGTCACAGGCACTTTACCTACATGTAATAAACCCGAAATTGAAAGGGCAGTTTGAGTTGATTGTGAGGGCGCTGTCTGAGGAGGGGTGACATGGTCATCAATTTTCCCGTTCACTCCAAATTGACGTGTGGCTTGGTCATATCCAAATTCCAAAATACCACTAAACAAAAACATGCCAATGGCTAAGCTAAATAAATAGATCCCTGCACGACCTAAACGAGGGTGACGAGCAAATAAAGCACGGGTATCGTATAACCAACGCAAGGACACGATCGACAAGGTTACCCAACCTGCATGAAATAACCAGAGACCTCCTGACATTTGATGTAAGTATCGCACCCCACCTAAAGCAATTAGAACAAGCGAAACTGTCACTAAAAAGGGTAAATAACTACGATCAGATGTGTCTTTGTTTAAAGTCATGCTCAGGTATCCGCTTTGATTTTAGGAGGGTTTGTGAAGGTATGGTAAGGGGCTGGAGAAGCAACTGTCCATTCTAAGCCATGCGCAGCTTCCCAAGCTTTTTTAGGTGCTTTTTCAGTTTTACCTCGCATTGTTTTAATCATGTTATAGACAAAAATCAGCTGAGCAAATCCAAAAATAAAGGCTCCAACAGTGGCCCACGCGTTAAAGTCTGCAAATTGTAAAGCATAATCAGGAATTCGGCGAGGCATGCCGGCCAGTCCTAAGAAGTGCATAGGCATGAAAGTGATATTGACAGAAATCAAAGATAACCAGAAATGGAGTTTGCCCATAAATTCTGAACAATAGTATCCTGTCCATTTAGGCATCCAGTAGTAGACCCCTGCAAACATAGATAATAACGTGCCTGCAACTAAAGCGTAGTGGAAATGCCCCACGACAAAATACGTGTCTTGGTATTGAAAGTCAGCAGGTGCAATCGCCAACATCAGTCCAGTGAGGCCACCTAAAGTGAACATGGCAATAAACCCAACAGCAAACAACATGGGGGTTTCAAATGTGAGTGCCCCTCGATACATGGTTGCTACCCAATTAAAGACTTTAATTCCGGTTGGAACGGACACTAACATCGTGGTGTACATGAAAAATAACATGGTGCCTAGCAACATGCCTGCCGTAAACATATGGTGAGCCCATACAATGAAGGACAGCACAGCAATACATAAAATAGCATAAATCATACTGGTTCGGCCAAAGAGAGGTTTTCGGCTGAATGTTGGAACAATTTCAGAAATGATTCCAAATGCAGGTAGAATCAGAATATAGACTTCAGGATGGCCAAAAAACCAAAATAAATGCTGAAAGAGTAGCGGATCACCACCGCCTGCAACATTAAAGAAGCTGGTGCCAAAATGTCGATCGGTGAGCATCATGGTTACAGTGCCTGCCAAAACCGGCATGACGGCAATTAATAAAAAGGCAGTCACAATCCAAGACCATGAAAAAATAGGCATATTCATTAATGACATACCGGGGGCTCTGCAGTTTAAGAGGGTTGCGATAATATTAATTGCAGCCAAAATAGATGAGATGCCTAAAATATGGATGGATACAATTAAGAAGTCCATACTGGGTGGTCCATAGTTTGTGGATAGGGGGGCATACATGGTCCAGCCAGTGCTGGGTCCTCCGCCTTCCATAAACAAGGTTGACATCATGATTGCAAATCCAAAGGGTAACAACCAAAAACTCCAGTTATTCAAACGTGGAAAAGCCATATCAGGGGCGCCAATAGACAGTGGGATTTGCCAGTTTGCAAAGCCTGCAAAAATAGGCATGAGAGCGCCGAAAATCATGGTTAATCCATGCATGGTGATTAAGACGTTATACGTGGCTGGATTGACTAATTGCATTCCAGGTTGAGCCAATTGTGCGCGAATAATAAGGGACATGAAGCCGGCAACAAAAAACATAGCAAACCCAAATAGTAAATATAAGGTTCCAATGTCTTTATGGTTGGTTGTGAATAACCAACGTTGAATGTAGGCAATAAAGCCTTTAGGGGCTGGGTGATCGTGGGACATTAGTTAGACTCCTTTGATGTTTTATCGTGGTCTTTAACCGCTTGCGTGGTGACGATGCCTCCTGCATGAGGCCCATATTTAGATTGATCATTATTGCCCCAAGCATTACGAGTGTAGGTGATCACTGAAGCAATTTCACTGGGGGTTAAAATATTGCGAAAAGATTGCATGGCAGCCCCTTGGACACCGTTGAGTAAAATATGAATATTGGGGCCTTGCGGGCCTGTGACAATCGCACTGCCCTTCAATGCCTTAAAGATGGGGGGCATCCCTTGGCCACCTGCTTTATGACAGGCGACGCAATGTTGAGTATAAATCGCTTTGCCAGCAGCTAATAGTGCAGGAGAAACCTGACTTGTCTTTTTTATTGTTTGAGTTTTCAAATCATTGGGTTGTGCCGATTGAGTTTGATCTGTTGAGACAGTCGTTTGTGTCATGCTTGATGTAGGGGGGGAGGCGTGATCAAGCTGAGGCGATCTCGCCTGATCAGTAGAAGACATCATCTTCATCATATTGGTTGCAGGTGTCTCAGATGAAGATTTTGAGGGCTTCATTGAGTATGGACGCCCCATACCAGATGACATTTGATTCATGCCGCCGGACTGAGCATCTTGAACCATGTTTTGTAATTCAACTTGAGATAAAGGAGTGTGATGTTTTTGATGATCCAAAAATTTCTTGTAGTTCGCATCATTCACAGCATAGACCACAACAGGCATAAATCCATGTCGCATACCACAAATTTCTGTACAAGCTCCACGATAAACACCAGGACGTTCAATTTTTGCCCATGCAGTTGTAATCAGACCTGGAATGGCATCTCGTTTGACGCCAAAGTCTGGGACCCACCATGCGTGATTCACGTCAGAAGAGGTCACTAAAAATCTGATTTTTTTGTGAATGGGCAGCACCAGTGGATGGTCAACCTCATGTAAATACCACTTACCTTTAGGTTCATAACCATCAAGTTGACGTTGAGGGGTTGAAAGGTTACTTAAAAAAGAAATACCTTCGTCTAAATATTCATATTTCCAGCGCCACTGCATGCCTGTGATTTTAATGTTTACATCCGTCTTTTTCATATCATGCATCTTGATGAGGACCTGAGTGGCCGGCACAGCCATGGCAACTAGAATGAGCGTGGGAATCAATGTCCAAGTGATTTCTAAAGCAAGGTTATCATGAAATTTTGCAGGCTTAGCGCCTTTTGATTTTCGATGTTTACAAAAAATATAACCCATGGCAACAAAGACTAATGTAGCAATCCCCACACAAATATAAAAAATGAGCATGTGTAGGTCATAAATCCAATGACTGATCGGGGTCACCCCTTCATGCATATTAAATTGATGCGTGTCAACAAAGGATCTCAAGCTCAATGCAAAAATCTTTGGGTGATATGTTAGGACAGCAGAAATTAAAACAAAGGTCGTACATTTTTCAAGCAATTTAGTATTCATGATTCATTACCACAGTTTAAAGTTTTCAGAAGGGAGGCTGGTTTGGAGCAGATATTTCACCGAAGCGATGACCTCCAGATTACTACAACTTACACATCCACCTTTTGCAGGCATTGCGCGGTATCCGTGTATTGTGTGTAAAATTAAAGTTTCCATGCCTTTTTTGATCAATTGACTCCAAGCTTTGACGTCACCTTGCTGAGGGGCATTTAATAGGTTGTTGTTATGACAACTACTACAGTGTTGATCATAGACTTGTTTGCCTAAAGCTAAAGAAGGTTGAGGCGCAGGGCGCACCGCCACTTGGTGAATTTTAACCCCTGCAGCACTTTCAGCATGTTCTAAAATGTAATCAACAGATTCCACAATGTCTTGGTCAGTACAACTGACACAGCCACCTTTTGCAGGCATGGCATTATAGCCTTTGATGGCGTTGTGATAGAGGGTTTTTTTGCCTTTCTTCAAGCGTTCAGACCAAGCTGCACTGTCTGTGATTTTGGGAGCACCGGCTGCACCTGAATCATGACATGCGGCACAATATTGACCGTAAATCTGTTTGCCTTTGGATTCCCCTGCTTGAATGGCCATCGGACCTCTAGGATCTTTCAAACTCTTGATGTAAACAGAAATGGCGCGAATATCATCGGGCTTTAGGTACACAAGACTGTCGTGGTTCACTTGCGCCATTGGGCCTTTGACCTGCCCTCCTCCAGGGAGTTCATCATGATAGAAAACGCGGGTAAGTTGATCAACAGTTACAGCTTTCAAGAGGGTGTCAGTCAAGTTAGGGGCATAGTAACCATCAATATGTCCGCCTGTGAATTTCAGGTCACGTTTAGGGGCTCCTAATAAATTAATCGGGGTGTGACACATGCTGCAGTGCCCTAATCCTTGGACTAAGTAAGCACCACGATTCCAAGTTTTTGATTGGTTTGGGTCTTCATGAAAAGGACCTGCATAGGGTTTGAAGAACAACAGTTTCCAGAAAAATTGAGTAAACCGAATGCGAAAAGGCAAGAATGCATCAATGGGTTTGTTAGGTTGATCAACAGCAGGAATGGCTTTGAGATAAGCCCAGATAGCCTTGATGTCTTCATCGCTGACTTTATTGTAGTATAAGTAGGGAAAGACGGGGAATAAATGACTGCCATCTTTACTAATGCCTTGTTTCATTGCGTGAATGAATTCTTGTTCAGTCCAATTGCCCAGCCCATATTGTTTGTTGGGTGTGATGTTGGGTGCGTAATAGGTTCCAAATGGGGT
This sequence comes from Legionellales bacterium, assembly GCA_002722995.1. GTDB lineage: Bacteria > Pseudomonadota > Gammaproteobacteria > Comchoanobacterales > Comchoanobacteraceae > UBA729. Next base: position 23,904 of record PBNF01000014.1, on the reverse strand, counting down.
TCTAATGCCTAACCCCCCCGCGAAAGGTTTGCCATCTTTAACGGTGTGACACGCCACGCAATCGCCTGCACGGGTTAAATATTCACCTTTCTTGATTAAAGCCATGTCTGCACCAGGAGGCGGAGTGATTTCAGGGTAGGGTAGTTGATCTCTATAACGGGTTGCAGCGTGGGCGGCATGGACACTACTCAATAGTAAAGTGCAGCAGATCCAGTAAAGCATGAACTTAAAGCATTTCATATTCAAAACCATTGATAATTGATCCTATTCTATGATGTTTTGTTTTGATCATCAAGGATTTCATCGTTATGATAAGCGTTAAATCTTCATATGAGAGTGAATTGTGTTGAAAGGTGCTTTGATTGTAGCGATGACAAGATCAGGAGTGATCGGTCAACAGGGCCAATTACCTTGGCATTTACCCGATGAATTACAGTGGTTTAAACAACAAACCCTCGGTCGAATTATTATCATGGGTGCAAGAACATTCGAATCTCTGCATTATCGCCCTTTGAAAGGGCGTGAGAATTGGGTGCTGAGCCATCATCCTCAACCGCAGGTTAAGCAGTTTAATGCTTGGTCAGATATCATGAATGCAATCCCCCAAGACGCCGAATGGGTCGCCATCGGAGGCGCTTCCATCTATCGCTATGCGCTTCCTCACGTATCAAAGCTTTATGTCACTTGGGTTGAAGGTGAAGTGCCTGAAGGAGATGTCTTTTTCCCTGAAATAGATTGGTCTGCATGGCAATGTCAGTTTGAACAACCGCATGCTCAAGATGAACGTCATGATCGGGCTTTTACGTGTTGTATTTATGATCGGATTCAATTGTGACCGATCATCGAGCCTCTGTTTTAATCGTTGGAGCTGGAGCAGCCGGTTTAACGTGTGCGTTACAGTGTGCTGAGTTTACGGACGTTACTGTGATCTCAAAAGGAGTAGGGCCTGATGGGGCCACTGCCTATGCTCAAGGGGGAATTGCTGCGGCATCACTCCCCTCAGACAGTATCGATCAACATATTGAAGACACCTTGAAGGCAGGTGCAGGTCTCAATGATATTGAAGCTGTGATTCGTATTATCAGTCAGGCGCCCCAATGTGTTACCTGGTTATCTCAACAGGGGGTCCCTTTTGTTAAAGCCAAAGAAGACCAATGGGCCTTAGGACTTGAGGGTGGACACCAGCACCCTCGTGTTGTGCATGTTGCAGATCGAACCGGTTGGGCCATAAGTCAGACGCTGCGTGATCAAGTCAATGCTCCCCCTAAGATTCAGTTTTTAGAAGGGTATATGGCTCTGGATTTAATCGTTCAAGATCAACGTTGTGTTGGGATTGATATACTCACACCTGATCACACGCTTCAACCATGGGCTACAGGGGCGGTGGTCCTGGCGACCGGTGGTTTTAGTGCGGCCTATTTACATGCAACACACGATCATAAAGCCAGTGGTGATGGTCTTGCCATGGCCTTGAGGGCTGGATGTGCCTTAATGGATTTGGAGTTTAATCAGTTTCATCCAACCTGCTTATATTGCCCAGGTCAGCCGCCTTTATTGCTCAGTGAAGCGTTACGTGGAGAAGGGGCGCGTTTGCGATTACCCAATGGTGAGTATTTTATGAAGCAGTTTGATGCAGATCAAGAGCTGGCTCCACGTGATCGAGTGGCACGTGCAATTGATTCAGAGATGAAACGTTGTGGATTAAATCATGTGTTATTAGATATCAGCCATCAACCTGCCGAAAAAATTCAAGCACGCTTCCCACATCTGTATAAACGGTGTCTAGAGCGAGGGTTTGATATGACTCAGGAGCCTTTGCCTGTTGTACCTGCAGCACATTATAGTTGTGGTGGGGTGCATGTTGATTCAAACGGCCAAACTGAGATATTCAATCTCTATGCTGTTGGAGAAACAGCTTGTACTGGTTTGCATGGAGCCAATCGTTTGGCTTCAAATTCATTGTTAGAATGCATTGTCACCGGGATGGAAGTGGCTCGTCAGATTCAAGTGGTGGGCTTTGAGGCGGGCACTCTTGAAGCAGTGCCTCAGCGTTTTGCGTTGTCGCTCAGTTCAATGGGTTCAATCGAACAACATTGGCATAAACTACAATCAATCATGTGGAATTCAGTTGGAATTGTGCGTTCAGATGCACGGCTCATCTCGGCCATGGAGGGGATACAAGTTGAATTGGAACGAATACCAGCTGTTGATAAATCCTCTTATCTGAATTCAATTGAATGGGCTGAATATCTGAATGTTCTGAGTGTGGCGGCTGAGTCGGTACGATCTGCTTATTTTAGGAGAGAAAGTCGAGGTTTGCATTATACTGTAGAATGCCCACAGTTAAATCCAATGTTGAATGGACAACATACTTTAATACGTCAAGATTGGGATCAACCACGCTACACTGATAAGGCTTAAACTGAGAGTCTCATTGAGTTGTTCGGGTAAGCAATCAGGATTTAAGGCTTTGTAGTGTTTTTATCTCAATTATAAATGCTTTAGATGTGATCATGGCTGAAGGGATTGAATGATAAATCTTCATTCAAGTGAGGATGAAGATTAACATTTAGCTTTTCTGAGGTGAGTGATAGGTGGTGGCGTGTGTGCAATGGTGGTGGATGGCGTGTGCAATCAGGCCGCCTAATGCCGCACCTGCAATGACATCACTTAAGAAATGGTAGTATAAAACGATTTGTGATAGAGCAACAGCAATTCCAATGATCGCCCAAAGCCAAGACATGCCTGGGTATAATCGATGAAGCCCAACCATACACGCAACGGTGATGGCGGTTGTGCCTGAAGGAAATGATTCATAAGCTGAACCTGATGTAAACCAATTGAAACCATAGACATGGTCACGGACAAAGGAAGGATTATTGCACACAAATGTGCCCGTCCAGTAACGTCCAAATATTTTCTTGATGAAAGACTTAACAAAAAATGTTGAGGCCGTTGTATACACCACCGGAAGTGCTGCTGAGCCTATAGGTTTGCTGAGCATAATAGATAGAGCATAGATCAAACAATACCCTGTGAGCGCAATACATAAGGCTCTGGGGATGCCATCAGATATCCAGTGTAGTGCGTGCCATTGACGTGTATGATGTGCGTGTAGCCAGGTGACAATGGATCGATCTAAATAATAGTAACTTAAACAGACTAAAGCAATGATGAAGGTTGAGATGATAAGGTATTTCAGAGTGTTAGACATGATAAAGCCTTATTAATCTCGCAACGTTTGACCACAACTGGTCAGTATTTTAGAAGGACGCATGGCACCACCTAAGCTGCCTTCAACAATAACAGGAACTTCATGAGTATCAAAGTAGCGTCTCAGGTCATACAGGTTTAACGCAGGGGGTTCACCTTTAAGATTGGCGCTTGTGGAAATGATGGGTTTTTCAAAAGCTTCACATAATGCCTGAACCGTGGGGTGTGCACTGTAGCGCACTGCAATGGTCTTGCCCGGACCTAACAGCCATTGAGGCAATTCAGGCGAAGCCGGTAAAACCCAGGTGGTTGGACCCGGCCAGGTGCATTTGAGTTGGTCTACAATAAGGGGAGGTAAATCATCTGTCAGGAAATCTAAATGAGATAAGGCGCCGATAACACAAATCCAGCCAGCACCATCTTGTCTTGCTTTGAGTTGAGCGAGTTTTTGGCAAGCGACTTCATCATAAGGATTGCAGCCTAAACCATACACTGCTTCAGTGGGGTAGGCGATAATCGATCCAGCCACTAAGGCGGTGGTCGCTTCTTTGGGGGTCGAAAGAGAAGTGACGGTACTCATTGACTGCACTTATGATGTTCATTAATCGATCAGTATACATGAAGGAGTGAGTGTCCTGCAACCAGAAGACATAAAATGCCCTTGTCAGTCCCTATACAGCGTAGCACAATCTGTCATAGCAATGCCTTGAAGGCTTTAAATTAACTGTCAATGTTGGAATCATAGGGTTCCTTAAAGTCGCAATTTTCTTCTGGACAAATGCGTTCTGTTCCCGATTTTTTAGTGGTTTTAACTGTGGTGATCGGGAATTGACATTGAGGACAGGCTTTCGCAATAGGTAAGTTCCATAAGGCATATTTGCAAGTGGGGTATTGATCACAGGCATAAAATGGTTTGCCACGTCGTGTTTTCTTTTCTATCAGTTGGCCAGGTTGACATTGAGGGCACCCTATATCAAGTGTTTTTTGAGTGTTCGAAGATTCAATATATTTGCATTTAGGGTATTGACTGCAGCCAATAAAAGCACCATACCGTCCTGTGCGGTGTATTAAATCACCTCCACACTCTGGGCAAGCATGATCGATCGGGGTTTGTGCTTCAGGCTCAGACTCCGATTCAGATGCTGGATTGAGGCTGCGTGTATATGTGCAATTAGGATAATCAGTACAGCCAATAAACTGACCTCGACGACCTAAGCGAATACTTAAAGGTTTTGAGCACTCAGGGCAGGCTTCATCAATTTCTTTTTGTGTGACGGCTTGTCGGCTGACAGTGCTTTCAATGTTATCGACTGTTGTATGGAAAGGTTCCCAAAATTCACGCATGACGGGGACCCATGCCTGCTCACCACGGGCAATGGCATCGAGTTGATTTTCCAATTGAGCGGTAAACTCATATGAGACATATTGATTAAAATAATCATTTAAAAAATCACTGACAATCGTCCCAACATCAGTCGGATAAAAACGTTTTTTGTCCAAAGTGACATATTCTCGATTTTTAAGCGTTGCAATAATGCTTGCGTACGTTGAAGGGCGACCAATGCCATGTTCTTCAAGCGCCTTCACTAAACTGGCCTCTGTAAATCGTGGTGGGGGCTCAGTAAAATGTTGAATGGGTTCAATTTCTTTTAATGAGAGTGTCTTGCCGATCTCTAAATCAGGTAAGGGTGGAGCCGTTTCTGTCGAAGAAGACGAATCATCATGCCCTTCGGTATAGACAGCTGTAAATCCAGGTGATTTTAAGACAGAACCCGTGGCTTTAAAAGTGGCCACTTGACAATCAATGAGGACCGTCATTTGATCATATAAGGCTGGAGTCATCTGACTGGCTAAGGTGCGTTTCCAAATGAGGGTATACAGTTTAAGTGTATCTGCATCTAAGACATTTTTGAGATCTTCTGGTCGTCTTGAGGCTTCAGTTGGGCGTATGGCTTCATGTGCTTCTTGAGCATTTTTTGATTTACTTTTATGGCGGTTGGGCGTTTTGGGTAACGCTGCAGCGCCATAAAGGTCTTGAATCACTGTGCGAATCTCTTCAATGGCTTCTTGTGCTAAATGAACTGAATCAGTACGCATATAGGTGATTAAACCCACTGTATCTGAACCAATATCAACCCCTTCATACAGTTGCTGTGCCGCACGCATGGTGCGTGTCGTAGTGAACCCTAATTTTCGTGCTGCTTCTTGCTGAAGTGTTGACGTCATGAAAGGAGGGGCTGGGTTGCGCTTTCGTTCACTGCGTTTAATGGATTCAACCGTTCCAACACCTTGAGCCGCTTCAATGATCGTCTGTTGAACTGCTTCAGCTTGCGTTTGAGTGGTGACTGAAAATTGAGTTTGTTTTTCGCCCTGATAAATAGACAACTGAGATTCAATAGGCACTTGATCATGATTGAAGTGCCCTATCAGGGTCCAATATTCTTCAGGCTTGAACGCTTGAATGGCTTTTTCACGTTCAACGATCATGTGTAAGGCAGGGCTTTGAACACGCCCAGCGGATAAACCACGTCGAATTTTCTTCCATAGTAAAGGTGATAGGTTAAAGCCAACCAGATAATCTAGAGCACGACGTGCTTGCTGAGCATCAATTAAATTGATTGATAAATCACGAGGCTGTTCAAGTGCCGCCTGAATGGCTGAGCGTGTGATTTGGTGAAAGACCACGCGTTGAACCTTTAAATGTTTGGGGCACTTTTTTTCTGATTTTAACCATTCTAATACGTGCCAAGCAATGGCTTCACCTTCACGGTCGGGGTCAGTGGCCAGTAGAAGGGTGTCTGCTGTTTTCAAAGCTTTTGAAATCGCGGCTAGGTATTTATGGCTTTGTTCCAAGGTTTGATAGTGCATTTTAAAATCATGATCGGTCTCAACTGCACCGTTTTTTGGGATTAGATCTCGAACATGACCACAAGAAGCCAATACTGTATAGCCTGAACCCATATGTTTCTTAACAGTTTTACATTTTGCTGGAGATTCAACGACAACAACTGTTGAGTGGGGCATAGAGATTCCTTAAATCATATGATGCATTCGAAAATATAACGTGATCAAAATTAAAAATAAAGCGTTGCTTGATGACAAAAATAGATTATTTTTAATTTTATTCATACTTGAAGGCTTGAAGATTAAGGCTTAAGTCTTGTGGGGCGGATTCTTGGACCTTTTGCTTCTCTCTTGAAGCGTTTGTTTGCCTCTAATGCTTTTGATGTTACTTTCCTTCGAGCGTTTTGAGCACTTGATGTTACTCTCCTTCGAGCGTTTTGAGCATTTGATGTTACTGTCTTTAACCCGACAGCCGCTGCCGATGATAATTCTGAAGCAGATACAGCTTGGGGTGGAACGGTCATGCGCTGATCATCTTGTTGTGAATCTATTTCAGCTTTTCTTGTGTTTAATATTGCCTCAAGCTGAGAAAATGATGTTTGTAAAGGGTGTTCTTGTGGTACCGATGCTTTAAGCTGATTCAGTGTTAATTGAAATGTTTTGACTTGATCTTGTGCTGTATTAAGAGGAGAGGTTACTTGAAAGGCTGTAATACTTGTTTTGATTGTCTCGAAATCATTTAAAACCTTTTTGCGTTCATCCAAGCGTGTTCGAGCGTTGCCGTTGCTTTCACGAATTTTTGATTCTAATGAGTTAAGTGATTCAAGATCAGTGCATGCTGCAATTTTAATCTGTAATTGTGTTTGTTCTGATCGAAGGGTTGATAATCGAGCATCAATTTGACCGGCTAAGGTTGATAGCTTATCAAGCCCAGAAATACCTTGTAGTGATTCCAGAAGCGATAATCGTTTTTCTAAGGTCGCTCGATGGTCCAAAAATTCATCCATTGTGAGTTCCAATGGTGTGTCAAGTGCTGTGAGCTCTTCTTGTATGCAGGGTGCGAGATGGTTTAATTTTTCGGTCAAAGTGTTAAGTTTAGATTGAAGTTCAGGTTGAATGTTTCTGCCACCAGCTTTTTTAAGTGTCTGAGTAGCTTCGATCAATTGAATTAGATTGTTGTATTGACGGATCTGAGCTCTAACTTGTGTTTTAGGGGTATCTTGATTGATTGATAATGTATCAAAATAACCGATGGCTTGTTCCAATGCGCTGTTAAACTGTCTTTCCGATCGAATATTTTTAATATCTGGACCAAACTCAGTTGATTGAAGTGCTCTTAAACTGTTGTTAAAGCATTTTTGTGTTTCTGTTTGATCGTGGGTGCTGATGGCCTGATCAAATGATTTTAAAAAAGTTTTTGCTGTGTGTGCTGTTTTTCCTTCTAATAATGTTTCTAATCGTTCTGAGATGCTTCGTTCAATTAAACGTGATCCAGCAGCGGGATCATGACCTGGTGGACTGAAGCAATCATCAGCTTTTTGAAATAAATCTTTGAAATCAGTTGTATCCAATGTCATTTGATTGAGCTGCTTTGAAAAATCTTGAAATTGTTGAGAATCTTTAATTTTTTGTTCTTTTTGATCAAATTCTAGTCTGTTTGGAGTTAATGTTTTCTGAGATGTGCAAAAGGTTTTGAATGATGTTATACGTTTCTTTAATTCTTGTGCATTTCTTTCTAATGTGTCTAAATTATTGTTGAGATCGATCAATTGAAATTGTTTGAATTCAGAATGATCTAAAGATTGTTTGATCGTTTGAATGTTATCTAAATCATCCGATAACTGCTGTTCTAGTTTCGATAACGACTTTAACGTCTCTTCTGGTTGATTTAATGTTTTATCATCAGTTACATAAAACTCTTCAGAAAAAACCTGAGTATGGGCCTCTAATTTTGATTCTAATTGTTCAATCGTATTTAATTTTCTCCTTGAAAGAGAATCAATTTTGGTCTGATTAGATCGATATACCGCGTAAGTCGTTGCAGAGGCCAAAAGCATCATCACACTGAAAGCCGCACTGAGCCCTATGATTAACAGACTGACGTTGGTGATGGCCAAGGCGATGGGTCCAGCTATTGAGATCAGTCCAATCGTTGCCGTCAATCGCACAGTGGTTAACTTTCCTTGATTTTTATCACGGATTTGAGCAGTTTGCTCAAGCTCTTTTGTTATCTTATCTTGGATTTGTTTGGGTTCAGATAATTGGGTATCCTCATCAGTGTGTTCTGATTTATCTTTCATGATGATGCTCATTATGCTCTATATTTCATCTAAGTATAGTTAATATAGCCGTATAAATGTTACCTTCAAACACACTGATAGTTTGAAGCCGTTATTTGTGCTGCAGAAGTGTTTCGTCACTTGACCTGATAGCAATCAATCTCATGCCTCCATGCCATAAGCCTTTGAAGATGAGTCTTCATCAGGTTGTTTTAAAGTAGAGTGCCACAATCAGTTGAACGTAGATCTAGGGTGATGGTTAAGGTCAGTACGCGATGGGATGATCAATGTCCGTGACTCAACTTTAGGGTATCTGATTTTTATAAAAATCCATGGAATGATTGATGTTTCAGTGCTTCATGATGAAATAGGATTGATTACACAGGGTTGATGTATGATTGGTTTTGATAGAGCGCATCATTACAATCCCATGACTTCATCTGCTTTTGATCCATGCTTTGAATCAGATCATCTGTTGATGTGAAACAAAGGTTTCTCATCGAGTGCTTCAAAGTGTTGATATAATCTTCGTGATCTTGAGTCTTGATCGCATTGAATACAAATGAATCGGCATGCATTTGAATCAACAGACGTCAGGTGATTCACATTGAGGTCTTGAATGCTGATAAGAGGTTTTAGGCTGTAAATAAAGCGCAGTATAGCACTTGAATACTGCAATAATCAACCAATGTCAGCTCATGAAGTATGCCATTTTTACTATGTTATCACTCAATGTAATCGGATCCAGCCCCCTCGAAACGGATGAATATAGCCTTCTTGCATTAACTGATGCAAACACGAGAGCAATTGTTGAGGATGGAGTTGTGAGCGCATTGAAATTGTTTGGAAATCTGTGCTTGAGAAATCAATTGTGTGCAGTACTTGAGCCTTTAAAGCGTGCAGTAAGGGCGGTTGATTGGATGTGGGTTGAGGGGCTTTAAGGTTTAAGTGTGTGCAGACGTGTTGAGGGGAGGTGACACATTCAGCGCCTTGTTGAATTAAATGTAAACATCCAGAAGATAAATCATGTGAAATAGCCCCTGGAATAGCCATGACGGTTCTATTTTGATCCAAGGCTTGGTAGGCTGTGATCATTGAACCACTGGCTTTTTGAGCCTCTACCACTAAGGTGCCTAAGGTCATGCCGCTGATGAGGCGGTTTCTTTTAGGGAAATGGTAAGGCTTTGGTGTGATATGAGGTGAGTGTTCGCTAATGAGTGCGCCTTGCTGAATGATTCGCTTCGCTAAGTTGAGATGCTTTTTAGGGGTCAAATGCAATAAACCTGCAGGCATGACTGCAATAGAGCACCCAGATTGAGATAAAACACCTTCATGGACAGCTGCATCAATCCCAGCGGCTAATCCACTGACTAAGGTATACTTCTGAGATGAAAAGGCTTGGCTCCAAGTGTAGGCGGTATGGCGACCTAGTGGAGAAGCTGCACGGGCTCCAACAATTGAAATGGGCGTTGGGTTGAGGGCTTGAAGTTGTCCGTAGACATAGAGTACAGCGGGGGGGTCAACAATATGACGTAATTGGCTGGGATAGCTCGATGCATGAAAAGGAACACAGTGGTGTAAGGGGTTTTGATTGAGCCAAATTAAATCTTTTTCGATATGATCCTTCCATTGATTTAAGCTCGATTGTAACGATTGAAGTAGGGGGGGGATGTGAGGGGCCTGTGCCACTTCTTGGAGGGATTTCAGCCCCAAATGTTGGCAAACCTCTGAAAACCTTTGCCAATGGGGGAGGCGATTGAATAACAGGGATAAAGATAACTCCAAAAGGCACTCACAATCAACGCAATATTCATAGTGTAAGTGCCTTTAGCATTCAATCGCTATACCGTAATCAGATTTTCATCGATAGGGCATAAGCCTTTGAAGACCAGTCGTCTATCCGCGTCCCCCCATGCGTCGTTGCAGCTGCGCCGTCGCTACCGCCCTCGTATTTTCTGAGCTGACGACAGGTATTGCTTGTGGTTTCTGCACTAGGAGGGTCCTGTTTCCGCTATTAATACGTTGAATGTGTTGATCTATGTGTTGAATGAGTCCATCTAAATCTTCTTCTAGGTCGTTTCCACCCTCTTCGACTCCTAGTCGTGGTTTAAGAGCCGTTAGGATGCTTTTGAGACCCTGAAAGCAGTTGCGCCAAAGGTCTAGTTCGCCAGGCTCGTAGTGACGCTTGTTAGGGAATTTGCCCTGAAGATATGGGGAATCTTCATCTCTAATTTTTAAGAATTGATCTATTGGGTTAATGCCCTCATGCTCGCAAGCGTCTAGTCGGATCCTTTGTCCTGCCGATGCATCTTCTTTGGGGTGGGTCGAACAGATAAAGCATGCTTCAATCGCATACCCATCAGTAATTGTAATGATCCTGCTGATCAATCGTTCAGGATAAACCGTTCTAACATAATCATTAAATACCTTGATTTCACCGCTTTGTTGATCACGGCATTGGACTATCATCTGAAAAGGCCCAGATAATCCATGAACAAACGTCATTAATTCTTCGAATTCACTCGCCATTGTGTCATAAGTGGCTCTTTGAACATGATACTCAGGACATGGGACATATACAGGCACAGATCCGCTTGTTTCAGCCAGTGCATTTTGTAGCTCTTCACCTACCTCTTGCCCAATAGCAATTGAAAATAATTGCACTGTTTTACAGTTAAATCCACGTTCCATCGCTGTAAATAAGTTTTGTTTGGCAGTCTGTATGGTTTGTCCGTAGCGTCCTTTGGGGATTAAATTACCAGATTCATAAGCGTCGTCAAACTCACCATCTGTCATTACAAAGACCTTGGTATCTTCAGCATCTTTTTTAGGATCAAATGCTGTACGGCGTTCTTGTTCAAACAATGCCTTGAATACTTCACCAGCCTTTTCAATGGCTTGACATAGGGGCGTATTGTTTTGCCACCAGTTGCGCGTTTGGTCGATATTCATGATCTGTGCAGCATAATCCCCTTCGTCCTGTCTTAGATGATCGTCTTCGTATTGTTGCCTCAATTGGCCGAGTGTGCATTGAAACAATTGGGCATTGTCTAGAGTCCCCTGTGTTCCAAGTGTTTGTACTATGATCAAAGAATCATCTTTCAACAATGCATCCTGGCATACAGTTTCCAAAGAGCGTATTAAGGCTTGTTTGGTGGCGTCTATACGAGTCATCATGGTTGCTTTTTCGAACGTCTGTCCCCGTATCTGCCCCATAGAGCCACTATTATCTACTATGAAAACAAGATTTTTCGATTCTGCTTCAGAAAGTTGAGGTCCTGTCAGTTGAATCTCTACATGAGCACCCATGGGTCTAATTGTACCAGGCGTATTACCCCTTATTGCTTGGGCATTGACACTCATTGTTGGGGAGAGAGTGTTTAGTTGATCATCACTTGAAGCTTGAGCTTCAGCGTTGTTAGCGGTTCGGTTCGGTTCAGTTGAATGATATCGGATATAGAACGCTTGACTAACCAGGCCAATAATCCGATTCCCCCGATCATTAAAACAGGAGGGCTCAATAGAGCAGGTAATAGAGCAGATAATGAAAATGAGCCTTTGATTAAAAAAGTTCAGATCACTCCGACTCCCATTCCGATGACCACTGAAGCAATTGATTTAAGGAGTCTTTCTAGTAATGATTTCCCAGTATTTGTCCAAGAAAATGGTTCCGGATTCAATGTTTGTCTCAATATAGTTAATCCGATTGAGTATACAATGAGACCGCTGAGCGCTCCTATCATAACAGGGGTTGACAGTATAACAGGGGTTGACAGTATTCCAGAAAGAGAGCGCTTCGCTCCAGTCAAGTAAAGTGCAAGCAAGCCTCCTGAAATTAATATAGAAGATAATATGATGACACTCATTAAGAATGAAAATACAATTTTAGTCTTCGATACAGATTGAGACGGGCTGTCTGTTTCTGGTAATAAGGACTCTTGAAGGGATTTATTTTGAGAATCTTGTTCAGCCATCTTTATTGCCTGTGAATCATCAGTAGCAAGTGTGGAGGCTGGTAAAGCGCTTGTTTGAAAAGATTAAATACGAATCTTGGGTGTAATCCCGTGAATAGGTTCATCTGAGCAGGTGGCTAAAATGGATCCTTCGGTCTCCGCTAAGGATAATGCGTTTACAGGTTGAGTAGCCATCGGCAGCGGTTGGGGCTCTACATGTTCAGCCTGGGCGAGCTCAGCAGTAAAATTTTCAGCAAATGTTTTAGATGCTGTATAGCCGTCTGGGTCACGATGTTTAGCTGTATTGGTTGGCATAAAAATAACCTATATTATTATTTTAGATCATGACATTAATAGACTATTTTTAGACAGTGTGTCCATTCGTTTTGAGTTTTTTTAGAAGCGTGATGATTCATCTATTCAAAGGGCTAAGGTCGGCAGTGTTTTGAGCTGATCATGCAATTGAGTCCATTGCTGAGGTGTTGAGACATTATGCCAAGTACTTTCAATGATTGAACCCGTTAAACGACGCTGTGCGCTTAATTGACGTAAGATGCGCCCTAAGGGGATACGACAGAGTGGCCAATCATTAAAACATCGAGGATGAAAGACCCCTATGTTGCCGTACCAATAAGGGCCAGGAGATTGAATTAAGCCCGATTGAAGGTCAAAGTCTGCTTGAGGTGTTTGTGCAGGCACGAGGCACAGATGGCCCCATGTTGGATGCTGCTTCATGAGTGGCTCAAAAGGATAGGTGGTATAAAGGTCGCCACTGATGACGCAAAAAGGTGCGTCATCAAGGTATTGAAGGGCTCGAATAATGCCGCCACCGGTTTCAAAGCAAGGCGGAGGTTCCCTTGAAAAGGTTAATTTCAATCCATAATGTGATTCATCTTTAAGATAAGCTTTGAAATCCTGACTACGATAACTGGTGGTGATGATGGCTTCATGGCATCCAGCAGCGGCTAAACGATATAAGTGATATTCGATGAGTCGATGAGGACCACATTGTAGCAGGGGCTTCGGGCATGTTAAGGTGTGCGGTCTCAGACGTTGTCCCTGCCCGGCTGCTAGAATTATCGCTTGCATGAGAATAACCCTGGCAAGTTAGATAAGGCCATGAGATCTTCATGGTGTGCTATGAATGTTTGAATGCGGTTAAGAATGTTAGGGATATATTTGAGATAAAGGGGTTTATGGTCACGTTCGGCCAAGCGAGCGAAGATGCCAAGAATTTTAAGGTAGCGCTGGATGCTGATGCGTTCATAGAGTGATTGAAAGTGATTGAAGTCATTAAATGCATGATGTTGTTGCTTATAAAATATCTGTAAATAAGCGTGTTGTTCTGAATCCTTAAGGGAGAGATAACCATCACCTAAGAGTGAAGCAAGGTCATATAAAGGGTGGCCCATCATCGCATCTTGTGTATCAATCACATAGAGGTTTTCTTCATGGATCATCAGGTTTCGGCTATGAAAATCTCGATGAATGGGAACCCATTGAGTGGGTTGAATACTTTCAATCAGATGATCACAGAGGATTTCATATTGGTGCTGGGTCTCAAGATCCCAATCAATTCCTCGATGAGGAATGAACCATTGAGGCAAATAGCGGCACTCTTCTTTAAGGTGAGCTGAATCCATTTTGGGCCAATGTGTGATAGGCAGAGATTGCCATTGATTGAGTATTTGAAGCGCTGCACTCAGTTGTGAAGGCAGCTGTTCACTCTGATGGCGTTGATGCCAGAGGGTTTGATCTCCTAGGTCCTCTTGTAATATCAAACCACAATCAAGATCGTAGGCATATATGTGGGGAACTGGAATGCCATGTGATGCAAGTTCTACATTGACATCAAGGGTGCTTTTTAAAGACAGTTGAGCAGGGTCTGCCACGGCTAAAATATAGTGGTGATTATCAAGATAGCAGCGATAATATCGGCGTGCACTCGCATCTCCCGCTAAGGCTGACCAAGTCCATTGAGTCGAATTGAGCTGCTCTGAAACCCAAGGAGCCCAGTCAAGATTAGCATGTGTTTCACAAACGGTCATCATGTACAATGTTTGGGATTTAGGGTGCAGTTTGCATGGGTTCAGGGTAAGATGCAACTGTTAATCATGCATTTAAAAGCGATTCAGCTCAACGAATATAGTTAGGGTATCGTATTATGCAGGGTCAAGGAGGGGTTAAACCATTAGAGCTAAACCGTATGGGAGCGGAGGCGTGAGAGATCATTTTCGAAGGTTCAAGTTACTGTATTGTGTGATGTGTTATGGCTGTGTGCTGAGCCAGGCATCAACCATGCCGTCTGCAGTTGAATCGAACGCAACATTGCATTCACCCTCAACACTCTTAGGCTGGGTCTATGAGAAAAACTCATTATGCCGAGGTTCTTTTAGTACGCCTGTTTTTAAAGCCAGCCAAGGCGCTATGGGTAGTTATCATTTAAATGCAGATCAAATTCACTTGAAGGGCTCAACCATTCAAGCACAGGGGCAGATTCGTGTAGATTGGCCACTGAAGGCATTAAGGGCAGATCGGTTGTGTATTTGGAAACCCAAAGATCAAGAGAAACAGTTGAGGCTGTCAGGCCGTGTTCAATTTGATTGGCCACAAGGGCGTGTGGTGGCTCAGCAAGCTTCTATGAGTGAAACAGCTCGTTCAGGCCAATGGTTGGACGCATGGTATCGACTGTCACTGACTCAGGCCCCTCATTCATTATGGGGTCATGCTCAGTCCGTCACTTTAAAAGATCATGATTGGCATATTCATCAAGCCAGTTACGCCATCTGTTCTCCTCTCAATCGTTACTGGCATCTTGAGACAAAAGACCTATGGATTGATGAGGCTCAAGGTCTTGCGCGTTTGAAATCAGCTCGTTTAAAGATCGGGGATATTCCAGTATTTGTTTGGCCATACCTCAGTTTTCCCATTAAAGGGCAAAGGGCCACTGGTTGGTTGATGCCACATATCAAGCACACCAACCATTCAGGCTCACGGTTGGTATGGCCTTGGTATTGGAATATTGCGCCTCATCAAGATTTGACGTTAACGCCAGAGTGGGGGCTTGACAGTGGAGGGGCATTGGGGGCGTATTGGCGACATTTAACCGTAGGAACTGAAAGTCATTTCAAAGGGTTTTTCATTTTTAATGATCGGGTGTTTGAGTCGTTTAGACATCGCGCCAGTGAGGCGTTCAACAGCCAGCCTTATCGAAAAGTGGGCGTCGATGCTTTAAAGCGGGATCAACCACAACGTTGGGGCTTTGATCTGTCTCATGTGTATCATCAACCTGCGTATACATTGGATTTGAAATGGGCGCAACTTTCAGATGATGAGTTGCTCAGAGATTTTCCTCAAGTGATTGAAACAGCAGACCAGGCGTATTTACTGCGTGCACTTGAATGGAGATGGGCGTCTCAATGGCTTCAAATGCACGGGGTGATTCACGACTGGCAAGTGATACATAGCGTATTGTCATCATTAATTCCTAATGCGTATGCTGCACAGCCACAGTGGTCTGGGCAGGGAATTTATCCATTAGGAGATTCCAGTCAAGTTCATTTATTTTGGGATGTTGCGCGATTTAATTGGCGAGCGCTACCCAATATGGGTTCAATGCCCACCGGGGATCGTCTGGTGTTTGATCCTGCTGTTCAGTGGCAACAATCGCTGTGGTCAGGTCTTTTGACCACCACCCTTGGATTGCACCACGTCGCGTATCATTTGAATCATTCAGATCATCATTCTGTTCATCATACCATTCCCAGCATCAGTGCTGTTTGGGAAGGAATGTACCCAGTGTCTCTTCATTCAGGCGTGACTGCAAAGCTATTTTATGGTTGGGTGCCCTTCAAAGATCAGCAGGACGTTCCTCGCTTTGATACGGTTAGCCGCACACAATTTTACCCTGAATTATTTGAAGTGGATCGCTTTACAGGGCATGATTTAAAAGCCGATACACATCATATTGCGTTAGGGGTCACATGGACACATTTTGATCGCAACACACACGAGCAACGTTCGAGTATAGCCTTGGGTCAAGCGTGGTCATTGGCACGTCAGCGTGTGTGTTTGAGTTCAACATGTGAGGGTGTTGATTGGCATGTGCGGTCGCCATCTCCACTCCAATTGATGGGACATTGGAGCCTCAATGACTCATTTAAGGTTGATGCATGGATGGCATGGCATTGGGCTTTAAATCACTTCATTGATACCAACATCTTAGCAACTTGGTCCAATGATCGGGGGACACAATTAGGTCTAAAAGGCTTATCCATGCATTGGGAGCGAGACAATGGTTTTGATCAAAGTATTTGGCCTCAAAGTATGAAACAGCATGCCTTTGAAGCCAGTGTTCAGCAGACGCTCAATACACATTGGAACGTGTATGCCAGTGGTCAATGGGACTTCCATGCCCATCATTTACTCAGTTTAAATACAGGGCTGAAGTGGGAAGAGTGTTGTATTTCATTGAAATTAGGCGTCACTCGACGGTATAATGGATTGCAATCAACAGGGCAGAGACAATTTTTTAATGGCGTTTATGTTCAATTGGGACTCACGGGATTAGGCCATTGAATCTGCTCTAAAATACAATGAAGCAAGTGATTGAATATAAGAGGTCAAATGATGATTCGATGGATTAAAATAACCCTCATGATGTTAGCCATGTTTGAATGTACAGTGCATGCTGAATTGTTAGATCGTATTGTCGCTTCAGTGAATGGTCAGGCATTGACGCTCAGTGAATTGAATCAGTCGGTTCAAGCTTTTCAACAATCAGTACCCACACAAGCTCACTTAGGGGTTCAAGCAATACAAGCTCAATTGCTTGATCAGTGGATTGATCGGCAACTACAGCTCGATGCGGCGCGCCAAGCGGGTATTCATATTTCAAAAGCTGAAATCGATGCAGCCCTGAATCGTATTGTGCAGCACCAGGATCTCTCTCTTCAGGCATGGCTAGAAAAAACGCATCAATCGCTTGAAATGGTTCAATCAGACCTTCGAGCGCAACTGATGATCATGCACGTTCAGCAAGAAGCTTTGAGCGATCAGATTGAAATTAAGGCCTCAGATATTAAAGCCTTGCAGCGTGCAACTCAAAGGGCTCATTCCCAAGCACATTTAATTGACTGGTTATGGCCTGTAGACGCCTCAAATTTTGAAGCCACACGACATGATGCCATCAATTTTGCAAATCAGTTGCGTCAAAACGGAAAGCCACCGACGACTTCAGCATGGATTCGTACAGATCTGGGGCGTAAAGCTTTGGACGATTTACCTGAACTGTTTTCAAATCAGATTCATCAAGTCATGCAAGATCGTATCATGGGTCCAATTCAAGCTCCCAATGGATGGCATGTTCTAAAAGTAGTGTCATTACATCAGCCTGCAACCATTTCAGACGACCAAGCCCATTCAATGTTGTATCAAAAAGCCCTCAGAAAAGCTTTGCCGGGTTGGCTCAAAGGGTTAAGATCAAAAGCTGCAGTTGAGGTGCTGTTATAAATGGCAAGATGGCCGTTACCGGTTAAGCGGTTGAGTCAAAATTTCTTAACTGACCCTGGGGTGATTCAAAGTATTATTGATGCGGTAGCTTTGAATATGAATCAGCCTTTATTGGAAATTGGCCCCGGTCGAGGGGCTTTAACTCAAGTGCTATTGGAGTTAAACCCCGAATCATTCACGGTTATTGAAATTGATCGAAGGCTGGCGCAGTCATTACACGCGCGTTATGGTGATCGGGTGCAGGTGATCTGTGATGATATTTTAAAAATAGATATAGAGGCATTGAATCCCGGTAACCATGGAATACAGGTGGTGGGTAATCTGCCTTATCATCTTTCAACCCCTATTTTGATTCAATGCTTAGAAGCATTAGACCATATTGAATCGATGTATTTCATGCTACAAAAAGAAGTGGCTGAGCGCATCAGTGCAGCCCCAGGGTCAAAGCAATATGGACGATTATCTGTGCGAACACAAGTGGTGTGTGAAGCGCAATTGGGTTTGATCATTCCACCAGAAGCATTTGATCCAAAACCTAAAGTTGAATCAGCAATGATTCACTTGCGGCCACACCCAACGATTCCTCCTATTCAATTTGAATCATTAGATCGTCTTTTAATTGAAGCTTTTTCAAAGCGTAGGAAGCAGTTAGGGAATGCATTAAAACCACTTTTGACGGTACCTGAAATTGAATCTACCGGCGTAGATCCAAGCCTTCGTCCTGAATGTGTGAGTGTGGATGAGTTTGTTAGGTTATCTGAGTGTTTGGCTTTGAAACGATGATTTATCCTACTTAATTAGATCTAGAGACATTGAACCTTCAAGGCTTGGTATTCATTAGATATCCATTGATTTTGTATCCTGCCTATAAAGGATTGAGTCATCTTGTTGTGCAAGCGTTCATCCGTCTAGTGTTCAATGAGCGAGCTCATTAAAATTACTTTTGAGGGTCTTCGCGATTTGATAGCGCAGGTTTAATTCAACTCCGTCACTCCAATGTGTTGGTTTTCGTCGAGTGAGTGATCTTTGCAAGCGTTTGAAATTAAAGGTATAATTCTTGATTTCGAGATGTTTGTTTTTTCATATTGAAATCGCTTGCTTTGGAGGGGGGACTTGATTAAAATGGCGCATCAACCAGGGGGGTAAATCTCTATCATTGAGGAGTCTTGTCATGATTAATGTGAATGAAGCAGTCAGTGTAAAAGGCTTTAGTCATCATGAAGATACCCTATTTGCTGGGTGGCATTATTTGTTAGACGTATATGGTGTGGATCGATTATCTGAAGCTGATTGGGTATTGGATGTTATGTGCCGTGCTGCGCGTGATGCTGGAGCCACGATTTTGCATACCCATATGCATCATTTTGGAGAAGGATATGGTGTTTCTGGGGTTGTTGTTTTAGCTGAATCACATATTAGTGTTCATTCATGGCCAGAGCGTGCGTATGCGGCATTTGATATTTTCATGTGTGGCCAAACCAATCCAATGCGGGCTGTTGAAGTTATTCGAGCCCACTGTCAACCCCGTCATGATAAATTACATCAAATTCAACGTGGAGTTTTTAAATGAGTCAATGGCATCACGAAATATTACATGATTCATATCGTCAATCTTTTGAGTCTGAAACGTTGTTGTTTGACACTTGTAGTGAGCATCAACGTATTCAAATTTTTGAAACCCCGTTGTGGGGCCGGGTGATGTTGTTGGATCAAATTGTTCAAACCACAGAGCGAGATGAATTTATCTACCATGAAATGTTCGCACATGTGCCTTGTTTTGCGCATGGAGCCCCTCGTTCGGTCTTAATCATTGGTGGAGGTGATGGCGGTTTATTGCGTGAGGTGCTTAAGCATGCGGGCATCGAGCGTGTGGTATTGGTTGAGATTGATGCGGAAGTCATTGAGCTGTGTAAAACTTACTTGCCTCAACATTCACAAGGTGCATTTTCGGATCCACGTGTTGAAGTGGTGATTGCTGATGGTGCAGCCTATCTTGATACCACATCAACCACTTTTGATTTGATTTTATCAGATTCAACTGATCCCATTGGACCGGGTGAGGTTTTATTTGAGCAATCTTTTTACCAAAAAGCTTTGAATCACCTCAATCCAAAAGGGATTTTAGTGACTCAAAATGGCGTCTCTTTTTTGCAGCTTGGTGAATTAAGAACCACACACCAACGATTATCACGTTGTGCTCAATATCATGGTTTTTATCAAGCCGTCGTTCCTACATACATTGGGGGTGCAATGCATTTCGCATGGGCAAGTCCGTCCGCGCCTTGTGATCAAGTCACGGTGGAGTCGCTCGCCTCACGTTTTGAAGCTGCACAGATTAAAACACGTTACTATCATCCCGCCCTACATGCGGCCTCATTTGTACTGCCTCAGTATGTCAATGAAGCCTGTATCAGGAGTACATCATGAACTCAATTCAAACACAGTTAGACCCAAAGGCTTCCATGAACCAAACCGCTCCTTGGGGGCAATCCGTGGCCATTGATTGTTATCGCTGTGATATTGCACGCATCACTGATGCAGATCAGATTAAAGATTTTACGGCCCAATTGATTGAGTTGATTGATATGAAAGCTTTTGGGCCTTGTCATGTGGTACATTTTGGTGAGGAGCCTCGTGTTGAAGGGTTCTCTATGTTTCAATTAATTGAAACGTCTTGCATCAGTGCACATTTTGCAAATCAAACAGCTGCAGCGTATATTGATATTTTTAGCTGTAAAGCTTTCGATGCCGCAACAGCTGCAGATTTTTGCCAAACATTTTTTAAAGCTGAAGCCGTGAATGTGCAAGCATTAACGCGGCGTTGATCATCAAGTCGTGAAACATAATTCGACTGAAGATTGGGGTTTAACTGCGCTGAACATCATGATAATAACCGTCAACGGGGGTGCTCATCCTACATGGTTGTAAGTATTGATCACGCTGTAAAAATAGACTCAATGCCTGCGTTTGAAACGTTTTGAATTCCTGTCTTGCAGGATTGAATCAAGGGGGTATAATAAAATTTTAAGTGCAATGAGCTGGGTCAAATCAATGCGCAAATGGATTGGGTTTTTATGGATGCTGAGTGCTTCAATACGGGCTGAAAGTTTAGTGGATGTCTGTCAAGCTGCTTTAAAGCATGATCCGACCTACCAAGCTGCGCGAGCCGAGTGGGCGATTCAACATCACCAGTATGGATTATCTCGTGCAGCCTTTTTTCCTACGCTGAATTTAACAGGTCTTTATGGCAAAGTCCGTATGGATTCAGATACATCAACGGTTCATCATAGTGGTCATCAGCAGCAATGGTCCATGAATTTAACCCAAACCCTTTTTGATGCACGTGCTTGGAATGCATGGGCTCAAATGACATATCAAGCACGCCAAGCTGATGCTGTATTGAGGGCTTCAGCGCAGTCTATTCTATCACGCACGGCGCAGCATTATTTTGCGGTCTTAATGCAGCATGCGCGTTTAAATATTTTAATCAGTGAGCAACGTGCTTTATTCAAGCATTATCAGTTGGCGCAACAACGATTCAAAGCGGGGTTAGTCACTCGAATCACGGTTTTGGAGGCCCAATCGCACTATGATATCAAGCGGGCACAACGCTTTAAGGCGGAAGCTCAATTAGAGGATGCACGACATCGGTTGAAAGCCATCACAGGTCAAACCTATACACGCCTAAATGGTTTAGGTCGATCAATGCCATTGGTGCCCCCTAAGCCTATTGAGGTGCAACCTTGGATCGATCATGCGCTTAAATATGCCCCTTCAATACAGGCATTAAGGTTGTTACAGCAGTCAGCAAAAGCGGGTGTGCTCAAAGCTGAAGCGGGGCACTTACCTCGTGTGGTCTTGAATGGTTCGATCACTGACCTTAAACAACCGGTTTATAGCTCAGCGAATCAAACATTTTCCAATATTGATTCGCGTACAGCCTTAGCCAGTGTAGGGGTGACCTTGCCACTATTGGAAGGAGGGCGAGTGAGGGTGGATACCCAACGTGCACAAGCGTTATATCATCAATCAGGGTTCAAACAGCTTGAAGCCATTCAACAGCTCAGTGCAGATGTTGCTCAAGCAGTCAGAGGGTTAAGTGCCGGCATCCAAACCATTCGAGCCAATCGTCAAGCCGTTCATTCATCGCAAGCGGCACTGGCAGCAAATCAGGCTGCATATTTAGCAGGCACTCGAACCATTGTAGACGTGGTCAACGCTTTAGCTACTTATAGCCAAACACAGCAACAGTATCAATTGTCACGATATGAATATTTAGGTATAGTGCTTAGCTTAAAAGCATTAATTGGTGAATTAAGGGGAGAGGATATTCAAGTCATATCCCAATGGTTAAGTCAACCCATTCGATTTAAAAAGATTCATTAAAGTATTTAAAAGTCAAGGAGTGTGAGATATGGCCCAAAGGTTTAGCAGAATATGCATGGCTTCAATTTTAATAGGGTATGGCGGATTAACGGCTACAGCAGGAACGCTGACGTTACCCGAACAACTTGCGGCACTTGATCAACGTATTGAGTCTTTGCAGTCTGAAGTTAAAACGTTAAAAGCACAATTAAAGCAACAAGGTCATGCAGCCCGTGGGGTTCCTGCTCGATCAAGTGGCCATGCTGATCCTATCACGACTTCAAATACAACACAGCTCTATTCAGAATATGATGGCAGTGATTTAGTGGTCAGCTATTCATCAATGAACCCAGACCTAAAAATCTTAAGGCAAAGGGCTCAATGGGGGAACCGTGCACAACATGGTGCATTCCGACCGAATATCATGCTCAGTGGAGGGCTTGAAGCACAAGCTCAGTGGCTTCATGATGCATCATCTGAATCAGCTGATATTGATTTAACCCGCCTTGAATTAGATATTCTATCAGAAATCAGCCCTTGGATCAGTGTCATGGCCACTTTTAATTATGACAGTGGTACTGCGGCAACTTTAGATGTCGCCTCTGAGGAACGCATTGAAAATAGCGCAGTTAAGTTAAAGCGTGCGTTCGTCACATTAGGTCAGTTAAAACAAAGCCCTTGGTACTTGTCGGTGGGGCAACTCCATATGCCCTTTGGTCGTTACTCGAGCTTAATGCTCAGTGCTGCTGATACTCGTCGCATTGGTCGAATCACCGGTCGTGGTGTTGTTGTGGGCTATGATGGTTCTGCTGCATCAGGAGATGGTTGGGTGAGTCAAGCTTTTATCATGCAAGGTAAATCCAATATTCTCACTCAGAAACGTCATCTAGATCAGGTTGGCGCAAGTGCGGCTTGGATGCATCATTTTAAAGCCCAGCAATACCTTCAAATGGGCGGTGGCTGGGTGCGAAATATTGCCGATGCAGATAGTGTCTTCAATGGGTTATATGATTTTTGGGATGATTCTAACACTTTAAAACACCGAGTACCTGGGCTGGATGCTTACATGGTTGTCGGGAATGGGCCTTGGCGTTTAGGTATGGAGTATGTGGGGACATTAAGGCGTTTAGAATATAATACAGAAAACTTTGGACACTACCATTCAATTCAAGCCAGTTTGGATTATGCTATGGATGCGCATCATATTCCTTCTAATCTCTATGCTGTTTATGGCCATACACATGCCGATAACAATGATCAAGCAGGCTTAGCATATTGGGCAACTGGGGCTTATATGCACCTATGGAAAAACACCATGCAAGCTTTAGAGTATCGCTTTAATGACCTCAAGTCAGGAGGTCATGAGCATCAGCTATTAATGCAAATTGGGGCTTACTTCTAAATCCCTGACGTAATGAATGACCCTATTCGTTATAGACTTTAGGGCTGTGATGACTCATTGTATTATGGCGCAGATTCAATATATTTAAAGGCTTACAATCAAGGTGTGATCAGCTGTTTGGACTGAAATAGTGCCATCACACTCCGCGATTAAATAGTTCAAATCATGCTGAGTCATTGTGGTTTCACTAGAGAGACATTAAAGTGGACATGAGATGACGCACTTTTCTTTGAGCAATTGATTGAACTAGGCCAAAGAACGATCATGTGCTCAACCTTCAACCTTCAACCTTCAACCTTCAACCCTTCAATCATAAGATCAGAGAGGCCGTATTCGT
>PBNF01000013.1 GCA_002722995.1 Legionellales bacterium | reverse complement strand
GGACGTGCTCGAATCCTGTGCCTTCTGAGGGCTTTCACCCACCGCATAGGCTATCATCGCGGCCACGCCGGTGGCGAAAGGAAGGCTGACATACGACCACATCACCAATGACGCGTCTTCCCAGTTTGAATCAGAAGTCGAGGAAATTGAACGACCTGAAAATCCTCCCCTTGTTGTGTTGTGTGATGTATTCTTGCTTCTTTTGTTTGAGCGCAGCCTTCTCCGTTTCCGTTTCCCCTCCGATGGAAAGCCCATCCGTTCTTCGTATCCACCATCGCGGCTCGTACGGTGAGTTGTAGAGCGTGGAGCACCAATGTGTGACAGTACACAAATCAATCGCCTTCAACAATCGCGGGAGATCGCTCCGAGTGGTGAACACCATCTCGTCCCCTCCGAGCATCTTGATCTCGTGTGCATAATTCATCATGATTTCACCAAAGACCAAATTTTGCAGGGTCGTCATGCGCATGGCACGGGAAAACCCCTTGAGAACGTCTTCTCGCGTTCGAGCCTCGGTCGTCTCGACTCCAGTCGGACTCCAACAATACCTGCTCATATTGATGGTGTCGATGATGAATGGCTGTGGGATCGGTTCATCGCCAAAACGAAAGGGTTCAGCGATGACCCCCCATGACCACCGCAATTGTCGAAGCCATTGTTTGGTTGTGCTCCTTGCATCTTCCAAAAAACTGAGGGTTTTGTGGTAGTTTGAGTTCTGATCTGCATTGATTGTGTGTGGGTCGCCCTCTCCGTGGACCGGAGGGAAACGTCCATTTTCCGCTGATTCAGTGACGGTGATGTTTGGCGTGCATCCAAAAATCTCCAAGAATGATTCCAAGAGAATATTCCTGAAATGTTCGGAGGGTGTAGTGTCGTAAGTCTCCGAGAATTTTTCACGATTGTGGCAAACGACCAGCGAATGATTCCCCGAGTGCCTGAGGACTGAAAACTCAATTTCCTGCTCTTCGAGATCATTGATTAAATTAGAAATGCTCTTGCGAAGGAAACTTGTTTGGAGAAGCGACCACGTTGATTTCAACATCTCTTCTATTCCCCCAGACCCACCCCACATCCTGCCATCGAGATGGATGATTTCCTCTTCGTGGACGGTGTTCAATCTTGGTGAGTGGACCTCTTCCCAACGCTTGTGCATGGCCGATCCAGTGCTGATCCAGAGAAGTGTATCTTTTCTCAGAATCTCTTGGAGTTCATCCAACCGATTATCCATCTCGTCGAGGGCGAGGTGCCCCTCGGTCTGGTCGTAAGGTTTTGTCCACTCATCCATCGCGCGTTTGCACGCGTCTGGTCGTGGAATCAAACTCCCTTTGGTCGTCTGGCGACTCCAATAATACGTCAACCGATCGAGAATGTGGTGTACCAATCGGACGCGTTCATCATCTTGGGAAACTGCTAAGATGAAGGCCACTGGGTATTGTACAAATTCTTCCATTGACGCCTCCGCAATCAACGCATCGAGATGGCAGTACCAAAGGTCTTCGAGCACATCCTTGGGTTGGAGCAATCCAAAGCGTGGGTCCAAAAAGAAGTCTGCATTGTTGTTGGATTCAGTTCCTCCACCATGATTCGTGGGCACGTCGACGCTCGCAGCGGCAAACCGAAGGTAGGTCAGAGCGTCGATTTTGAAGGATCGCTTCGCTCGCTTCAAGCCATCCCTCTCCTCTCATAGTTATGTTCATTCTTGAGTCCGAAGGGAACTTCTGTCCCGTCCAGGCTGAACCATCGGCACAAATGGGCAGGAATCGCCGTATCGCCCCATTGCTCCCGAGCATCGTTCCATGGAATTGCCAACAAGATGAACACCGTCTTTGGCCCAGAGATGTCATTGCGATTTTCCACCATGTCCATGCTGACCTTGAATGGTGATTTCATGGAATCTGGCCATGAGTGCCTTCGTAGCGCTTGCAGGGAATGACGATCTAAATCGAAATTCTCAGGCCTTACATTCTCCGACCAAATCGGTGTGATTTTCAGTTCGTTGCCCTCCTGGCTTTGAACGAATGGTATGCAGTGAAGTTGTTTGACAAATTGTTGGAAGAGCTTGTGGGATTCGGTTGCTGGGTTCCCATCGGTGAGGGCACTGTAGAGGGAGGTTAATTCGTTGCAATTTCCTCCTAACCATGCTGGTGATGCTGAAGGGTGGACGTCAAGACCTCGCTCAATCATGAACGGTCTGTCGAGTAGATGCGTGGTTGGAATCATCTCTTGTCGGGGTTCCTGGAGGGAGGTCATCCCAGAAAGGTCTCCTTCTTTGGGAGGAGAAAAATTTCTAGTAAAATTTTCAATTGAATTGTATAATCGAAGGTCACCGGCTTCTTCTTCTGTTGAATTGTATTTTGATCGAAGGTCAGAGGCTTCTGTCATGCCGTTTTGCATGATTGTTCTGAAAACCTCATCCCAGTCCTTGCAGCTGCAGGCCTGTTCGTTGGGTGTACAGCAGCGACCCTGTTCGATGTACCCTCTGAAAAGATGAACCAAAACCGTGGATTGGAATGCTTCCCGATCCACAATTCTTGGGCGCTCCAGAAGAAAGTATTCGGTTACGTTCATCGTTTCTCGGATTGGTTGGTCAAGAAAATTCTCTGAAAACAAGCCACATAAACAAAGGAATCTGTCCAACATGTTGTATGGAGGTGACATGATTCCACCCGGGCGAGTTCTAAGGGTTGGTTTCTATTCCGGTTTACGACTTGTTAATCTTCATTGCTGGGATGGTTATCGTGTTGCAGATATGGGGTGAACTGAAGAAGAGAATCATCTCCAATCTTGACCGCCATAGTAAGCGGGCTCAAGAGCTCAAATCTCAGTTCTGGCCATGAAATTTTAATCTGCCATGGTGTGCTTTCCATGTTCAAAAATTTGTCTGCAATAGCGCGGCGGTATGCACTTTGCAAGCGCTGGAACGGGATCGCGTAGTAGGCTGGAATTTCCGAGCCGTCTGAGTCTGCAGTTGTACCTGTTTCCAACCATTCTTCAGGTGGTTCGTATGCCGATACCACTTGGTCAATCATCCGATCCGGTATTCGTAGCTCAATAGTTGGCCATTCGCGAGGTGTACCATAGCCGGGCCAGATGGTGTTGCGGTGGTGTTGCTTGTAGACGCCGGAGTGTGAATCAATTCCGACTCTGAAACCTTCCCTGGTGCAGTAATCGTAGAGGTGCTGGAAGAGTTCCCAGAAGGTATTTTTCTTTAGATTTGGAAATTCATACACGATGAGAAAACCTGCATGAGATTGTGATACTTGTTCGCCCTCGTCGTATACTTCATTGAGATGAGGGGGAAACTCGGGCAGCTGTGAATCCTCCAAGGCTGAATTCGTCATGCTAAAGAGATCCCAATAGCCGTGGTGATCAGCGGTGTGAGCCTCAAATTTTTCTTCGTGGGTGTACCTGTTCCATTTTTCTCGCGACATTTGTTTTTGTGATATGGCCGAGTGAACCTCAAAATCAATCTTGAACGGGAAGTCCTTTGTCTGGGAGGCCAAGGCAAACAATTTCCCACAGAATGTCGGTGGTGCGAATTCTGAGATGGCAAGTCGTGCCAACGCTAACTCTCCAGTGCTGTCTCCGAGGGCATGAATGAACTCATGCCAAAATTCCTCTGTGAATTCCTTGGTTGAGTTTGTGAGGATTTTCTCAAGAAACACCAATCTGCTCGTGAGGTCTGGCGAAGAAATCACGCTCTTTGCTCGTTGAACCCAGAGGCTCAATTCTTTGCGAATCCACCGGGAGCGCCTCAGTGCATCCATGCGTTCGTCCTTGTCGCTTTTTTCCTTGAAAAACGAGAACCGGTCATCGAGATTGATCTTTTGAACCAATTCCTCATCGTCGCATTTGAAATATTTTTTGAAACTGAATCTGAGCCACTCTTTCGTGAACAAATTTTGGAAAAAGTTGAGTTCGAGGCTCATTTCAAGCTTCGAGGGGTCGAGATTGGCCGGGAGTTGATCAAAGCCCGTTAGTTCCAGCGTCGAGATGAGCGTGTTGCGAAGCCAGCAATCTTCCGTGAGTCCGTGCTTCTCGAGCGATTGCTCGATGCTGAAGGTTGGAAGAGGTTGGTATTCTGTCTGTTCTACCTCGCCGGTACTCTTCACATGCGCGTCGAGATTGATGTGTTCAACTTCATCCAAAGGAATCTTCTCGGTGGTGACTGTTGGGAGATTCTCACCCTCCTGCGCCGCTACCAGCCGGAAATCGTTCTCCAAGGCGATGAGGTTATGCAATCTCCGAATTTCATCACTGTTCTTGTTCGGGTTCGCACTAAGATGGAACAACCGTTCTTTGAGTTCGTCCACAGTCATATTCTCGGTATTACTGTTGCCCACCAGGCGGGATGCGCCGTACCTCGTCTTGGTGGGCTTTGTTCGGGAAGATTCAGGAGCGGTAGTGGCGGAATGTTCGTTTCGTGGTTCCTGCTCGATGGGTTCAACCTGCGTGAAGAAATTGAGCAGGAGGGTCGGCGTGAGGATGCTCAACCAATCTTCAGAATCCCATTCAACACTGACCACGTGCGTGCTTCCATGAAGTGAGGGCATTTGGACAGGATCCGATTGCTCTGATAGGTTTTTGAGAATCACTTTGAGACGAATCATAAACACCATGTTATTCAGTGACTTTCGTGCGGCGTTTAGCCTGAGTTCTCCCTGTTGGTTCTTGCCAACTTTGGGCCACGGAATCTTGACTCCTCTCTTGTCTCCTTCCAGGGCTCCGTCTTTCATGTCACCCGGACGTAGCCAATCGATGAAGAAGTTCCAAGTTCCCGTCCAACGCTCGCTGTCTGACTCCAATCCGTTGAGGAGTTGATCCATCCAATGTTGTGCAGCATCAATTGAACCCATGTCCAAGGGAGCGTGTATTTCTTTGAGTCTGTTGTCAAAGAGTTTGACCAATGTATCATCTTGAATCCTGACACTCTTTTCGAGCAATCGGCCGAGATCGGCCTGGCCTAACTTGATGTCAGCCCCTCGTTTTTCAGGTTCGAAATTGAGGATGGCTTGCACAGCTTGCAACAACGAGCGAATGCTCGGGTCATGCCGAGCAACATAACGACGCAGTGCCAACATCCCCCCTTGTTCAGAAATGGTGTCCACGTGTGGGCATTCAATGGTCTTCACAGCGTCTTTCACAGTTTCAAAATCTGGATTTTTCGTTGTTGAAAATTGCCAAACCCCGGTGTCTGTTTCGTGCAAGAAGCACATCCGTTGGTTGATGAGATCTTGAATCTCATGCGGGGTGAGGTCCCTAATCCCGGGCATGTTCACATAGGATGCCTGTCGAGGGTCGACGAGAAAGTTGGTTCCCTCTGCGGCCATGTCCAGGATGTTGCTCCATTGACCTGGGCGAATGCTGATCAGCAGACGGGCGTGTTCGAGGATCTCTGAAATTGGAGTTTGCGCAGCGGACAAGAAATTTGCAATATCGGCGTTTGGTCGCTTGTCCAAGTCGTCCAGTGCAATGATAAGTTGGATTTTTTTGTTCTTCAGGACTTTGCAGATTTCCATCGACCTTCCCGGCTTTGCAGGGGCGGCTGGAAACTTCTCAATCCATTTCGTTCCATCCCCCGCATTCTCGTTTAGATATCGCTTTAGAATTGGGAATCTATTGTTCGAATTCCTGTCGCTTGCGATGATTTCAAACGTGCGGCAGATTGCTTTGAAGATTTCATTTTCAATGGAGTCCCAAGTCAATTCCACATTCGATGGGGCGCGAACAATGGCGGGAAGGTATTCGATTCCTTTCTCTTCCGCGATGGGTTTGTCTGATAGGTCCCGCAGAATTTGGGATTTACCGGATCCGCGTCCCCCAACGACAAAAATAGCCGTCGTGCGTTCACGAGCGAGTTGTTTCAATTGGTCGAGCGATTGTTCAAACTTTCGAAAAAGGACTGGAGTCCATGCACCAGTCCCTTTTTTCAGGATCAAGTCCTCGTTGTCTTCCTCGTTGAGCGGTTGTTTCCCCCAGCCAACATCGATGTGTGGGCGAATCACATTTACCCCATATGGATGAGGATTTATGAACTCTCGGGGCCTCAAAAAAACATGACTCGACTGACCGTAGAGGACCTGCGCGCCCTCACGTCGTTGTCAGGTGATCGGAAAACAATCCATCAGTTCCTCGAGAGGGTCGCCAAGGGGCGAAGCGGGCGTTCAGCCAACCGGTACGTCACGATTTCCATCGGTTACAACGAAGATGTTGATGAATTCTTCAAGACGTACGCTGCTCGAATAGTCGATGCCAGAAACTCAGGAGACAAGCGTGCAGGGAACGATTTGATGAAGATGCTACGAACCTCTGGGCCTGACGAATGGGCGGCGCAATCCCCCAAACGGAAAGAACACCACGTCAACATGGCGTACGCGCGTATCAACCACAACGGGGATTTCGAGATGCATGTGTTGAGCGTACCGATCTCAAAAGAATACCATGCATTCGATAACGTCAAAGTCCACTACACCACGCTGGGCTTCCTTCTCGATTCAAAATAACTTCGACCCCCTGGACAAGGCCTTAGAACACGTCCAGGCTCAAGAACAGGAGTTGTTGGAGAAGGTGGCCGCAGAGGTGCATCACCGATCCTCCTTCGGTGGATTCAATTTTGCTGGTGTCACGAAGGAGATTCATCCTGCAGGCCGTGGGTGCGAAGCAGACCTTGGAACCGTTGCAGCAGACCT
The DNA here is from genome assembly GCA_002722995.1 of Legionellales bacterium. Taxonomy (GTDB): domain Bacteria; phylum Pseudomonadota; class Gammaproteobacteria; order Comchoanobacterales; family Comchoanobacteraceae; genus UBA729. The sequence continues at coordinate 10,048 of PBNF01000013.1, read as the reverse complement.
GTGCCATCATTCAATCGCCGGAGGAGTCCTCATTCAACCACACACCGATCAAAAAGCACATTGGTGCGCGGGATGCGTTGAGGATTTCGAAGTGTATTTGGACACTGAAACCCGATTGCCGAAGGCGTTGAGGCTTGGGAACGCTTTGGTCTGCCCTTGGGACATCGACCATGCAGACGGAAAGGTTGTGGCAAACGAGCGCCCTCTGGAACAGGAGGAGCTCATTGATGCAGAGTCCTTCCTTTCGAAGATGGGGGAGACGCACCCTCAGAACCGTGACGTGATCACCCTTGTCGTCGATGACTGGACAGAGGGTACGTTGCCCCACACTCCGTTGTGGCTTCCTCTGTTCGAGCGAGAATTCTCGTGATTCGTTCGTTCAGAGCATGCTCGGATGGCACCAGGATTCGTTCGTGAAGGCAAGGTTGCACATCCGTCGCGTTCACCATGCGATGTTGACGTTCAGCTTGATGAATCGCTCGAATTCCTGCCATGTGCTCAGGCATGACCGACCGGTCGTGGTGGAGTAGAGTCCTTCCTGTGCCCCGCCGTCCCACATACCCTCTGATGGGAGGACAGCGTCCATCAAGGTCCGCATCGCCTCCTGGTCTTGTGGCGTCATGGGGTGGTGGTCCAAGAAAAGGCTCAACACCAAATGGGCGACCAATGCAGCATTCAGATGAAAACAGGGGAACCAGTTCGGCGCAGTGTCTTGGTTTTGTGGGAAGGTTTGTTCGATCAGGTCGACACCGGATTCAAACCCCGTCTCCTTTGCTTCAATCTCGAGGGCATCCAACGCTTGTGAGGCACGTTGTGAGAGCGTAGACCTCAGGTCCTTCTGCGCTGCTGAAGACAGCTGTGCACGTGTGGCCATGCCGGAGTCCATCAAGGCGAGCACGAGGCTCCATGTTTGTTCATGGAGTGGTGTTGAGTTGGCCCGTTGATGCGCATGATCGATCAACCTGTTCCATGACGCAGGAAACTTGGAAGGCCCTATGTCGTATTCGATGAAGGTCCTCCAATGGTGCAACTTTGAGGGTACTCCTTCTTCTGCTGCTGTCCGAACCCATGGCGGGATGAACATCCCGTGCACGCTTGTTCGAGCCAAGGCGAGGAGCAGGTAATGCACTGACGTGACGGAAAGCCGCTTGAATGCCTCGTCCGAGGTTTTCACATCAAAATAATTCATCATCGCATACTGAACATTAGGCTCCGTGGTGAAGACTCGTCTGTTGTCCATCAACGTGGGAATCTTCTGGTATTGGTTCTTTGCAATCTCGGTTGATGTCATGCGTTTTTCTTCTTCTTGACGGAGCATGACTCGTCTGTGTGGTGAAATACCTTGGCCGATTTCAAACGGCCAATATTCGCCAGTGTTTTTCATTTCTTTTTGGAACATATCCCGAGTTCCGTACTTCGTTCCATCCGAAATGAGAACTTCATTTGAGGTGGGAGCCGTTTGTTCTTCTTTCCACTGCACGCAGAGGCCGCATAGAGGACACTCCAACATTCCCTCATTGTTGGCCTGGAGGATTGCATTCTCACCGCACTCCTCACACGAGGCTGGTTCCGGCATCAATCCCTCTCCATGATGTCCAGCATCGCTGCAACATGCTGCCCTTTGCTTGTGAGGCGATACACATTCGTTTCGCACTCTTCGATCAGCCCGTGCGGACACAATCCCTTCTCAGGGTTGTTTTTGTCGTTGAACAAACGGTCGGGACGAGTGCCAAGTTCCAGTTGATTTTTGAGTTCCTTCAACGGCAGTTGAATCGCCTCAGATGTGCTCTGTATGCGCCAAAGAAAAAGCAGCACTTGCTTTTGATGCCGCCAATAGGGTTCGTTGCTTTCGTTTCGAGGAACGCACAGCCAGTGCAGCACCTCCCTGTTTGGTAACTTGAAGATCCGGTCGGACATTCGGGGGACGTGAGTTTGGCTTGGTCCTGACCCAGTACGCGCCAACTTCGTCACGCTCAACGCCCACCCCAGTGCAATCGAAGCAGTGGACACAATCGAGGCGATGGAACTGTCCATGCCGGACAAGTCCGTGCATACCGGAACCGAAACAGCCCCCTCAGGATTCAATCGGCCCAGTTGCCCTTCACTTCTCTCCTGAGATTTCTGGACGGCGTCCATCAATCGATGTCGAAGCACGTTCATGAAGCGGGGATCCTGGTCCCGTTCGGGAGGATTGATGACAAGGATGATTTCTGCATGGTTCACAGTTTCATGAATCAGCTCAGACACCTTCCTTCTGAGTGGTTCGACGGATTCCTCAAGTTTGCGCTGCGCTGATGAGAAGTCTGCATGGCACCCGGACCATTCGACGACCCATCCCTCGATGTCGGGCACGCCCCTCATCGTCGCTACGATGACTCGGCCGGAAGCAGTTGTGCCCTGTCGCTCGAGTTTTTCCCTGACCCGTTTTCTTGCCCGTGAATCCTGAACCGATGCTTCAACAACCTCGGGAGGAACCATCAGCCCCGTAATGTGGACGGGATCGAGGATCAATGAACCGGAGTTTGCTTGTTCATCTTGTGGAACCGCTGCACGATTTAGGCACATCATCGCTTGGACGACCCCACGTGGTGTAAGTTGGATTGCTTTCTTCGCGCTTGACGTCAGTTCACGCACACGAATCAACGGGTCGTGCTCGTCTTCCGCTGTACACAGTCGCTCAATGGCGCTCGCAAGCCCCTTTGAATGGATTCCAGCCTCGATGTGATTGGTTTCCAACCAACCGTGTTCTCTGTTGTCTATTGTGGCTGATGATGGGAATCCACTGTTTAACGTTCGATGATGCCTCAGCAAGGCCACCAATGTACGCGTTTCCGTCTCAGAGAAGAAGGGTCCGTTGGGAGGCTTGTAGGTGGGTATTCCTTTCACCATGCACGAACGAGGATGCACGAGGGGCTCGAACTCTCGCCCAACGAGGTCGATCAGCGTCCTTCCCGTGCACATTGCCACGGCGTCGAGGCTGCCGTGGAGTATCTTGTCTCCTCCACTGACAATCACACGGATGTCATCCCGGCACTGCTTGATGACGTCGACGGCAGAGCGAAACAGCCTCCAAGAATCGTCCGCGACGTAGTTTGGATTCTTGGTGCGTGCCGTACCGGTTCGATGGACAGGGAGGCAAGGGTGGGGGACTACGGAAAACCCAAGCTCCCGGAATCTGCTCTCAAGGCCATCACCCTTCTTCATCAGTTGGTGAGCCACTGGGTCGTGGCTGCCTCCATCTACCAAGCGTAAGATATGGATGGTGGTGACCTCGTGAAGCTGCAGTTGTTCGATGAGGTCCTGATTTAGTCGAATTGGATCAACGCTCGGAATCAATGCGCCTATCGGCCCCACCTCAGCACCGCTTGCGGCTGTGCTGTTGGCCATCGTTGTGAATGAGTCGAATCCTCATTTGAACGCTTCTCCATCTTCTTCTCGGTGCGTGTCGCGATGGCGTCAGGATTCTGTGTCGTGAACGACATGGATTCCGACGCCGAAGCATGGCATGGAGATGAGCACCATGCCATTGAACATCCAAACCGAGAAGCAGGTCCGTATGCTCCACAGGAACCATCCGACCCTCCGAAGGAGGGGCCAAGACGGCAACGCGTTCAGGGTCACTGTTCGAGGTGTCCGTGCCCTTGGGGATCCCACTCCTGTGGAGTACGATGTGTTCATCGATACCAGCAATGCTCCAGCCTATCCCCCTCGGGCCTTTGTGTTGAGCCCAACCGACGACGAAATCTTCCACCGAAACGTGTTCAACGCTCAAAGTTCGGAGGATCGAGCCAACGGTCGGAGCATGTGCGAAATTTGCCTTGGTTTCACCGAGGATCCTGACCAATGGGCGCGAATCAAGCGAGTTGCAAGTGGCCATCAGGCCGTCATGTTGCTGGAATTCCTTGACCAACTCGCGTTCGTGCTCAAGAATCCAGCCGCCGAAGGAGCTCCAGCTCGTTCTGAGCAGGAGAGGTGAGGGCCGTGCAGTCAGCTAATGATTCACGCTTCGCCCGTCAAATTGGGATGGTTGACCAAGCCGCCCTTGAGGCGTCGTCGCTCGAGTTGGTTGGTCCACCGGAGCAGGCCATCCTCCTTGCGGCCATGGCGGCTCAGGTTGGCTTTGGACGCACAACCCCACTCTCGATTGAAATCGAAGGCGATGCGGATGCCCCGTTGCATCACCCGATCGCTCGAATGTTGGCAGGCCCCGAAGCCTGTGCGGAGGCTCAGATTTCGCATCTCAACGAACGCTTTCAATGCACGATTGGACGCAACCTCGCGCTCCCCGGTGCGCTTCGGATTGGGCTCCATGCTTCGTCACCCGTGGATGTTCTTGGTTGGGTCGATGGTGATGCATCGGTCATCACCGATGCACCGATGCTGGAGTACGGGAATGGCCGTCACACGTTGAGCACACCCGCATTGCTGACCGCGAATGCAGCAGCGCTTGTTCACCAGGCTCTCCTCCGTTTGGGTCTCGTTTCGGACCTCAGCATCAGCGGAGGATGGGTCGTACACAAGGTACGGATTGAGACCAGTTCAGCCGAAGAAGCCGCTTCTGTTGTGGGGCATGCCTACGGTGATGCGGGCCGTGTCACCTTCCAACCAACCGCCGACGGCGCAGCGATCCTTGCTTCCGTTCGTGTTCCCCACACCGGCCTCGACGAAGTGCTTCCTTCCTTTCGACGAACGTTTCGTGAACCTTCACCCCTCGGTCTGTGCAACATCGGCCTTCGACCCTGGGGATACGAACTACCTTCTCAGTCCCCTTTACGTGAACCCCTCGATGTGCTCGTTGTCGGAGCGGGAGGGCTTGGAAGCTGGGCCATTCCTCATCTCGCAGACATGCTTGAAGGTGCGGGAGCGTTGGCCGTCGTTGATGGTGACGCGGAGGTTGAACCTTCGAACCTGAACCGTCAAATCCTCTTTTCTCACGCAGATGTAGGGCGCTCAAAAGCACGTGCAGCGGAATCCAAGATTCGAGCAGCATGGCCACGTTTGGACTTGGTCTGCAAGGAGGCCTTCCTCAACGAGACGCACCTTCCAAACACCTCGGAAATGGAGGCTGAAGGGGTTTCATTGCTCGATTTGCTCAATCACAACTCCCAACAGGATGGGGCGCTCAAGGACCTTGTTGCGAGGTCAACGCACGTGCTCTCCTGCCTCGATTCGATGCATGCACGCAGTTTGCTCAATCTGGCAACCCATCACACCGGGGCCTTGCTTGTCAACGGTGCATGCGAGGGGAAGCATGGGCTCGTCGAAATGTTGTCCCCGGACACTGGATGCATGCGGTGCCGATACGGAGATGCGGCCTTTGATCATGAGGTGGTGTCCTGCACGGAAGAAGGGCGTCGCCCGATCGCAGCCATCGCCACAGTGACGGCTTGGGCGGGCTCGATGATGGCTGCTCGAGCGGCGCTCAGCATTTCCGACCGCTCAGCAGCGGCTCGAACCCGGTGGACGTGGTTCGACGGTCAAATCACATCGATGGATGTGAACAAGCCACCCTGGTTCAACCAAGATTGTCGGTTGCACCTTGTCGATGCGGATGCTTTTGTTGTCACGGGTGACACGGAACAAGCCGTCGAGGCATGATATGTGGGTGAGACCTATGACGTGGAATCCACCCAACCAGAATGCCTGCCGGAGTTCGACCACGACGTTGCTCGATGCATGGTCGATCCACGAAGATGCCGCCGATGCAGCAGAAATGGCGTTTCAGGAGCACCTCGAGATGCTCCTTCGTGCCGAGTTTGGAGCACGAGCCGATGCCGTGTTCGCTGCGGTGCTCGAAGCCCGTCATGTTGCATGGAGGGCTGAAGCGAAATTCCTCGCTGAACATGAACTCGATTTCGAAGAGGAGGTGTGCTGACGATGGTTCGAGTCCAGATGGAAGCCCCTTCCACCTGTTCTGTGGTGACGCCTTGGCTTTGTGTCACCGGCGACATGAATCCTGAACACCAAGGGTGGCATGAGGAGTGAGAACCATGCGATTGCAATTGATCCACAATCCCGATGCTACAGCCAACCGGCTTCACGTCAACCCGGCCGACCTCGACCAGGCGCAGAACGACATCGAACATAGCGTCCTTGTTCGTGCCGCTCCGGTCGTTGGGGGGCGAGCCAGCGTGATGGAGGTTCGTGCAGATCAAGCGGTTCCACGGGGGAAGGCTGCATGCTCCGCGAACACTCGGGTGAACCTCCTTGCCAACGACAACGACGAGATTGTACTGGAGTGCCTCGAATCGATGGGCTTGCAAGCCGTGTTGCTCCAACCGGTGGGGCGGGTCTTGACGGACGCTGAGGTGGCCATGCTTCCCGGCGTGCTGCGAAGGCAGGCCACTTTCCCAATGGCTCGGAAGGATCAGATGTTCCTCACTTTGGGGGAGGAGCGGGTTTCGTTCATCGTCTCCAAATCGAAACCAGCATACGGCTGGTTCGATCCTGAGTTTACGCGATTTGACCTGAGAAACAAGGTTTCCCGTTCAGCGTTGATGGATGGGCCCGCCGTGTCTTTTGACGACATTGGAGGTCTTGATGCCACCATTGAGGAAATCCGTGAACTCGTCATCGGCCCGTGGCGTCATCCAGAGGTGTGGCAGGCTGCAGGGCAAATCCCCTCCCGAGGCATCTTGCTGCATGGGCCCCCTGGAACGGGAAAGACGATGCTCGCCAAGGCCACTGCGCGTGAAGTAGGGGCGAAGTTCCACCACCTTTGTGCCGCCGACCTCCTCAGTGGCACCTATGGAGAAACGGAACAGCGCCTCAAGTCCATCTTTGCGAATGCACGAAGGGAGGGCCCATCGCTGATCTTCATCGATGAAATCGACAGCATCGGTACGAAGCGAGAAGACACGAAGGGCGAACTTGAGAAGCGTGTGTTGACGCTGCTCCTCCAACTGCTCGATGGGTTCGAAGACCGAGGTGATGTCGTCGTGATGGCGGCCACCAACCGAATGGACGTGCTCGACGACGCCCTCGTTCGAGGAGGTCGATTGGAGGTCCACATCAAGGTCCCGTACCCCGACCAGTCGGCCAGAGAGAAAATCCTGAGCATCCACACGCGAGACATGCCGTTGAATGAGGTCAATCTTGGTGAGGTCGCGTTGCTCACCAACGGTTACACCGGCGCAGACCTTGCGACGTTGTGCCGGACCTCAGCTCGGATGGCGATCAGGCGTGCCTTCGGATTGGAGTACACCGATGAAGAGGGACCAGTATCCGAGGAGGAGTTGAATCAATTCCAGATCGTGATGGAGGACCTCGAGGCCGCTCGAGTTCATCTTCTCCCACGCCTTGTACGGGACCGACGTGCGTGTGCTTTCCATGAAGTCACCCTTGATGACGTGGTTGGGCACGACGCGGCAAAGCAGGTGCTCATGTCGCACCTTCATCGACCAATCTCCCACCCCGAGATTTATTCAGAATTCGGACTGGAGGTCGCTGGAGGCTTGTTGCTGCATGGTCCACCTGGCACTGGAAAGACGATGCTTGCCAAGGCCGCCGCGCATGCCTCCGGTGTCCATTTCATGCACGTGCAATCCTCCGATCTGCTGTCAAAGTGGGTCGGAGAGAGCGAGCGAAACGTTTCTCGATTGTTCGATGACGCGGAACTGCTGGCCCCCGTCGTGATGTTTTTCGATGAATTCGATGCCTTGGGTCGTCGGCGTGAGGGGGCTGAATCGGGTGTTCATCACGAATCAGTCTCGTCGTTGCTGCTCTCCCTCATGGACGGTTCCAAAACCAGGGACGGCGTGTTCATCGTGGCCGCGACGAACCGTCTTGACATGATCGACCCAGCCTTCCTTCGTCCAGGCCGAATTGAGCACATTGTCGAAATTGGCCCGCTCGTCCGACAGCAGTATGTGGAGTTCATGCGCCGAGATCTCGATCGTATGGCAGCTCCAACCTTGATCGATGACGACGAACTTCTCACCATCGCGCAGGGCCTTCGAGACCGACTGACCGGTGCAGAGCTTGCGATGCTGATGCGAAGTGCTCGACACGAGGCCGCTCAGCGGTGCATCCTCGATTCGGAGCTCCAACCGTTGTTGACGCTTGAAGATCTTCAGCAGGCTTGCATGAATCACACCACCTTCGCGGTGGACCAATTCGGTTCGGAGTACGATGCGGATCCTTGCATGGAGGCTTTGGAGTGAGCGGCGATCGATTCCTCCGTCAGCGGGGATTGGTGCGTCAATCCCTCCTCTCGCAGTTCGAAGTTGGCATTGATACTCGAATGCCGGAACTCCTTGCCCTTCGGATTGAATTGCTTGCCGAGCAGTTGGGTTGTTCCACAGTTCGCCTCGCACCAATCGATGCAGCATCACATCCTTCTGTGGTGTACTGGTACGGAGAGGAATCAGAAGGTTGCCCCGTTGTTTCACAAGCCGCTTCCTCCAAGCATGCTGTGCTTGTGTGTTATGATGATTCAGGGATTCATCTCGGGGTGCGAGGGGATGGGCGGAAACTCCCACCTGGTTGTGAACCAGCCGTTGCCACCATGGCAGCGAGTTTGGCCCTCAGTGAACTGCTTCGCCTCCATGCTTTGCTCCTTCCCGTCGAACTTCCAAAGATGAAACCCGTTGTGCTCTGCACCGACGTGAGTCAGGTCTCCGATGAGGATTGGCGAGGACTTCGTCACCCTTCGCTTCGCTTCCTTCGTCAGCGAGGATCTCCGGAACTTGACCCGACGAAGCATCGACGTCAGTTTCTTCCGATTGATGGTGAGGATATCGCTCTCCTCCACGGGCTCGACCTTCCCGAAGGCGTGACCGTTCAAGCAGCCGGTGTGCTGGTTCATGTCGATGATTCCACTTCAGCGGTCGCGCCTGAAGACCTCGAATGGACCTTTGCGAACACACCGATTCGTCCCATGCTCGATGTGTCCGAGTTCGAGACGTCCAACGTCCACACATTGTACGTTCATGACGATGACCTCGGGCACCCTCTGGTCACGAACTTGCTCGGTCAACTTGACGTCATGGGACTGGAGGTTCTGACAGAGAGGACGTCAATCTCGCTCCCGTTCAAGGACCTTGTGAGCTTGGTTGGCGTTGAAGGTCGAATTGCTGTGGTCGGTTTGGGTGGTTTGGGCACCTGGGCCATTCATTCCTTCCTTGCCTGCCTCGATGCTGTCGACGGTTTGGCTCGATTGGATTGGCTGATCATGGACCCCGATCAATGCATTGATGTTCACAACCTGAACAGGCAGGTGTTGTTCACGCAGGAGGATCTTGGGTGTTCGAAACTCGCCGTTGTCAGGCGCCTTTTGGAAGAGGCTCGTCCTGACGACAAGGTGGTGGGCGCTCTTTCGCTTGTTGAAGAGCACCTTCCCCACGGCCCGACCCATGATGCAGTCGGCATCCATCTTGCTGGGTTCGATCTTGAGGACGACGACGAGGGTTGGCCTGAGGTCCCTTGCGAAGGGGCGACCTGTGACGTCGTTCGTGCATGGTTTGACTCGCCCTCCGTCGTGCTTGGCTGCCTCGATTCGATTCGGCCTCGAATGTTGGCGGATGCGCTTGCCGCAACCTCTGGAAGCCCGTTTCTCAACGCAGGTGTCCAAGGATTGACGACGATTGGAAAGGTGTACGACGTTGGATCGATGCTCGAGGACGGTTGGCCCTCGAACGACAGAACTGTGGTGTCCTGTGGAGGCATGGGTTCCATTCCCGTCGCATCCATCGTGCTGACCAATGCGTTCGCAGGTGCCTTGCTCTCCCTCCAAACCGGGCAACTGCTCGCAGGTGGCCAACCTCCGCTCCGTGCGTACTGTTGGCGAATGCGCGACAACACCTTCTCTGTTGGAGTACCGCACGGCAAGGCGCGACAAGCGAGCGCGTCTCAGATGGTCGCGAACCTGTTCTCTTCCTCAGTGTATGCAGGTGATGTCACGGATGACACAAAACCACTGAGCGAGGCATGACAACTGGTTGAACGAAGACCCCCGCGGAGATGATGAAGATGCAAAGCAAGATGATTCCCCTTACGATTGCCAACACCCTGAACCAAGCTGCGAAGCAGCGTGTTGATGTCAAGCAAG
>PBNF01000012.1 GCA_002722995.1 Legionellales bacterium | reverse complement strand
CTCATTAATGATTAGGTTAATGATTCAACCTTAAGGAAATATTAAGAGATGCATTTGATGCTTGAATGGGCTATCTTTCAATCATCGATCAAGACCTTAAACCCTTTGATCGTCTTTGTTTTAAAGGCTAATGATGATTGAAATGTAAATGATTTAATGTCACAGCATCAATGGGTATTGCATATGTTTTGGGTTGATTAAAACTAAGCTTTTCATGTCATTACGGGGCTTAAAATAAGAGCGCGTATGAATTTAATTGGGGCATAAAAAAAGCGCTTAAAAGCGCTTTAATCATTTTCATTGATTTTAATATGATTAATCAGTATTTGATCATGTTTGTATGCACTCATTAATGATTAGGTTAATGATTCAACCTTAAGGAAATATTAAGAGATGCATTTGATGCTTGAATGGACTATCTTTCAATCATCGATCAAGACCTTAAACCCTTTTATCGTCTTTGTTTTAAAGGCTAATGATGATTGAGATGTAAATGATTTAATGTCACAGCATCAATGGGTATTGCATACATTTTGGGTTGATCAAAACCAATCTGTTCATGTTTTTAAAGTGTAATCGGGTGTTCATTTCAGAGTTGAATGACCCATCGAATTTTTAAGTATGTTTCTTGATGAGCTTTGGTCTGGTTTTAACCATCGCTTGAATGATTTAAGGCCTTCCATCATCATTAAAATTTTTTATGAGCTTTGATCTTTGAGCAGGTGTATGTTGCTGATCAGTATTTGATAAGAGGATCTTATCATATGGAGCCGATTTAAATATTATAGATTCATATTTTAAGGCGATGAATCATCCTTGGTTCAAATGTGATGGATATACGTTGATTCATATTGAATTATATCTGCTCTAATACTTTTAAACTGAATTAAGCTCAGATTCCTCAGGATCTTTAAGTGTGTAATTGATTTTTAAAGCGTTTTCAAAGGTTTGAAGAGGTGATATAAAAAAAGCACCCGAAGGTGCTTTTTAGGTTTATTATTATTTCAGTGTTATCAATTTTTTAATATCATTCATCACAGTATACTTTTTAAATCTTAGGGTTATCTTAATAAAAACATTAGATAGAAGGCATGAATGACTGACCGACGCTGATCAAAGGCGTGGATCAATCTTAGAACAGAGTGAGGTATTTAAGTGTTTTTTAAACTGCGTTGTTGACGAGTGCGGCTTTGTTCTCGGCGGGCACGACCTTGAGGGGTTCGGTTTGTCATATCTAATACTTCGCCGGCAAGTTGTCCACAGGCGGCTTGAATATCTTGTCCGCGTGTTGTGCGAATGGTTGTCACCAATCCAGATTGTTTTAAAATTGATTGAAACTGTAGTATTTTCTTCATAGGTGTACACTGGAATTGTGTTCCAGGAAAAGGGTTGAAAGGAATTAAATTCACTTTGCAGGCACAGCCTTTGAGGCATTGAATGAGTTCGCGTGCATGATGTGGTTGATCGTTGACCCCATCAAGCAGTGCATATTCAAAAGTAACCTTTCGCTTGGGTTGGTGTTCAAAATAGTCTCGACAGGTTTGCATGAGTTCGGTTAGTGGGTATTTTTGATTAATGGGCATTAAAGTGGTGCGTAGGGCATCATTGGGTGCATGAAGTGAGACGGCCAATGCGCATGGGCTATCTGTTTTGAGCTGATTCATAGCGGGTATAATCCCAGAAGTACTCACCGTCACTCGATATTTAGATAAGCCATAGCCATCATCAGATAACATGAGCTTCACCGCATTTGCCACAGCTTTATAGTTGAGTAGTGGTTCTCCCATCCCCATCATGACAACATTGGTGATGGTCTGTGATGGGCGTAAAGTGGCTAATGTGCGACGTGCAAACCATAATTGTCCAATGATTTCACCCATCAGTAGGTTGCCACTGAATCCTTGTGCTCCTGTTGAACAAAAAGTGCACGCCAAGGCGCATCCAGATTGGGAAGAGATACAGAGTGTGCCCCGTGATGACTCAGGGATGTAGACGGTTTCGACTTGACTGCCATCTCGAGTACGGAGTAACCATTTGATACAACCATCTTGGCTGATATGAGGTTCACTGAAATCAAGAGGGGTCCAATTAAATGCAGTATTCAGTTCAAGCCGAAGTGTCTTTGGGAGGTTGGTCATATTCTCAGGCTCTAAACAGTGATGATGATGAATCCATCGAAGAATCTGAGTGGCTTTATGACGCGGTTGACCTTGAGTTTGGCACCAAGCGGCCCAATCATCTAATGTTTGATTGAGCGCATGGGGCAAGTGATGTTTAAAGTCACGCTGAGGTAAGATCAATGGTTTAGATTGAGATGCGCCCATTCAACTTGATGCCATATTCAATATTAATAGAATCATTTGATTAAGATGAGGTTTCAGCCTCATCTAGCAGTTCTTCTAGATCGAGTGATTCATCTGCTTCAAAGAAGAATGTGATTTCTTCAAAAGCTGTTTCAGGGCTGTCTGAACCATGCACTGCATTTTCATCAATGGATTGTGCATATAAAGCACGAATGGTATCTGCATCAGCCTCTTTTGGATTGGTTGCACCCATCAGTGCACGCCAATCTGCAATGGCATTTTCTTTTTCAAGAATCATCACCATGACAGGACCTGAAGACATAAAGCTGGTTAAGTCGTTAAAGAATGGTTTTTCAGCATGAATATGATAAAATTCAGCTGCTTCTTCTTGAGCCAACTGTAACATAAATGCCTGTTGAATATTAAATTGTGCGGCTTCGATTTTTGCAATGATATTGCCAATATGTTTTTGTTTGACTGCATCAGGTTTAATGATTGCAAGGGTTTGTTCAATGGCCATGGTTGCTCCTTAGTGGTGATATGAGATGTCATCAGCCATCTGATGATTGATGTGCTGCTACGTATGCATATTATGCATTTTTTTAAGTTAAATGGAAGTAAAACTAAATAAAAGGTTTTTTAAGTCCTTGATTTTATTCTGATCTGGGTTTTAAAGTGTTTCAAGTGCTTTAATAAAGGTCTGAATATCATCGTCTGTATGGTAACGATTAAATGCAATGCGAATGGTATGATTGCAAGCTTTTCGAGTTAAACCCATTGCGGTGAGTACCGGTGAGGGTTGATGAGCCCCGGATTGACAGGCTGAGCTGCTCGAGAAAGCATAACGTGGTAAATAAGCCATTAATTGTTCTGAATTAAAGTGTTCAAACGTTAAATTCAAGACATGAGGTACTTTGTGAGTTGGATGACCATTGAGGGTGACTGATTGATGATGTTGTAGCGTGTCAAGCACTGTCTTTGCATAGGCCTTCATTCGAAGATGATCAGAAGATATGTGTTGTTGTGCCAACTCACAGGCCATGCCTAAGCCTACAATTTGATGTACTGCTGCAGTCCCTGATCGTATGCTGCGTTCTTGGCCACCTCCAAACATCAGAGGCGATAGTTTTAAAGGAAATGCATCCGTGAGGTATAAAGCTCCAATGCCTTTAGGGCCATAAGCTTTATGCGCTGAAATTGAACATAAATGTGCGGGTGTTTTTTGGAGATCTAGCTTGATTCGTCCAGTCGTTTGAGCCGCATCAACATGGACCAATGTTTGAGTGCGTTGTGCCAGTTTGCAAATGGTGTCTAAGTCTTGAATGACCCCCGTTTCATTATTAACATGGAGTACAGAAATCAGCAATGTCGGTGTTTTTAATGCAGCATCCAGCTGATCTAAGTCAATACGACCAAAGTGATCAACGGGTAAGATCTTAAGATCAAACCCTTGATGGTTTAAATATCGGCAAGTATTCAATGTTGCGGGATGTTCTGTTTCAAAGGTAATGATTTGACGTGCTTGTCGACGGTATTGTCGCGTGACACCCTGTAGCGCTAAATTAATGGATTCAGTTGCCCCTGAAGTCCATAGCCAACGATCAGGTGTGGTATTAAAGCAATTGGCCACTTGTTGGCGTGCATGTTCAATGAGTGTACGTGCATGGTAACCATATTGATGAGTGGTTGCAGCCGGATTACCAATGGCCTGTGGGTCACTCAAAAGGGCGGCCATACGTGTTTGAATATCAGGCGCTAAAGGTGTACTGGCCATCGCGTCAAAGTAATAAGCATAAGGACCCATTTAATCCTCCATACGATGATGATCGACAGCCGACAAAATCCCTCGCAATAAATTCACTTCATTCTCTGTAGGTTGTGCGCGGTTGATGAGGCATCGTAAACGATTCAACGTGTGTTCTGGATGAGGCATATTAAAATGAGGCAGCGTTTTTAGAGTATTTTCGAAGTGCTGGTACAAATGATTTAATGATTCATGAGGAGCCAGTGTTGGTGAAGTGGTCAGTGCTTCAGTTTTTGATTGGGCAAAGCAATATGTGAGAATTTGTACAGCATGAGATAAATTTAATGAATGATAAGGGCTATAGGTTGGAATGGTGATCTGACCATGACAGCGATTGAGTTCTTCATTGTTTAAGCCGTTCGATTCGCGGCCAAAGACCAGTGCAATGCTTTGGTTTTGATAATTAGAGCAATAGGCTGCGGCTTCTTCAGGGGTGTAGACGGGCCATTGTAATGTGCGGGGGCGATTGCTGGTTGCAAGTGCAATATGACAGTCTGAAAGTGCATCGTCCAAGTTTGAATAGCAGGTCGCTTGTGTCAGTACATCTTCTGCACCTGCTGCTCGTCGTGTTGCTGTCATATCAGGAAATTGTTTTGGGTTTACTAAGCGCAGTGAGTGATGGCCCATGGTTTTCATGGCCCGAGCTACTGCTCCAATATTGCCGGGATGGCTGGGTTCAACTAAAATAATAATAGGGGTGATCATCGGTACGTGACCTTTAGACAATTTAGATATGAAATAAGAGGTGTTTGTTTTAAAGCCTTTTCAGGGATTAAAGTGCTATCAGTTGGATTGCTGCACTGATGATGCAATCTCCATTGACTGAAGAATAGAGGCCCATTTAAATGACCACTATTGAAACAGGACAAAACTAAAGACATTCATTAAAATCCATTGTTTTTAATCCCATGAATATAGCATATTTAATCAGCATAGGCCAGATTCTCTCCTGGTTTAATCAATTCAATTTTGATATGATTTATATTGATTCATTAAGCTTAGGGTTGTTATGAGTGGATTATTACATGTTGCAACAATGGCAGCGCATGCGGCAGGACGTTTAATGCTCCAAGCTTACGATCGTTTAGATCGTATTCAAGTGATGGAAAAGGCGCCAAATGATTTTGTGACAAATGTTGACCAAGCTGTAGAACATTTAATCATTGAGCATATTCATAAATATTACCCTGGGCATTCAATTTTATCTGAAGAAGTAGGTGCTGTTGAACCTGCTCGTACGATTGAATCAGATGCACAAACACGCTGGATCATTGACCCTATTGATGGAACCAGTAACTTTATGCAAGGGGTCCCACACTTTTGTACGTCTATTGCTGTTGAAAAAGCAGGCAAAATCATTTGCGGTGTTATTTATGACCCTATTCGAGATGAGACATTTCAAGCGCATTTAGGTCAGGGTGCAACACTCAATCAAAAACGTATCAAGCTCAGTCATCAGGGTTCTTTGAAACATTATGTATTGGCTTCTGGATTTCCTCGGCTTCAATCGTCATTGTCAATGGCTCAGCAAATGGCTGTTTTAAATGCAGTGATGAATTATCCAGCGAATGTTCGTCGAATGGGTTCAGCGGCATTAGACCTTGCTTATGTCGCAGCAGGTCGATGGCATGGTTTTTGGGGGGTCGATTTGAAACCATGGGATGTAGCTGCAGGGCTCCTCATTGCTTTGGAATCAGGCGTGGTTGGCGTTGATTTTTCAGGTCAGCCACTCAAGCCTGATACAGCCGCTATGATTGTTGCGCGTCATGCGGTGCTACCCGATCTTCAGGCATTGATTTTAAAATCATTGCGTCTTACAGCAGCATGATCATTCAACTTTTTTCATGAGTAAGTTAAAGCGTATGGGTCAGTAGGTGCACCATCCAGCGCTTGAGTGCTTTGTTACACTGTCATGGTATATTTAAGATGAATGATTGGCGTTTTATCATCATGGTAGAGTGAGTCAAATCTTGAGGGTGCATCATCAAGTGGAAGATCAGGTCAATCCTTAACTCATGGTTTGCATCGGCACAAAGCGTACGGGCATGATTTGAGTATGCTCAATGTAACGCGGCCTTTTTTGAATGACATAAAGGTGCTGTGTGGGGCCTCTTTGAATCGGAATCACAAGACGGCCATGAATGTTGAGTTGACTCACAAGTGCGCCAGGGTATGCTGGAGCACAACAGGTGACTAAAATAGCATCATAGTGTTGATTCGATTGAGGCGTGTGATCTTCATGTGTCATATGAAATGTGATGTTTGAATATTTAGATAACCGACGTTGAGCTTGTTTTGAAAGTTCAGGAATTACTTCAAACGTCGTGACATGTGCAGCCAGATGTGACAATAAAGCAGTTTGATACCCAGAACCAGTGCCTATTTCTAAAATATGTGTGTGGGATTGAATCTGACTCAATGCCGTCATTAAGACCACCATGAACGGTTGAGAAATGGTTTGTTCACACCCAATGATCAGTGGGCGATCCTCCCAAGCGTATGTGCGTTGAGTTTCAGGGACAAATTGAGCACGATTAACTTTACAAAAAGCCTCTAAAACAGAAGAAGGTGGTTCGGTCATCCCGGTTTGATTTGCAGTGGCCTCAAAGTGTTTAAACAGCTGTTGTAAACATGATTGAGGCGGGGTTTCAGTCATACTTGCAACGTTTGAGTCGACTTGGAAGGATTTAATAATGCCTTACGATCCAAGCCCAAGACCACTGATAGCGCCCCTGCAACATAAATGGATGAATAGGTGCCAATCACAATGCCCACAATCAGTGCAACAGAAAAGCCTCTTAAGGTTTCTCCCCCCAGTAAACATAACGCCAGAACCACTAATAAAGTTAAACCTGAAGTCATGATGGTTCGAGAGAGGGTTTGATTGATTGAGAGGTTTACAATTTCAGTCGGGCTTTTTTTATGAAAGAGTCTAAAGTTTTCTCGAATTCGATCATAGACCACAATGGTGTCATTTAACGAATAGCCTAAGATCGTGAGTAAAGCCGCTAACGATACAAGATTGAATTCAAGTTGAAAGTATGCAAATACCCCCAAAATTAAGACAGGGTCATGAATGAGAGATACTGCAGCACTGACCGCAAACCGATAATCAAAACGAACTGCAATATAAGCCATGGTGGCTAACATTGAAACAATAATGGCAAGGATGCCATTGTTCAATAGTGTTTGGCCTACTTGAGGGCCAATGAATTCCAGTTTTAGAATACGGCAATCAGGTGCGGCTTGCTGAATACGACTACGTAGTTGAGCTTGTGCTAAATGAGGGTGTTCAGCGACTCGAACCATGGCGTGTTGAGCGGTTCCATATAATTGAACGCTGGCATCTGGAAAGCCATTCGCTTCAAGGCGGTGACGTAAGGCCTCAACCTCAATGCTTTGAGTGCTCATGAGTTCGATTTGTGTTCCACCTGTGAAGTCTAGCCCTAGATTCAAGCCATAGTAGGCTATAGAGATACAAGAGGCGAATGCTAAGAGTATTGAAAAAATCATGGCATATGTTTTTTGTCGCATGAAATCAATGCAGGTGTTTTGATTAAAGAATTCCATAATGATCCTTAAATGCCAATGGATAAACGTTTTGGAGCTCCTGAGTGTGCAGGACGATGATATATCCACTCAACCACTGCCCGTGTGAAGACAATTGCGGTTAACATCGAGGCAATTAATCCAATGGTTAAAGTGATTGCAAAACCTTTTACAGAGCCTGAACCTAATGTGAATAAAATCATTGCAACGATTAATGTGGTGACATTAGCATCGATGATGGTGCTTAAAGCTCTATCATAGCCTGCTTGAATGGCCATCAGGTTAGAGGTGCCTAATCGTAGTTCTTCTCGAATGCGTTCGTTAATTAAAACATTAGCATCAACCGCCATTCCAACGGTCAGAACAATGCCAGCAATGCCGGGTAATGTGAGTGTTGCCCCAAGAAGCGATAAGGTTGAAATAATTAAAAAGACATTTAAAACAAGTGCCAAATTTGCAATTAATCCGAATAATCGATAATACAGCAACATAAAAAGAATGACAGCCAATGATCCGACGCCAAGCGAACGAATACCTTTGTCAATATTGCTTTGACCTAAACTGGGGCCAACGGTCAGTTCTTCAATAATACTCACCGGTGCCGCCAATGCTCCAGATCGAAGTAATAAAGCTAAATTATCTGCATATTCTGCGTTGGGCAAGCCTGTAATTTGAAATTGTTGGCCCAAAGCGCTTTGAATGGTTGCAACTGAGATCACTCGTTCATGATGAATGACCTTGCGAGGATGTCCATTTTGAGCGGGTTGAATAGAAGAATTGACGTAGAGTACAGCCAACCGTTGGCCGATATTCGCTTGTGTGATGCGGTGAAAGTTTAGGGCATCACTTCCCAATCGAATATCCACAGCAGGGCGGCCGTTAGCGCGTGTGCTGCTTGCATAGGTAATGGCGTCTCCTGTTAGTACAGGCTCAGTGTTTAATACAATGGGATGACCTGATTCATCGTGATATAGTTGGCTACCCAGTGGCGCACCATTGATGCTGGCTGCATGGGGTGTGAGGGTATCATCGACTAAATGAAAGCGTAACGTTGCAGTTTTCCCAAGCAATGCTTTGGCCTGAGCCGTATCTTGAACTCCGGGTAAGTCAACGCTGATATAATGGCGGCCTTGGCGTGCAATGATGGCTTCACTGACACCCAGCTCATTGATTCGATTATTCAGTGTAGTGATGGTTTGAGATAAAGTGTATTCAACCACTTGGTTGAGGTGATCGGGTAACGGTAAAATGGACACAGTGGCCAAACGTCCTTGATGTGTTGTAGTGGCATGCGTGTAATGTGGTAAGGTTTTTTTAACTTGAGCGCGCAACGCTTCGGTCAGGGCAGTGCCGGGTAATTGAATCTGAAGGTGATGATCGGGTTGTGTGCGAACAGCAATGACTTTGAACCCTTGCTCATTTAATGCAGTATTTAACGTTTTTGCATCTTGCTTGAGTTGTGTTTGAATGGCGCTTTTTACATCCACATCTAATAAGAAATGAACCCCACCTCTTAAATCTAAGCCAAGTTTCATCGGTTGAGCCCCTAATATCCTTAACCAAGGAGGGGTCTGACTGGCCAGATTCAGCGCAACAGTGAGATCTGGCAGTGCACGGCGTAATATAGATTGAGCTTTGAGTTGATCGGTGGTGTGTTTGAAACCGATTAAAAGCATATTAGGCTGCGTGCTGATCAGATGAGAAGCAATCTTATGCTGAGTCAGTTCTGTTTGAATGGTTTGGTTTAAGTCAGAGGGAAGTGATTGACCCACTTTTGCTTTGAGTTGGACTGCAGGTTGTTCTCCATAAAAGTTCGGCAAAGTATAAAGAATAGAGCCCAGCAGGATACAAGCTAATGTAATTGATTTAAATATAGAATGACTCATTATCATCAACGATCAGTGTGTCTGTCCGTAGGCGTCGTATGGGCCGATAAGTTTTGATTGATGCTGTTTTTATTGACAGAGATCACGACTTTTTCAGCAATTTTAAGTTGTACGACTTGATCTTGAATGCTTTCAATTTCACCCATGATGCCACCTACGGTACTGACTTTATCGCCTGTTTTAATTTGGTTGATCAACTGCTGATGTGCTTTTTGGCGATTTTTTTGAGGGCGAAGAATCATCAAATAAAATAATCCTAAGAAAATCACCATCATGGGTAACATACTCATGGGGTTTTGTGAAGGTGGTTGTGCTGAAGCATATGCTGTTGTTGTGATGAAAAGCCCAAGTATAATTGAATAAGGCGACATATTAATGCTCCTGCAATGATTTAAGATCAATGATAATTTAGCTTGAATGCCAGATGACTGCAAATGCTAACGTTAACAAAGTGCGCTTTTGATCAATTCCAGACCATTTATTTAGATCAACATTTTTAAAATGATGGTTGAGTGTGATCTTGAATTGATTTTAAATACAGATTTTTTGAATGTTATTTAAATAAATTGTAAAAAAAATCAACCATTTTATTTTATCAATGAAAGGACTCAGTATGTTCAGCTTAGCGTGGTGAATCCCCACCAAGTTGTTGACAATGACTTTCATCTTGAGCTCCAGCCTCACTAGGAGTGGTCGCTGTAGGTGTAGGATTTGCGTCTCTTAGACCTAACTCTGTACTGAATGCGGGGCGTTGAGATTCAGCGCTACCTTTAGATTGATCGGGTGCTGTGCTGGGTGAGTCTTGTTGAAGTTGATGAGTATCACTTGCATTTTGAGTCGAGTCTGCCCTGAATGTTGCTTGTTGAGATGATTGATCTTGATCTGTTATTGAATGTGAAATGACTGCCTTAGAAAGATTTAAAAAGCTTTGTAGACAAGTGATCTGTTCACGAGGGTCTGTAACAGATTGTTTCTTTGATTTATCATATATAGTAATATCACCGGTCTTAGTATCCAATTCAATGGACCTATCGTGGTCAGCGAAATAAGGTTTTTTGCGCTCCCGACCGATGCCTATGTCTAATACAGATCCATCCTCGAATGAAATGTGTTTACAGTCATATTTCTGAATATGGCTTTGGTAATGGTGTTGTAATTGACGCATATTTTGATATAGAGGCTCTTTTAATTCCTCGAAGGTGGGTGGTTTAGCCCCCCCCAATAATTTAGTGCATTGAAGAGCTAAGGTTGAAAGCCAGCCCTGTTTAGTTGAGGGTGGGCTAGAAGAAGACCTTTCGGCTTCATCACTTGCTATTGGATACTTTTGCAGTGCTTGATCAACTAATGCTAATTTTTTTTGTGAGGGATCTGCACAAGGGTATAAATTACAGGTTCTAAAAATTTTAACCTCTGAATCATTTGTGTCTATGATATCAGTAACATAGGATTTATAAGACTTTTTTGTTGCTTGGCAATGTTTTGCATGTTGAAGATCTGGAGGCAGGTTGATGATTTCAAATGCATTAACTTTGCCTTGCCAAACAGAGTGAGTTTCTTGAATTGCATCTTGAAGCGCAAGCATGAATAATTGAGTGCCTAAATCTTCAGGAAATCCCCCGGATTTTGGTGTGCATCCAAACGCACCCAGGCCTAACCCTTTAAATTGAATAATATCTTGTGCTGATCTTAAACAACTGGTTTCAATGTGTAGCGCCAATTGTGCTTGAGTGCGAGCTTTCCATCTGCCGGCATCTATTGTGCAGTTCCGGTCATATAAATCCTTAATCCTTGATTGATCTTTTGGATCAGAATAAGCCTGTTCAATGAGCGTATGAGCAATTTCTGATCCGCCGCTAGGATAACAGCCTTCAAGAACGGCTTCTGATAACCCTTCCATCGCATGGTCTGGGTTTTGAATGCTTTGAATTGTTGATTTTAGAGCATAAAAAGCATCTGGAGACTGACCTAAAGATTCGTGGTTTCTAAATTCAACGCCCGCTGGATAAGAGACTGAAGTGGGTGTAGATTGAGGATTTAGTTTCGATGCTGGATATGGGTTTCTAGATTGAGGACGAAATCCAGCATGGCATAGAGGAGATTCTATACTTATCCCAACCAGTGGAGATACTGCAAACTCCCGGCGTGTTAGGTATTCAGCGCATAGTGGATTGTGGTGCATAGCCTTTAAAATCATTCTATTTGCAATGTATTGACGAATGGGTTGTGTTAAAAAACGGTTCTCAATTGGATGCAATGGAGGATTAAGTGCCTTCAGTTCTTCTGGTGTGGAATTTAAGCGCGCCTGGAGTGATTCAACAGTGAGCGTTGCATAGAAGTCTGAATGATCCTCCTGTTCTTTGAAGTCTGAATGATCCTCCTGTTCTTTGAGCTGATCTAATAACGATGCGTATAGCTCCTTATTGAGGATAGCCATAAATTGAGCTTCATGTTCCACCAATCGGGGCGAAAGGAATCGACCATCAAGGTAAGCCATCCCATAGCGTGCTGTCACTAATCGAGTGAGAAATTTATTAAATGTTAATGTTCGATAATGTACTCCAAGTTCATCTGAAGATAATTTTGTTTCTTGAAAGAATCTAAGGAGTGTCTCTCGATCAGATGCTCTAATGTGTAATCGTGTTTGAGACATTGATGCATAGAGCTGTTCCAAGTCCGTGTCCCATGATGCAACATCACTTGGGAGCGCTTGCATGATCTGCTGATAAAACTTTAGAGATGCATCATACTCAATAGGCACCTGTGTTTGATTATCCTCATAGCCTGTTCGATCATTTTTAATGTAAATTTTGACAGAGCGTTTTGTACCAGCACCTTTAGGTGTTGCATAATCATGACCGCAGCATCCCTGAACTTCACGTAATGCTACGAGAAATTGTTCTTTGGTCAGTGGGCTAAACTCGTCATTTAATGTTGAAGATAAAAATGACTGGAATGCTTTTGAATAATATAAGAGTCCATGAATCACAGGGTAGTATATTAAGCTGCAAAATGTGGCAGGATCATCACTGGAACTTGCCCCGACACGAAAGGTATGGGCTTCATTGCCTTGAGTGGATGCAGCATCTCCTGCCGCACATGTTGCAGTGACCTTACCGTGAAGTGCTGCTATTGGGTGTTTCATACGTATTATCCTTCTAGAAGGATGATGTTGTATTGCTAAAGTGCCACTTCCAATGCAGTGTGAGACAAACTCATTGACTGATTCATGTTCAAACGGTTGAGGGGTCCATGTTTGTGCGATTCTATCGAGACAAGGATATGCTTCACACCATTCATGAATTTTTAATTTGTATTGCAATCCTTTAGAGGTCTCTAATCGTTGATTAAAATATAGCCTACAGAATAAACCAGAGGTTAAAAAAATCACAATGTGAGCGGCTATGATGATACTTGGCAGATGAGGCAGATCAATACCCCAATGATTGAGTGATAAAAGGCTCAATTGTGTGAGTATTACAATTGGATAAGCAAGTAAAGTGATCAAAGTTCTCATTCTTGCTTCAAGTGGTGTGATTGCATATTGATAGCTCATGCCGTGAAAGCAAGGATAAGCCATTATGATAAGAACAAGGGCTAGAATAGGTTCAATCGGAAGGGCACAAAGGCTTGCGATATAAGCCGCTACTGAAGTAGTAAGGGTGATAATGAATAGCGAATAATAAGTTGGACGATCAAAAATTTTCATAACGTGTATTCTTTTTATTTAAAGCATGAACGTTATATTATTTTGAGCTCTAAAATTCAAGTCAAATAAGTTTTAAGTGCTTTTTTGTCCTGATTAGAGAGGCCGAATCGTTCTAAAAGATCTGAGAGTTGAGTAGATAGTGTGTTAGATTGAATGTGTTGCTGTAAGCTGTACATTAAATGCTGATAAAAGCTTAAATTATGAATGCTATTGAGTGTTGCACCTAATAGTGCTTTAGTTTTTTGTAAGTGATGTAAATATGCTTTTGAGAAATTTTGGCAAGTATAGCAATCGCAGCGAGCATCCAGTGGTGTTGAATCATTTTTATACTGACTGTTTCTAATTTTAACAATACCAGTGCTGGTAAATAAGTGGCCATTACGTGCATTACGTGTGGGCATCACACAGTCAAATAAATCGATGCCATTTAAAACGCCATGAATTAAGTCAGTGGGTGTTCCAACACCCATCAAATAACGAGGTTTATGCTCAGGCATGAGTGGAGTGGTGAATTGAACCATATCATACATCATCGATTTAGGTTCACCCACAGAGAGCCCGCCAATGGCATAGCCTGGGAAGTCCATTTCAAGGAGTTGATACATGGAATCACTGCGTAATGATTCAAAAAATCCGCCTTGTATGATTCCGAATAAAGCATTTGAATGTGTTGTGTCTTGTTCAGCATGACAACGTTGAGCCCATCGCATAGAGCGTTGCATTGAGTCTTGAGCTGCTTCAAAAGTGCTCGGATAACCTAAACACTCATCAAAGCACATAATAATGTCTGCCCCCAGGGCTTGTTGCACTTGAATCGATCGTTCTGGTGTTAGATGGATGGATCGACCATCAATGGGAGATGCAAAAGTGACGCCTGTTTCATCAATTCGTCGTCGTTGCGCTAAACTAAACACTTGAAACCCACCTGAATCCGTTAACATGGGTCGATTCCAGCCTGTAAATGTTTGTAAATGACCTTGATGTTGAACAATGGATTCCCCCGGTCTGAGCATCATGTGAAAGGTATTACAGAGCATAATTTGTGTGCCGGTGTGGTGTAGTTGCTCAGGTGTTAACCCTTTGACAGTGCCATAAGTCCCAACAGCCATAAAGGTGGGGGTGGTCACCCGTTGACCCGATGGAAATGTAATTTCACCATAACGCGCAGAGCCGCACTGAGAATGACATGTATAGTGCATGGGTAACCATTGAATTTAAATGTATGTAGATCTTAACTGAACTGATCCAAGATTCAAAGCTTTCACTCAAATCAAACGATTAGAGCATTAACATACAATCACCGTAGCTGTAAAAGCGATATCCTGATTGTATGGCATATTGATAGGTTTTCTCAAGTTGAGGTGTCCCAATAAAGGCTGCAACTAAATATAATAAGCTTGAGCCTGGCAGGTGAAAATTGGTCAAGAGGCCATCAATGGCTTTGAAGGCATAACCAGGCCGAATAAAGCAATCAGTTTCTGATGTTTGCGGCTGAATTTGACCAGACGCATAAGCGCTCTCAAGGGCTCGAACACAGGTGGTGTCGACCGTAATGACTCGTCCCCCTGCAGATTTGGTTTCATGCCACGCTTGTGCCAGCTCAGGGGCGATTTCAAATGATTCTGTATGGAGTCGACCTGATTGAAGGTGAGTGTCATTAATGGGTTCGAATGTGCCAGCACCGACATGTAAAGTGAGCTCAGCGATACGAACCCCTTGATTGTTTAAAGTGGAAAGAAGCGCTGTATCAAAGTGTAAGCCTGCCGTGGGTGCAGCTACAGCACCTGGATGTTTTGCAAAACAGGTTTGATAACGCTCAATATCGATTGGTTCTGCTGTACGTTTAAGATAAGGCGGAATGGGGGGTTGTCCAATACAATTTAATACGGATTGAATTGGTTGGTTAAAGCGCACAGTAAACCGAGGACCTTTTTTTGAAAGAATGGCCGCGGATAAATCTTGATCAAAATATACGGTATCACCGGGTTGTGGTGCATGGCTAGATTTAATAAAGAGGGTGGCTTGGTGGTCATCATGGATTTGATCAACTTGACAATGAATATGACCTCCAGTTGCTTTTCGCCCTTTAAACTGAGCAGGAATAACTTGAGTGTTGTTCAATATCAAGCAATCATTAGGTTTAAGGCAGTTGGGTAAGTCATAAACATGTTGATCTTGGTATGTATGATGTGTTCGATCTAAACAGAGCATACGTGCTTGTGTGCGTTCAGGTGCAGGGTAGGTTGCAATTTGACTTTGGGGTAGTTCAAATTGAATAGGCATGGTCAACAATCCCCATCATTTAATTGATTTTTAGTATGATCAAATCAATTAATAAAAGTCAATTATTCTATAATTTTTTAAATATGTCTTTGATACAGAATGAGGTGTTCTTCGTTTAACGATGTAATGGACTTTAGTTGGGGCCCGAGGCCAGTGTTTTGAGTGCTGGTTTTAAATCTATTGAATTTGTTGAAGCTTTTGGTCTATGAGTGTTCGGGCTTAAATGCTGTGAACGTACGACGTTGGCCTCAAAGCAGGGTGCAATCACGCCCATGTGAAAGATTGAGCCGATTGCAACTCGGGATGAAAAGCCTAAAGCAATGGTGAGATAGATTGGCAGTCCAGCGCTGAGATTAAGTGCTGTGCCTAACGTGATTCCAAAGGCAATTGATAAAATGAATGCGATCATGGAGAGTCCGGCGTATGATGCTTTATTGGGTATTGAAATGTTTGAGTCATGAATTATTTCATTCATGAAGTGAAAGAATGAACCGCCCATTAATAGACCTATATTTTTAATCAGTGTCACCCAAAAAGATTGATCTGACCTCGAAGTTTGATGTTCAAGTGCTTTTAATCGTTGATAAGTGGGCGCTGCAAACAATGAAAAGCTCGCTAATAATGTGATGCTAAATAAGATCAATCCAGCAGTACTGGGATCCGAAAATGTTAAAAAATCAAACGTGCTCCCAGTCGCTAAGGTGGCTGTGAACAATGAAAATGAAATGGCAGCGGGTGTTGTAATGAAGATGGTTAACGGTAAAGCTAACGATTGAAAGGGCTTGAGTTTCTTAGGGCCTATGATCCAATGTCCTAATGCAATCCAATGTTGACGAATGTGAGCGCCTTGAAAACGATGTGACATCATTCCGCATGACAGTGCAACTGAAAGGCTGAGTGCGCCTAATAGGCTGTGAGGCAATGTGATATTCATCAATGTCATGGCTCCCAAGATGCCGCCTACACCAATAGAAGCACCAAGGATAATGTTGATAAGGCCATTCACAGATGCCAATACAGAACCGGTTGCACGAGCCCATGAAAATAAATCTTTTTTGTAGGCTATATTCTTTCTTTCGTTAGGGTTGTCTCGACGATAATATAAATATCCGCCGATGATCAGAGGCGTTACAATTCCAATACCACTGAATGTGATTAAATTTAAAAAAGAAGCTTTGATTCCAAATAATTCAATTCCTTGTAACCCATAAGCAATCGGGATGAGCATGGCTGCAGAGACCAGAGATTGCATGATTTTTTCTTTGGGCTTGCGCTGTAAATCAATTTGAATTTGATCAAGTGTTGTCTGGATTTCATCTTCAATTTTTTGATCATCAAGGTTATTTTGCCATTGAAGTGTCTCAAGTTTTTGAAATAAAACCCTTATTCTTTTAGGGTATATGCTCGATTTTTTAAATACAGCATGTGTCATGAGTTGATCAACTTGAGTATTTTTTTGATGATAGAGTATCAATCCCCAAAACAAGATGGATACAACTAAAATAGGAACGATTGCAACCATAGGGCTTATGTTGAATGTTTCGGTGAAGACATGCTGATATTGCTTGAAAAAATCAGGGTAAATCGAAAATCCAAAAGCATTTGCGCCGATGGCTGCAGGAGAGATGGCCAATACAATCATTAAGGTATAGAGGGTAGATTGTATTTTAAAATAGAGAGAAGGTGATGTGTTATTGACTTTGAGCCAGGCTTGGAGTGCAGATCGAGCATTTTGATTTTCAATCCATAGTTTTTTTATCTCTTCTTTCGTGATATGTTTCATGATTTTAGAAGCTTTATTTTGATTCAGAATATGTTTTTATTTAAAAAGTGATTCAATCATATGGGTTCTCTATTCTATCTCTATATAGTGTATATTATGCAGCTTAAAGCTTTCTTAAGTCAGTCAAAGGGTTTGAAAATGAAATACTTTGATTAAGATTGCTTGCAAGCGTATTTAAGATAACGTTATACTCAGATTTGATGCCGGGGTGGCGAAATTGGTAGACGCGCCAGATTCAAAATCTGGTGGTGGCAACACCGTGTCGGTTCGAGCCCGACCCTCGGTAAATCATGATAAGACATGGAGTGATCATAGCTTCTATTTCATTGTCTCCATCTGCAAAATATACAGCTTGGTTTCTGGGTATTTTGGGTTTATTATTCCAAATGACCATACAGCTGTCTTCGGGTTCAATGGTGGATGGGCTCACAGCAACCTTTCATTTGTCAGCTGCACGAGCGGGTTTTCTTGCAGGTGCTTATTATCCTATTTATTGTCTATTACAAATACCCGCTGGATTATTAATTGATCGCTTCGGGGCTAGAAATATTTTAGTGCTAGGATTGACTTTAGCGGCTTGGAGTATGATGTTTTTTTCAAATGCGCCTAGCTTTGGTTGGGCAATTTTTGCTCGCTTGTTAGCAGGGGTTGGATTATCATGTTGTTTCGTCGCGTTGATGGATCTTATTGGTCACTGTTTTAAAGCTTCTCATTTTGCTTGGATGTTTGGTTTATCTGAAACTTTGGTGATTGCAGCTGTTATTGCGCTTGAATTGATATTGCCTGATGCTGTGGACCGTTTAAGTTGGCAAATTGTCAGTCGTATGTTGGGTCTAGGGTTGGCGATATTGGCAGCAGCTATCGCAATAGGTATGCATGATATTCATGAAACACAATCCTCAGTCAACCCCTCTGGCACCCTCTGTTCTTTAGTTTTAAGAGAATTGTTAGGTTACATTAAAGATCCAATGATATTAGGTTACGGTTTGTTAGGTGGCGGTATCTTTAGCTTAGTCACTGTGTTTGAAGGATTATGGGCACAGCCTTTTTATATTCATGGTTGGCACCGTGGTATTATGGAAGCGAGTCAATTAAATGCATTGTTGTTAGCTGGTGTGGGTGTAGGGGCTCCTTTAATGGGTTATTTAGGCCAATTTAAACGATATTTGTATTTGAACACGGTGGGCTTAAGTATACTGGTATGGGTTTTGTTTACAAGCTTAATTCATTGGGGCGACGGATTTTCAAGTATAGGGTTGCAAACCTTTCTGTTTATGTTGGGGCTGACCGTCAGCAGTTATGTATGGTGTTATATGATAGCAACAGAACAGGCGTCTGATGACCACTATGCAACAGCTAATGGCTTTATGAACACGTTAGTTGTGATTCCTATCCCACTGATTCAGCCCTTGATTGGCCGTATGCTTGATGCATCACATCATTTGCCTGCACATGAACGCTATATTCAGGCTTTGATGCAATTTGATTTTATTTTGGCAGGCATGTTTATATTAGGCTGGATCCTAATAGGTTATGCTTTATATCAAAACTCATCCACCCAAGCTTATTAAGTTAAGCTCCAATTCCTGTATTAACCGTTTGATCTCTATGTTCAGATAATAATCCTGTGATGTCTTGAGGAGGGGCAAAATGTTCAGAGGGTTCTTGTCTAGATGGTTGGGTATGCGTTCATCTTATCAATCTTATTTTGAAGTGTTATCACATCTAAAAAAACGTTTAGACTCGATTCAATCCATAGATCCTGAAGAGTTGATTGCGCACTTGAGACAACCCTTACATCTAGAAGATTTAAATTCAGACGATCGGATTGAGGTGGTTCAATCTTGGATAGCTGATCAAGCACATTTCAATCAACGGTTAGAGTGTTTTAATCAGCTGAAACAGCACGTATCACACATCAATGCTGAGGATTTAAAACGGATTAAATTATTTGACAGCTATGGCGTCTTATCTGTGGTTGAATTGATGGAGCCTTTTCATCAGCTGAATCTTTTGAAATGTGAGTTGGATCGAATTCATTCAAAGATAGATCAAATGGAGAGTGATCAATCGGGCAACTATGAAAAACAATTAAGCTTGTGTTTGAATCTAACTAAAAGATGTTGTCATCTGCAAGGTCGTTTTAAATCAATGATCAAATATGATCTCATCTTTGGGATTCAATCAGGTTTTGATCAATATCGATTCAATCCACTCATCTATTTATTGAATCAGGATCTCCACACTTGCAAACTGTCTTTAACTGCAGAGTGTTATTTATCTTTGATATCCAGATTGAGTCAATATGAAGATTTGAATCAATTCGTTCAATTAGAATCATTGGCTTTAATCCATCGTCCATTGTTTCCAGACTCTTTTTTATTATTACCTAAAAGAATGATCGATCATATTCCGAAGGTTCGAGCTCACTGGTTATCTTTTATTTTGGGTCGAAGTTTTTTTGATTGTTTTTTTAAGAATAGTTTGAGTCTATTTAAACTATGGTCTTTGGTTATTCAAGTTAGACATTTAAATGTTAAGCAAACCATCAATCATCAATGCCAAGTGTATCAAGAGGCCATCGATGCATTAAATCATGAGAAAATTCGAGTTCAAACAGCAATGAATCAATTATGGTTTTTCCAGTGGAGTACTCGAGCTTGGCTGAATCAATATTACCAATCTATCATCACGCATCAATTCGACATTTATCAACATTTAGTTAAAATGCTTAAGTATCAATTGAATGGTTCGGCTAATCATCAGATCATACAGGCTTGTGATCCTTTATTTGATCGATTGGATCAATTGACATTTGATAATGCTCAATTGGAAACTACACGGCTTCATCAGAGTATTCTATTGTTGAGGCATCAATATGATGAATGTTTAGCTCTTCAGTGTTTGTCAGGGGTATTATCTGCAGGTCGAGTATCTTACGACCTTATTGAGGGATTAAATCGTTATGTATGCCATGAATTCATGGGATCGACCCGTTCTATTCATCAAGCGATTAAATATTTAACGCAATATATTTTATCACCTGATACGGTCAAAGATGTTAAGTTATTAGAGACGTCGATTGATGTTGTCATGCAATGTGCTTCTTTTAAATCAGAATGTATTCAATCGAGTCAGGTTGAATATTTGAAATTACATGTGTCACGTGCTGTAAGTCTTAAAAAAGGATTATTGTATGTGAATGATTCATTTGAAAATGTACAATTGCCTTTAAGCATTAAACGATTTTTATTGGATTATTATCCATCACTCAGTGAACGTGTTTACACCGAACAGATTCAACTTGAAGGATCTATTTTGGAAGATGATCTCAATGCTTGGATAGAGGTTCATCCATTTAAAGCGACTCAAAAGATGCAGCATCTGGCCTGGAATCAACCGATAGACATTCAATGGAGGATTTGGAAAAACTGTCAAGCCAATCGGCCTTATTTAGCACAATTACTACATGAACAGTGGTGTATGTGTTGGTCTCAGGGTTTAGTGTTAGGATTAAATTTAGATCAATTTGATTCGATCTATTATCAAGTTGGGAACTGGTTGTTTCATCAAGTGGACTCATCTATTTGGATCAATTCAATAAGAACGCTCAATGAGGGTTTAATTGAGCATTATTTGAGTCAGCATTGGGATGATGAATTATTTCAATTAACTCAATTGTTTGAGCCGTCAAGTCGAGCACATTTTGCTAGACTGGCAGTTCAATCCCTCTTTTTAAGGCATCAAATGGTTGAATGTTTTGATTTAAATCATTCAATTGTTCAAGTGTTAGGGGCTTCTGATGCAGCGTGTTCAATCATCCATTCGAGTTTAAATCAAGTGCTTGAACATCCTGAATCATTGCGCAATGAGCTTATTTTTAAACTGTGTGAGCACCTGATGAACGATACTCTTTCAAATAAGGTGTATTTGAATGATTTTCAATCAACCCCCGATATTAGAAAATTGATGGAATTAAAGTCTCAAACAGATGCTTGCACTCTTAAAATTCATCAATTATCTTGCATGGAGGATTCAAGTGCTTATTTGGATTGGATCGATTCATGTGAACGAGTTGTAACAGGGTATATTTCGATTCACTTTAATGAGTCTCAAGTGTTTTTAAATCATATGAGCACATTATTTCATGAACATATGCACACTCAGTTAATGGCCCATCAATCTTGTCAGGTTGAGTATTTATCAGAACTGGATCAATCTATTTTGAAATTAATTGATGCGAGAAAAGATCGATCTCGTTGGCATGAGATGATTCATCCTTGGAGAACGATTTGTCTTTATAAATCCTACTTGTCTACATCAAATCATCACATTCTAAATGCAGTGATAAGATTTGATTTTAAAGATGACTCATGGATTAATCTATACTCAATCACCATCATTAGAATGAACTTAATCAGTGAAAAAACTTTGAATTCAATCAGAGTGCACTTGGATTGGTTATTATATCAAAATTTAAATGAATCTGATCGATTGATGATTCATGCTTTTAGATCATTTATTTTAAACCCTCAATTAGCACGATCCTGCCCTGAAATCTTAACTAATCGGCTATCAATGCTTGACTCCGGTGCTGCCCCTTGGTCTGAACTCAGTGATTCGGGGGCTGATTCATCTTGTTCAGAATTAACGCATCTTGAACAATTAAAACAGATGCAATGTGTTTTTGAATCGTGTCAAGTTTCATTAGGATTTGAATCATTTTTAGTACAGCTTGAACAGTTGAGCTTAATGCGTTTCAGTTTAAAGTATATGTTGCCATGGATGAATGAGGGGCATCTGAGTCAAGCTCATGACTTGTTGTTTAAGGTTGATGAGTGGATTTCAAAACATTCAAACAGGGTCGAGCCTTCTGTTGTCTCGTGTGTTGACCATCACTCCTCGTGTTCTATGAGTTCAATAAGGAGAGTATAGTGCAGGCCCATCAATGCTGTAAGCATCCAAGTTTACATGATCATATTTTATCTATATGTGCTTTATATCAATTAGAGCGATCAGGAAGTGTTCATGCAGAGCGTTTGAAAAATATTAAAGTCTTAAACCAGTTGTGCTCTAGTATTGAATGTGAGCAATTATTGTTGGTGCGTGTCAAGCGTTATTTAAGCCAATCGATTCAAACAGCGCGTTCAGGTTGGAGTGGTTATTTATTTCGTAGGCGTTTTAGTGAGTTTGAATCAATGATTCAAACGGGTTTGAATTGTTATGAAGTATCTTGTCAGAAGCAGGTGTTGTTAGAGCATATTAACACTTTAAATCATCATCAAACTCAAATGAAAACGGATCATGATCAAGAGATTCAAGATTTAAAAAAAAAACATGAAGAGAGTACAAATGATTTACGTCTATTGATTCAAGATTTGAGGAAAGAAATTTCTGAATGTAAAAAATTATTACATCATCAGCCTGATCAAAGTGATTTGATTTTTAGATTACAAACTGAAATATTAAGGTTGAGACGTGGTGAATTAGAATCAGATCAAAGTCAATTAATGCTGATGCCACCACCTCCAATGCAATCAGAATTAAACCCATTAAAACACAGTGGTTGATTTTGATAAAGCTTACCGCCTTATCGCTGTGTTTGATCATACTTTATCATGTTTTAAGGGCTTAAGCAGTGTATGCCTTCCAGTTGTGATCAAATAATTGAAGTATCATTGATGCAATGATTTGAATCACCAGTGGATGCTTGATTGTATATCATAGCTGTTAGATGCAGATATGGGGTGATTGAATGCGAGTATTACTTAAACACGTTCAGGGTGGTTGAGCGTGAGGTTTACTCAATTAAGACAGCCCCCTGGATCTTGATTAAGCATCTTCAAGATTTGATGATCACTAGAAACGCTTAATGTGATTGCTGTGTTTGAACCGCATCATGATTAGACTGAACCATTGCATCTAAAGCTATTCAGGCAGCGTTTTATTGATTCATTGTGATCTTAGGTTTGCGTGAAACGGTTAGACGTTCGATTAGGTTTCAATGACTAAGTAAAGTTTGTTGAAATCCCTGAGCACACGCAACAAATGACCATGATGTGTTGGAGCGTTTATCTGTTTAATGAACGTTTTTAAGTTGTGTACAGGGGTGTGATCAACCGCTATGATAATATCATGTGGTTTTAATCCAGCTAACCATCCAGCGCTGCCAGTGGCCGTGTGTAAAACTTCAACCCCTAACACAACACGTTCACCATCAATCATTCGATCTAAGTTTTGAAGTTCAAGGCCCTTGAGATAAGATTGAGGTGTCGAAGGTTTATGTCGTGTAGTTTTTTGGCTGGGGTCACTTAATATAACGGTGGGGTGTAGGATTTTCCCAGCACGTTCTAGAGTTAAATGCACTTTTGATCCAGCGCGTAATACCGCCGCTAGGCTTTTAATATTGGGTGCGTTGGTAATAGGGTCTTCATTCACTTTAACCACAAGGTCTTCAACCTTAAGGCCTGCTTTTTCGGCGGCAGAACCTGGGATGATATGATTGATTAAAGCGCCTTCTGTATGTTTTAAGTGAAGTGCTTTGCTCAGAGCTGGCGTCAATGTTTGCGCAACAATACCTAGTAAACCACGCTTAACATTACCGTATTGGAGTAGTTGTGCAGTAATAGGTTCTACGATATTAATCGGGATTGCAAATCCAATTCCAATGTTGCCTCCAGAAGCTGAGAGAATTGCTGTATTAATGCCAATTAGTTTTCCGGATCGATTGACCAAGGCACCCCCTGAATTTCCAGGGTTGATTGAGGCATCGGTTTGAATGAAGTTTTCTACGCCTTCGATCCCTAAATGACGATGAATGCCGCTTACAATACCCGAAGTTACACTTTGAGTTAAGCCAAAAGGACTGCCAACAGCAATCACTTGATCTCCAACATGAACAGTGTCTTCAGTTTGAGCAATCGCGGTCAAGCGAATGGGTTTGATAGTGATTACGGCTAAATCAGTTGGGCTATCTAAGCCCACTAAATGTCCCATGAAATGACGGCCATCATTTAAGGTCACCGTGATGCTCTCTGCTTTTAAAACCAAGTGTGCATTGGTGACAATGATCCCTTTTTCGGCATTAAGAATAACCCCTGATCCAATTTGCTGAGCTTGAACAGGCGCATTTGATCTATTTTTTTGTTTAGAGGGGGGCATTTGAGAGCGTAACCAAAATGGACTGCCTGTTACTTCAATATGCACCACAGCA
Source organism: Legionellales bacterium (assembly GCA_002722995.1). Taxonomy (GTDB): domain Bacteria; phylum Pseudomonadota; class Gammaproteobacteria; order Comchoanobacterales; family Comchoanobacteraceae; genus UBA729. The sequence continues at coordinate 27,865 of PBNF01000012.1, read as the reverse complement.
GGCATGACTTTCTTCAACGTCGGTGCAAGGGATTGTTCTATTGAATGCGTTTGAGCAGATGTATTGTATGAAATCAGGAATAAAGCAAAGAGGCTGATGAGTTTGAACATTTGATGCATCAGTTAACAACCTTATGGATCATGAGTTGAGGATTCAGTATAAAATACTTTTAATCAAGACGCTAGCCAAATGCAGCTTGCAAAACGGCCGGTGATGTTTGATTGAGCTTTTCGATATGAAAATAATGTCGTGTGATGGTTCACAGTACAGCGTGGATCTAAACGATAATGGCTCACGCCTGAATGAATGAGTTGTTGACGCGCAATATGTTTTAGATTAACTGTTTGTAAGCCAGTATGAGGTGGTAAACCTTGAATAGAGTGATAGAGTTGTGTTGCAACTGATCCATCTACTTCAAAGTGCTCTTCGCCGATACAAGGGCCCACCCAAACCCATGTGTCACTGGCAGGTCCTGGTAGTGCGTTGAGGGTGGCCGGGATGATGTGTTGTGTTAAACCGCGCCACCCTGCATGGCAAGCTGCAATAGCATGTGTTGAAGGTTGATAAAACAGCAGTGATAAGCAATCTGCAGTTAAAATGCTCAATACGGTATTGGGCTCAGTGGTCCAAATGCCATCAACTGGTGCTTGAGGGTCATAATCTGAAGCATGAATAACTGTAGCGCTGTGTGTACTTTGATTCAGCCATAAAGGTTCACTGGGCATTGATGTGGCTTGCATGAGACGTTTTCGATTAAGTGTAACACAGGCAGGGTCATCACCTACGTGTGTGGCTAAATTAAAACAATTAAAGGGTTCAGGGCTTTCACCACCTGTTCGATAGGTGACCACTGAACGGACATGTGGAGCATGAGGCCAATGAATATTAAGGTGAGTGCTCATTGATCATACTCATCATTTGATGTGATGAAAGGCTCAAGTATTTCGAGTAAAGTTGAAAATGGAGCGTGAGGGGGTGTTTCAACCATGATGGTTTTTTGATGGATGGGGTGTTTGAAGCTGATTCGAGTGGCATGTAATGCTTGATAGGGGTGATTCATTAAGGCTTCACGAACAGAGCTTGGATAGATTTTTGAAGGTGCACGTTGCTGGCCATAAGCCCTGTCACCGACAATAGAATGGTTCATATGCTTCATATGAACACGAATTTGATGTGTCCGACCTGTCTCCAGTTTAAGTTCAAGTAAAGTATGTTCAGGGTAACGCTGGATAGGGCGATAATGTGTGCAAGCCGCTCGCCCTGAGGGTGATACACTCATTAAAGTACGTCGTGTGCGATGTCGGCCGATGGCGGCATTCACGTGTCCTGGAAGTTCAATTGAACCGTGTACTAATGCAAGGTAAGTTCTTTCAATGATTCGAATGGATAAGTCATGTGTTAATATTTGTTGTGCAAGCTGAGTTTTGGCGATGATGCAACATCCTGTGGTGTTTTGGTCTAATCGATGAATGAGGCCCGCTCGGTCTAAATCTTTAGCGGGAGGATGATAGGCTAACATTGCATTGGCAAGGGTGTGATCAGGGGTGCCTGCCCCTGGGTGCATCACACAGTGTGCTGTTTTATTGATCACGCATAGCTCATCATCTTCAAACAGAATGTCTAATGGCATGGGTTGTGGTTGCCAGGTGGTTGTATCCAGTTTTGAAGGTTCAAAAAACTCAATGATATGGCCCTCAAGCACTTTGAATTTTGGCGATGCGATCATTTGACCGTCAACACAAACATGTCCAGATTTAATGGCCGATTGAATGTGTGTTCTGGAATCATTAGGGTGTAAGGCTTTTAAATATTGATCCAGGCGTATGAGGTGATGGGTTTTAGAAACCGTGTGGATATAAGATTGGGTTGACATGGTACTCAGATCAAACAAAATAGAATTCAATTATAAACAATCTTAATGCATCAAGATAGATCTTATAGGGCTCTTTTCTATGGCATTGATTCTGAGGAAGGGTTGCTTGTAATTGATTCAAGGGCTATGTTAATTTAATCAATGTTATTGTTGAGGTGAGTATTCAATGCGATATTGGGTTTTAGGTTTAGGGTTATTATTGTCCAGTTGTGCACATCAGTTGCCTAAAGTCGATCAATTTAATCAGCAATCAGAGGATCATTTATATCAAAAAGCATCTTATGATTTTAAAGCTAAGCGGTATCACGAAGCAGCGGAAAACTTTGAGGCTTTAAGTACCCACTATCCAATTTCAAAGCATACTAAACAAGCCATTTTGAATTCAATTTATGCTCGATTTATGCTGAGGGAAGCGGCAATGGTTGATTTATTAGCAGAGCAATATATTCATCGCTATGTGCGTGATCAAGGTGCAGCTTATGCTCAGTATATGAGGGCGTTATCTCCATTGCTTAAACACAGTAGTGCACTTCAACGTATGGTGGATTATCATCCAAATAATCATGGTGTAGATCTGATTGTAGACAGCTTCGCTCGTCTTAAACAGAGCATTGAATTGTATCCTCATTCTCCATATGTAAAGCCTGCCTTAAGCTTGATGCGCTATTTGCGACAGCTGATTGCTCAAAATGAATTAGATGTTGCTCGGTATTATTTCAAACAAGGCGCGTACGAAGCGGCATTAAATCGTGCGATGAAGGTCATCGCCATTGATTTTAATCAAAGTAATGCAAAACCAACTTTACAATTAATGATTCATAGCTACGAACGTTTAGGATTGAAGCAACAAGCAAGGCGTATTAAAACTATTTCAGATTCAATCAAGTCAATATAGTTTTAAGTCTCTTTGTGATCGCTTTAAAGGACTTATCTTAAATCATAGGAAGTGAACGATGACTGAATTGCTTAATATCAGCATGCAAGATTCTCAATATTATTCTATTGCACGGGATTGGCTAAAGGCTATAAGCGCTCAATTAGTAGAGCCTGGTTCAACACCTGCGGTGTTTAAGTTACTGACTGAGGGTGTTCAATCTGAGGATTCACTTCATTCGCAGCACCTAAAGTCGGCGAAGTTGAGCAATTACCATATTCTTGATATTTTTAGATTTATATGCTTTGCATTGACGAACAAGGACGCAACGGTAGAAGAAAAAAGTTTTTTTTCAGAGATATTGAAGTCAGTTCCGGATTTATCTCAAGAGCACATTGTCGTTGAGCACCAAAAAGTTATTGTGACGGTGAGTGATCCTGTTTCAGAAAAGTTAATGGCTTTTTTTACGATTTTGGGACATTCAATGGATTTTTGTACGAGGCACTCTGCACAGCAGCCAACTTTCGCACAGCTTGTATTGAAAGATTTTCTTAACGTCTTTGCTTATTGTAATGATCGTAAAAAACGATCGCATTCATTTCAAAAATATGTTGCAGCAAGGTGCGATTATTTTGAGTTAGAAGTCAGCGCTTCGAAGAAAGAAATCAAGATCCCACACAAGACTTTTCATGAGCAATTTAAGGCTTACTTTAAAGCAAAGTCTGAACCTGAGGTTTCAAACTTGTTGCAGTTAATTTCGCGCTATCAAGCGGATATCAATGAGCGAGATCGAACTCATGACTCTAGCATTCCCTTTTCTGAGGCTGCAGTGGTGCACTTTCAACCGCTGCAGCGGCAAGAGAAAGAACTCTATGAGGCACTTATGAGGCAGCGTTTTTATGAGGGTTTTCAAACGTGGGCTCAAAAAGGACATGCTCCTGGCTTTACTCCCGACACAAAGAGTGCTAGCGACGCAATGGACACATATGATTCAAAAGTTTTACGGACTTTAGCCTCTGTTTGGCCAAAATTAGAGCCTACATCGAAATGTAATTTAATTGTAAAAATGAATATCTTGTATCGCTACCAAGCCATTGCTCAATCAGCTCAGAATCGTCTCGAGGATTTTGATGCCTTTACACTGTGGTGTCGTAATCAGATGAATCATTATGAGGTGCGGCAAGACGTAGAGGTGCTCTTGCCAGATCGGGAAGCCATTGTGCATTTTAACTCCATTCTAGAAAAGCAATCAGTTGTTGATGAGGCTGAGTCTGATTTGAGACGATACAGAAATGCTTCAGAGAAAGCTTTAGTCGAAACTACACAAAAGGCTTTGAAAGAAGCTCGATCAGTGCTGAAACAAGCTAAAAAAGACGCTCAAGCTTTTATTCAACGTTTAAAAAAACATTTGAAAGCTGAAGACTATCAAGCCCAGCAACAAATGTTGGGATCATTCCAGAATTTATGGGGTGTACGTTATTTAATGGAGGAGATATTAAAGGCTAAAGAAGAGGATATTATTTACGTCTTTAATTGCCTGAATAGATTCGTTGAATATTTTAAGGAAGATCAAAAGGAGGTGGATGCTCGATACAAAGAATTAAGCAATAAGATAAAAGCTTATGAAGATAAACGCTTAGATGACAACATTCTGGAGGTCAAGCAGGATAAAGCGATTAGATTTTTTCAAATTCTGATGGTTGTTTTGATACTGGGTTTCATGGCTTCTGTTTTAATCATTCAGTCTGTCTTGCTGTCTCAGGTGGCGCTGGTACTCGTCCCATTGCTTATATGGGGAGGGTGCTATGCAGGCTGGGGGCCTGAAGATAAGGTGGTTCATAAACAAATATTGATGCATACACTGGTGATGGCAGCACTTGCCTGTTTGGGGACAGGTCTTGCTTTTGGAGTGCCTGTAACCTATTTAGCAACCCCTTTGTATGATGGAATCTTATTATGCGTGCTAATTGCAGCAGCGATCATGATGGTGGATATCACTGCGAAGCAAGGTTTTGGTGCTCAGTCTCAATCATGGTGCTTTGCTCAAATTACAGGTGTGATAGCTTTAATCTTGGGTTTGATGCTGAGTTTAATCTTTCACCTTCCTCAATATTATATTGCCCAATTATTTGACGTCTCTTGGCTATGGGGTTTAAGCAGTGTGATATGTTCAGTGATGATCATGGGAGGTTTGACTTTGATATTTGGCTATGCAGATCATCTAAAATCTTATTCGAATCCATGGGCTGATCAAGAAGCTAATATTCCAGAAAGGATTGATCGATTCGATAAAGATAGACCATTACCGCCTCCCCCCCTAGATAAAGATAGGCCATTACCGGCTATCCCCTCTAAATCATCATCGTTCTAAGGGTTGGCCGGTTCCCAAATGCCTATATTGATCGCTTTCTAGAAATCCTAAAATATCTGAATATTATATGAAGTCTCGATGATTATGATGAACCGCTCATATATTTTCTTTTATTATTTTGGAGTGATCTTGATTTAAATCCTTAATATCTTTTGTGATCATTTCAATATGAGTGTACTTAAAAGTCTATATGTTGATTTTTTTAAAAGTTAATTTAAATACTTTTAATTCATTTGACCTATGACGCATATGAGGGATTGAGTTCGTTGATCATTTAAAGTGCCTTTGCCTTATATGCGCTTGAGATCAGTTCACTGGTAGAATTGTTGTCTGGTTTGATTGATTTTTAAATCAAGGCTATTCAATAAGATTTTTGGATCGAATTGACAGGCAAGATGAGCGATTAAAAAGTGCTGGAGGTTCATATTAATTGGGTCAATTGCATTGTTTTAAATAGATCGAGCATGAAAGGGTGTCAGGCTGAAGGTAAGTGATAGGTTGTTGGGTAGCGACGATCTAAGTTGAATGAAGTGGGGTGTGTTCGAATAATGACGCCTATCTGTTTTCTTTTGAATTCAGAGGTTTGCAGCTTATTCCTAATCAATTGGGTTAGAGTTTGATCTGCGTGAACAGTGCTAAGTTTATTGTGGTGTTGAGGATCAAGCAATGCTTCAAGAATAGGGTCAAGGGTTTCATAGGGTGGAAGGTCATCTGTATCGAATTGGTGAGGGGCCAATTCTGCAGTGGGCGCACGATTTAAGATCATCTCTGGAATGCGAAGATGGTTTTTATTCAAGTATCTTGAGAGTGTATAGACTTGCGTTTTAGTTAAATCAGCAATAGGTGCAATTCCTCCAACTAAATCACCATAAAGGGTTGAGTAGCCCATGGCCAATTCACTTTTATTGCTGCACGCTAAAGCCATAGCGGCATGAGTGTTGCTATATTGCATTAGATATAGTCCACGTAAACGAGCTTGTAAGTTTTGGCTCGCAAGTTTAGAGGTTGCTTTATTTAAAGTGGATTGAATGCATTCAAAAGCCGGTGTGATGGGTAGGTGGATGCATTGAATGTCAAGCATTTCGACCAATGCTTGGACACAGTCATGGCTAAAGGTTGAGCTGTAAGGTGAAGGCATCCATAGACCTGTGACATGTTCAGAGCCTAATGCATCAACAGCAATAGCTGCAACCAAAGCAGAATCAATGCCCCCGGACAAACCAAGACAGACTCGATTTAAGTGATTCTTATGTAAATAATCCTTGAGCCCTAGGCACAAAGTGGCCTGAAGATCATCAAGCGTTTCAGTAGAAGGTTGAATGGGTTGTAGGTTGTCAAGGGTGACTGTAGTGCAATCTGTGTGGTGGTATGGTGCTTCATAATATAGTGTATCGTGGGGGCCGACGATTTGGCTGCCACCATCAAAAACTAAGCCATCTTGACCACCTACTGCATTGACGTAGAGGATGCGTTGAGCTTGATGTCTTGCCTGTTTCAGTATGGTATGGCGCAGTGCCCGTTTGCCCATATGGAAAGGAGAGGCGCTTAAATTAATCAAATAATCAACTGGCTCTGAAGTCAGCGGTGTCTCAGGTGTCCAAATATCATTACAAATCGACAATGCAAATCGATGATTGCAATAGGTGATGATTTCAGACGGTTTCAAGCCCGTTTTAAAGACGCGCACTTCATCAAAGCACGTATGGTTCACTAAAGATTGTTTAAAATACTCTGTGATTATCGCTGAATTCATGAACCAGCCAGCACAATTATAAACATCCTGTCCAATTTTCTTTGGATAACCTAAAACAATAGCAATCTGTTTGCTCATGGGGATAATTTGTTTTAAGGCAGCTTCAATTTCATCATGCAATGAAGGATATTGTGTGAGGTCGTAGAGAGGGTAACCTGTGAGTGCACATTCTGGAAAAACAATTAAGTCAGAATCTGCTTTGATCGCTTGTTGAATACTTTTTTGTATCATGTGAGTATTGGCATTAACATTTCCAATGATTGAATTGATTTGAGCCAGCGTCACAGAAAAAGACATCGATAGAACTCGCTTATAAAAATGCTGCAAGTATCACTGCACGATGTTCTTGTGAGAGTACAGTGTAGGTTTGACAAGCAGCGCGTGTATGCATCACTTCAATGGGATACATGCATTGAGCAATCAGGTTGAGTGGAATTGATTGATGATGAGGACCTGTTCCAATTAAGATTAAGGTTGGAATTGAGCTTAAAGCGTTAAGCATATCAGGTGTTATGTCTAAAAGTGTATCAATAGGCCAATGTTTAAGGGGTTGTGTTTCACAGAGGATCACGGGTTGAGTATAGGTGATGTCATTGATTTGGATCTGTCCTGGGTGATAGGTTTGAATGGTGTGTTGAAGTTTAGATGCTTCTTCTGCCCATGCGGTTTTCATGTCAATCATCTGGTTTTAAACCTTGATTAATTTAACATAATCTTGAAATTGAGGCAATCATCATGATCTCAAGTGCGATTATACTTGATGTGAAGGCTATTCTTTGTCAATCTTAGCAAATACATTAAAATGGAGTTTTAGATGGCAGATACCAATAAGGCAGTGTACTTATCTGAATATCAACCTTCCCCTTATACAATTGAAACAGTTGCGTTATCAATTGATTTAGGTGCATCTTTAACTCAAGTTAAAGCAACATTGCAATGTCGTCGTATGGTCGATGATGTCACAATTCCAATGGTGCTTGATGGTGTGGCTTTAAGATTATTAGAGATTTCAATTGATCAGCAACCTTTGATGTCAGATGATTACCGAATTGATGACACATCATTGACGCTCTTTAATCTGCCCGAGCAATTTGTGCTGGAGACTATCGTCGAGATTTCCCCCAGTGCGAATTTAACTTTATCTGGATTGTATCTTTCAAAAGGTAATTACTGCACACAGTGTGAATCAGAAGGATTCCGGCGTATCACGTATTTTGTGGACCGACCTGATGTCATGAGTGTTTATACTTGTACTATCACAGCAGATTATGATCAGTCTCCAGTGATACTGTCTAATGGTAATCGCATTGATTCGGGTCAGTTGCCAGGAGGTCGGCATTGGGTGACTTGGCACGATCCTTCGAAAAAGCCGAGTTATTTATTTGCTTTGATTGCTGGAAAATTTGATGCAGTCACCGATACATATGTCACTCAATCTGGTCGCAGTGTTGATTTGGCTGTCTATGTCGAGTCTGGAAAAACTGGGCAAGCACGCTTTGCACTTGAGGCGTTAAAGAAAGCGATGGCCTGGGATGAACAAACGTATCAGCGTGAATATGAACTAGAATGCTACATGATTGTTGCGGTCAGCGATTTTAATTTTGGAGCTATGGAAAATAAAGGCCTTAATATATTCAATGATCGCTATGTTCTAGCTAAAACAGAAACGGCTACAGATGCAGACTTTTTAGGTGTTGAAGTGGTTGTGGGGCATGAATATTTTCATAATTGGACGGGTAATCGCATCACGTTACAAAATTGGTTTCAGTTGTGCTTAAAAGAAGGGTTAACTGTATTTAGGGAACAGGGTTTTGCGGCGTCCTTATCTTCAGTGGGTGTGCGGAGAATTGAAGAGGCAAAAATTATTCAAATGGCTCAATTTATAGAAGATGCCGGCCCTATGTCGCACCCCGTTCGACCTGATTCTTATTTAGAAATTACCAATTTCTATACATTGACGGTCTATAACAAAGGTGCTGAAGTGGTACGGATGTTACATACTTGGTTAGGCGAGGCGGTTTTTCAAGCGGGTATGCAGCATTATTTTGATGCATATGATGGTCAAGCAATTACCATCGATGAATTTCTAAGCTCAATGGCCCAAGCCAGTGGCTATGAAATGAGTCAGTTTAGACAGTGGTATACTGAACGAGGAACACCTTGTGTGCACTTTAAAACAGATTATGATGCTTCAACGGGTGTGCTGACTTGCCAAGTTGAGCAGGAAGCTCCCGCAGTGAATCAGGCGATGCCAGCTTTACTGATCCCAATTCGTTTGGGGCTGATGAGTCAATCAGGTGAGTCGCTTGATGCCATCGATGAAGCGGGTCATTGTGCGTCAGAGCACCTCTTGATATTAGATGCTCCCTCCAAGACTTTTAAATTAAAAGGCTTTTCAGAAAGTCCCTTATGTTCTCCGTTAAGAGGTTTTAGTGCGCCAGTACAGTTGAAGTATAATCAGTCAAGAACTGAAGCATTGAGTGTCTTAGCACATGAGCGGGATGCTTATGTTCGATGGTCTATTTTAAATCAGTTATACGTTGAACATGTTGGAATGTGCTTAAAAAGCTCGTCCGCTGTTGTTGAGTTCTCTGATGATCTATTAAACGCTTATGCTTCAATTTTAAATGATGATGATTTTACCGGGCAAGAAAAAGTAGAATGTTTGGCGTTCCCAAGTGAACGTTATTTGTTGGAGCAATTTCCTGAAGAGGATATTGTTCGGTTGTATGAAATTCGAAAAGCATTGCTGCAGCATTGTGCAACAGCGCTGTATGATCTGTTTGAACAAACCTACCATGCTTGTCATACTGCAGTTCCATATCAATATACTGTTCATGATGTCTCAATGCGTAGTCTGAGGAATTTTAGCTTATTGAATTTAATTTATTCAGGTCGTGAGTCAGCTTGTATTTTATGCCAAAAACAAATTGAATCATCAGATAATATGACTGATATGATGGGGGCTGTAGCTGCCATCGTGCATAGTGATCAAACAGAATATCGTGATCGAATTTTAAATGCTTTTTATGCTAAATGGTCGCATGAGCCTTTAGTGATTGATAAGTGGTTTGGCGCACAAGCGATTTCAAGTGCAGCTGATGGCTTGAATGCCGTTAAAAAATTGTGCCAGCACGAGGCCTTTGATCTGACTAATCCAAATCGTGTGCGAGCCTTGATTGGTGTGTTTAGCATGCATAATGTGATTGGTTTTCACCAGAGTCATGGTGCAGGGTATGCCTTTTTGGTCGATAAAATTATTCAAATTGATGAATTTAACCCAAATCTAGCGGCTCGATTATGCCAGCCTCTGCTGCACTGGCGGCGTTTCGACTCTCTACGTCAAGATTTAATGAAAGCTGAGCTTGTGCGAATTTCAAAGATTCAATCACTTTCTATGGATTTAAAGGAGGTGGTTGGCCGTGCATTGTCTAGTGTGTCTGAGGCTGAAGCGCCTGTAGATTCAGTGTAATGGCTTTTTAAAACACATGAGATAATTGATATCAATTTTCTTTGAAAGAGCGGCGTGTCCAGTCCATGGGTTTAATGTCAATCCCATCAGGTCTTTGAGCTGTAGGCCTTGTGTATGAGCCCATGCCTTTAATTCAGAAGGGCGAATAAACTGTTCGTATTGATGCGTGTGTTTAGGGACCCAATTCATTAAATGTTCTGCAACAACAATGCCGAGTATGAAAGCTTTGAGGGTTCTATTGAGTGTTGAAAGAAAAATGAGGCCGCCGGGTTTACAGCATGTTGCGCAATGTTGAATCATGCGTTGAGGATTGTCCACATGTTCTAACAGCTCCAAGCAGGTTATGGCATCGAAGTGTTCGGGGTATTGTGCTGCAAATGACTCTACTGTGGTGTGGTGATAGTTGATCGTGCGATTGCCGGCATGTGCTTGAGCGACTTGAATCAGTGAGGGGCTTGCATCAATACCCGTCATGTGATGTCCGGCATCATCAAGTGCTTCTGTGAGTAATCCTGCACCACAGGCAATGTCACATACTTGTTGAGGTGCTGTTAGATGGTTTGAAATCCATTGAGTTCGAATGGGATTGATTTGATGTAAGGTTTTCATTGGGCCATCTGGATTCCACCAATGTCGGGCTAGATGGTCAAAATGCTTGAGTGTTGAGGTGGTATTTGAATGAGGCATCAGTGACTTGCTCCCTCATGATCAAAAGAAATATTGGGCCATGACTGAATCATCAAGTTCATGGTGTTGAGTGTATCTTGAATATAGGGTTTCAAGGTTTCGAAGGGATGTGTATGAGATAAGTGATATAGATGTTCGAGCTTAGCTTTAAGTTGAGGCATGCTGCAGTAGCTCATTGCGCCAATCCAGTGGTGACAAAATTCCGATAATGCTGCTTTTCCATCAAGGGTTTCAAGTGTACCATAGGCTTCAGGTAACGCATCCATAAAAGTTTGCATCAAGGTGTGTGCGCGTGCTTGAGAGCCAATCAGTGTTGTGCAGGCTTTGAAATCAAACAGCGCTAAAGTATCTTGAGTCATTCATCGTGCCCCATTTAAAAAGAGTAGGGTATTTTTGAATTAAAGTATTGTAATGTTTTTGTGAAGGCTTGTGTGATTTTTTCAATAAAAGTTGTTTTGTGTGTGGTGGTCATCTGATAAATTTGGTGTGTATTGAGGTGATTAAAAATAAATTCATCAGAGGTCATGAGGGTGTCAAGTAAGTGAAGTGATTGTGCACTAGATGCATGCCAATATTCTCCTGTTGAAACAGTGTCTAGATCGATCTTAGGGCGGTGTGTTTGAATCATATCTTTAAATAAAGCATGTGTGGTTTCAAGCTGATGTTGTGCTTTAGTGCGACCCTCATGTGTATTATGCCCACATAAAGTTAAGGTTCGTTTGTGCTCGCCGGCTGTTAATTGTTCAAAATCAATAGCATGTCTTTTAAGTAAGCGATGAATGTTAGGTATTTGTAATACCACGCCAATTGATCCAAGAATGGCAAAAGGGGCTGCTAAAATATGATCTGCAACACAGGCCATCATGTAGCCACCGCTGGCAGCGACTTGGTCAATTGCAACGTATAAAGGTAGGCCTGCTGATTTAATGCGTGTCAATTGTGCCGCCGCTAAACCATAACCTGGAACGGTTCCACCAGGGGATTCTAGTTTTAATAGGACTTCATCTTTTTCAGGGTTCGCTAGGGTGAGCAGAATTGAAATTTCTTCTCGTAAATATTGAGTTTGTGAAGCTTTGATATCCCCTTTGAATTCTAAAACAAATAAACGAGGCTGGTCAGGCACATCAGATTTAGAGCGTTTGGTTTTTTTCTTAAGGGTTTTGTTGAGGCGTTTTTGGGTATCTTGAAGGGTTGTATTATAGTGCTCAATGGTGATGTTTGAGTGCCGATCTGATGGATTTCTTCGCCCTATGAGGGCCATGATGCCTGCAGCTGTGAATAGGACAGTGAGGGCTTTTAACAAAAAAATGAGATAGTTTTCTATCCACATCGTCTAATATCCTTATTGAGGTTGTTCACTTAAATCAGCCATCCCGACCATATTAAATCCTGCATCAACATGCATGATTTCACCTGTGATGCCTGAGGCTAAGTCAGAAGAGAGAAAAGCGGTGGCATTTCCCACTTGCTCAGTGGTGACATTTTGTTTTAAAGGTGTAACTTTCGCATTGTAATCTAGCATATTTTTAAATCCTTTAATGCCAGAAGCTGCTAGTGTTCGGATCGGGCCGGCTGAGACAGCATTGACTCGAATGCCTTCAGGGCCTAAGCATAAGGCTAAATAGCGCACATTTGCTTCTAGAGAAGCTTTAGCAAGTCCCATTGTGTTGTACGAGGGCATGGCTCGTGTTGCGCCTAAGTAGGTCATTGCGGTGATGGCGCTGCCAGATTGTAATAAGTTTTTTTGATGAGCCGCTTTAGCGAGAGCCGCTAAACTATAGCTGCTGATGTCATGTGCCATTTTAAAGCCATCACGTGTGATGTTTTTTAGGAAATGACCTTCAAGTTGATCTGAAGGCGCAAATGCAACAGAGTGAATCAGAATATCAATGTTATCCCAGTGTTGTTTGACTGAGTCCATCAGGGCATCGATGGCTAAATCATCACTGACATCGCAGGGAAAGAGTAGTGTTGAGTTGAATGTTTGTGCCAATTTAGTTACACGAGCCGATAAACGTTCATTTTGAAAGGTAAAAGCCAGTGTGGCGCCTTGTGCATGCATGGCTTGAGCCACGCCATAAGCAATAGAGCGGTTGCTAGCCATTCCAATGATCAGCGCTTTTTTCCCGGATAAAAAACCATGATGAGGCATAAGTGTCTCTCAATTAAAATTTAGATCTATTATAATATGATTTAAAAATTAGGCCTAGTTTTTTTATCAAATCAATACGTATACTGTCTCATTTTTAGTATTATTTAGCTAAGTGTATAATAAAATGACACTTTAAAAGGATTACGGGCCATTAAGCTTTTGACCCTTGATTGTGTAAGATATTGACCAGTGTGCGAAACGACTTAAATCGCATAAAACAAGCAGTATTGCATTAAGTTGTTGATTTTATTGCCTTTTTATTGATTTTGGTTTTTTTGTTTTGTGTGAGGACATCTGTATCTGTCTGTTATGTGATTGTTTTTGTTGAGGATTTGTTTAAAATTTAATTATGTTCAGTATTCATGAAAGCCAAGGAGGCTGACAGATCAAGGATGATCGCGTGAATATTGAACAAGAAACAACCAAGGAAGGTTGTGGGCGGTTAACATCATAGGCTCAAGGATGAGCCTGAACAGAGCTCAAAGGATTGAGTTCATTGATCAGCAAGGAACGCTGAATGTTGGCCGCACACAATATCAGGTCTATCGAATAGATGATATTCGATCAACACTGAATACAGGGGGGCACTTTTACAAGTGTGCTCCCTGGAGGATGGCCTTTATAATTTAAATCCTGTTTCATTATTTTTTGATGATTTCAAATACTCCTGCATTGTGATGTGATGGATCAATCATATGTTATCTCGCTGGCTGAATCTAATACTGCATGAGCTGACATAAGGTCAGTTCAAATCCTTTTTAGATGTTTCTCAATAGGTCAATTGCAGAGTGCTATTGAATCAGTCTTGACATGGGATTGAAGCGGTTCTCAGGAGTCATTTTATCTGTTTAATTTTATTGAAAAATAAAGGGGTATTCAACGTGATATATCCCTATGTGATCTTGTTTTTTAATTGATCTTTCTTGCAAAAGTTCCTGGAAATGATCATTGATGCCCGCTAGTGAACATCCTTCCTAATGAAGGGGTATTTTGTTTGAATTTCATTAGGCTTTGTGAGGGTAGATTCAGGGAGTGTTAGAGATGCCTGAACGGACAATTGAATGAAGCAAGGGGCTTGAGTTGATTACTTTGACTCATGTTTGGGTTCTGATACAGGTTTCTAATCTCACTGGGTGCTATTTAATCTCTTGTTTATAGCATCTATTGTATTGAATGTTTAAGATCAGTTGAGTAGGGTTTAGATCAAAGTTTAGAGGGCGGTTTGCATTTGAAGCGGATTTTAAATCTGTTAAGTGTGATCAGTGACTGTTTTTGATTGTTTTTTATGAAATGTTGATATTCGGAATTATGTTTGAATGCGCCTTTTAGAAAGTATCAAGTAGTTCAGTTTGAGGTGAGTGTACAATCGAACGTGGTGACGCGCTTGAGAATTTTTTTGTAATAAAATTAAGGGTTTTAAGATTTAAAAATGCTTATTTGACATCATCATCGATACATGTGATTCAATGGATCAGTTTAAGCATTTGTGTTGCGGCTGATGAGCGCCATGAAGCAGTCCTCATGGATGAGGCAAGCAATATATATCCTCTAAGTATGATGTATTGAGATATCTTGAGTGAGCTGTTCAATCAATTGTCAGTTTTCGGGTATATAAGTTGCTACGGTATTTTATATTAAATGAGAAGGTATGATGATTAGAGAGAATCTTCATAAGCCTTTTGAACCGCTTTAGGGACAATTTCGCGCAATCGTAGATCATTGGGTTTGGGCAAAATATATTCAGGCCCAAAAACAAGAGAGGTGTCTACAGGAGGTTGTTGAGCTATTGATTGAATAGCATGTGCTGCAGCAATCATCATATCTGTTGAAATGTGAGTCGCGCGCGCGTCGAGTGCGCCTCTGAAGATATAGGGAAAGCAAACCACATTGTTAACCTGATTGTTTAAGTTGCTTAAGCCAGTTGCAATGATTGCATTGGGTCGGAGTGTTTTAATCAGTATTGGATCAATTTCTGGAGTAGGGTTGGAGAGAGTGAAAATAATGGGGCGATCGGCCATTAAGGGTAAGAGTGTTGAGGCATCATCAATCGAAGCACCCGCTAAACAAATCAATACATCTGCTTCGCGAAGTGTATCATGGAGGGTTCGGTGTGTTGTTTTTTTTGCGAAGGCTTGTTTGTAAGGGTTAAGGTCTGTACGTTCGTCGTGAATCACGCCTCGACTGTCTAGAAAAGTCATTTGCGATACATCAAGACCTAGCGCGTGCAGGAAATGTCCAGAGGCTAATGCAGAGGCGCCCGCGCCATAGATAACGACTTTAATCGCATCCAGCTTTTTTTCTTGAATGATGACTGCATTCAGTAATGCGGCTCCAATTGTAATTGCAGTTCCATGCTGATCATCATGAAAAACAGGGATATTAAGACGTTCTTGTAGTGTTTGCTCAACTAAAAAACATTCAGGGGCTTTAATGTCTTCTAAGTTGATGCCGCCAAAAGTTGGAGCTAAAGCTTGAATCACCTGAATCATTTCTTCAGGTTGTTTGGCATCAATTTCAATATCAAAAGCATCAATGTCTGCGAATTTTTTAAATAATGCGGCCTTACCTTCCATCACAGGTTTAGCGGCTAAGGGGCCTTGATTGCCTAATCCCAGAATAGCGCTTCCATTTGAAATGACACCCACTAAGTTTCCTTTTCCTGTGAAGTGATATGCAGCTTCTGGATCTTTTATAATTGCTTTAACGGGCTCTGCTACACCTGGGCTGTAAGCCAATGCTAAATCTTCTGATGATTCCATAGGCTTAGGTAATTCTGTTGCTAGTTTTCCAGGTTTAGGATGTCGATGATAATGTAGCGCCGCATCTGTTAAAGTGCTCATGGATTAAAACTCCGCCCAATTTAAATGATTAAATAAATTGGATACAGTACTTCGATTAACCTATAAAATCAAGCTTGTTATATGGGTTAAGACAAAACTGAGACAGCGGTGTGCTTGTATGTATAAGTTTATTTTGAAAAGAGTTAGGGTTCACTTTTGAGTAGGTGATTGCTATGATCAATCATAGGATTTAATGAGAGACCTCAGAAGAGGGGGGAGCATGTTGAGTCGAAACGTTTTAATGGGGCAATTGCTCATAGTAGGCTGTTTGTTGGGTTGTGCGCATACCCCAGAACGCTTAGGCTTTTCAGATCAAGAGTGGGCTCAATTGTCTGAAGCTAAACAAGCTCAAATTTTAGCCAACGCAGATCGAGTATCACCACGTCCTTTGCATGATCGAATCGTGCCATCGCATTTAAATATTCAGCAGTTGAAAGTGACTGTGCATTCAGGAAAAGCTTATCTCTGGCCTAAAAAAGTGCTTAAATCTTTTAAGCCGGTCACAGTGTTGATATCTGAAGGTGCATGCCGCTCTATTCCTTTGAAAGCACAACAAGGGGTTGAGCAAACTGAATTAAAAGCATGTTATCATCATCAAAGATTATCGTTGGATCCAAGTCCTTGGCAAGTTGAGTACCAATCAGGTAGTGCGTTTTTTCATGCTTCATTACTTTGGCTCAAAGGTTTTCAATATCAACACGTCAATACTCAAGGTCGAGCCCATTTAGTGAATGCGCTCTTATCCATTCAGGGGGTAAGCATTTGAAGCCTTTTATCCTGTGCTTGGATACCAGTGAATCTACTTGTTCAGTGGTGTTATCACAAGGGGATGAAGTGATTTCATTCCAGCAATCGAGTCAACCTCGTCAGCATACACAATTGATTTGGCCTATGATCCATACAGTTTTAAATGAGGCTTCGCTGAATTTGAATCAATTAAATGCCATCGCTTGTGTATCGGGTCCGGGGGGATTTACGGGAGTACGTGTGGGGTGTGCTGTAACGCAAGGTATTGCATCAGGTCTTGATTGTCCTGTGATTTCAATCAATACCCTTGAAGCCTTAGGGTATAGTCAATTGGATCAAGGTATAGGTGAGATGTCTTTGATCTGGCCAATGATGGATGCTCGCATGGGAGCGGTCTATACCGCACTTTATGAAGGAATGAATGGTCAATTAGAGAGCTTGCTACCCATTCAAATGAAGACGTATGATGCACTGTCAATGTGGGTGGATCAGTGTGATCATTCAAAATTAATATATGGTGTTGGCTCTGGATGGAGTGTATCTGATGTATCGAAATATTGGAGTGTATTATCTGAACCTGTTCATATTGCATCTATTACGCCCCAAGCCATTGCTCGGTTGGCGGATCAAAAATGGTGTGATCAAGATTACTGCGCTGTGATTGATTTTAAGCCATTGTATTTGAGGCGTGAAGTGGTTTGAGTTGATCCTCTAACAAAGTATTTTAATGAGTGATGTTTCAATCTGATTGAATAGGCTTTTTATGCTTTATTAGTTTTGATGCTTTAATTGCGTACGTGACTTGATTTGATTCAGCCAGGATGTCAGTAAGATTATTATGATCTGATTCATGTTAAAGTCGTGTATTTGAGTGGGTGTCAGCTTTTCTTTAGGATGATGCGTATTTTGAATGCCATTGATAGAGTAATTCAAGTGCTTTTCTTGCAGTGAGGTCATCTAGATTTAATGCGCAGAGGTCTTCCACCATGGGGTGAACTGTGCTTGAAGGGGATGGTGTTTGATTCAGTGGTAAGTGTTGTTGAGTGGGCTGGGCCATATGTGTCAGTTGATGCTGTGCAGTTTTGATAACGGCTGGCGGAAGCCCAGCGAGTTGAGCGACTTGAATACCATAGCTTTGATTAGCAGGCCCTGGTTGTACTTGATATTTAAAAATGATTCGATCTTCATAAGCTTGAGCGGTTAAGTGGTAGTTCTTGAGTGTCGGATGCTGATCAGCCAGTTGCGTCAGTTCAAAATAATGTGTGGAGAACAATGTTTTGCATCTCATTTTGATCAAAGCCGTTGCAACGGCAAAGGCTAAGGCCATTCCATCATAGGTGCTGGTGCCTCGTCCAATCTCATCGATTAAAACTAAACTTTGAGCGGAAGCATTATTTAAAATTTGTGCGGTTTCTGTCATTTCAACCATAAAGGTTGAGCGACCTGAAGCTAAGTCATCATGTGCACCAATTCGTGTAAAAATACGATCAAAGGTTCCTATCTTTGCTGATTGTGCAGGGACATAGCTGCCTAAATGTGCTAACAGGGTGATCAATGCCACTTGTCGCATGTAAGTAGATTTACCCCCCATGTTAGGGCCAGTGATGCATTGCATGGTTTGTGTTGTATTGAGTATGCAGTCATTTGGAATAAAGGTTTGATCAGGTTG
Source organism: Legionellales bacterium (assembly GCA_002722995.1). Classification (GTDB taxonomy): domain Bacteria; phylum Pseudomonadota; class Gammaproteobacteria; order Comchoanobacterales; family Comchoanobacteraceae; genus UBA729. The sequence continues at coordinate 9,427 of PBNF01000012.1, read as the reverse complement.
AGTCGATACAATAGGATGTTTGCCCTGATGAATTTCAATGATAGGGTCTTGTGAGCGTTCAGGTCGAGACCAATTATATTGAGTTGCGGCGATGGCCAAGCTGCTTAGAGTGTCAATCATTGCAATGCTGTGTGCAGTGGCTTGTAAAGCTGGAATGTCCGGGCATATATCGGTCAAAAGTTGTTGATATAGGGCTTTCTCTTGTGAGAGAGCTTTAGCTTGAGCAGAGAGGGCTTTGTCTTCAAATGTCTTTAATTCAGGGGTGATGTAACGTTCTGTGTGTTTCAATGTTTGGCGTCTTTGAAAATGTGCAGGCGCATGTTCTGCTTGAGCTTTTGAGAGTTCAAAGTAGTAGCCATGCACGCGATTGAAGCCAATTTTGAGCTGAGTGAGACCCGTTTTTTCTCGTTCTTGTTGTTCGATGGTTCTTAGCAGCTCTGTACTATTTTGGCTGAAGGCTCTAAGTTCATCCAAGGTTGTATCAAAGCCAGGCGCAATCACGCCACCTTCACGAATCAGTTGAGGTGGATTGTCAACAATGGCGCGTGCTAATTGAGTCTGTAGTGCTTCAAAGCAAGCTAAATCTTGAGTAAAGGGTTTGAGTTCAGGCAGTGGCTCTAAGAGTGAGGTTAATGTAGGTAACTGAGCCAATGAGTATTGGAGCTGTTCTAAGTCCTTGGGGCGTGCGCTCATCAGTGCAATGCGGCCTAAGATCCGCTCAATATCAGCAATACCATTGAGAGTGGTATGCAAAGCAGGGAGATCCTTCATTTGCAAGAGTGCCGTGATGGCATTCAAGCGTTGTTGAGAAAGATTGGGTGCATGTGGAGGTTGATGAATCCAGCGTTTAAGGAGGCGTTTACCCATGCCGGTATACGTATGGTTTAAAACAGCATAAAGTGTATGCTGGGCTTGTGGATGATCGGTTAGATTTAAATGCAGGCGGGTATTTGCATCAATTTGTAGATAATCAGCTCGTTGGATCCGAGTTAAGCCATTTAAGTGAGGGATTGCTTGACGTTGGGTATGTTGAACATACTGTAGTAATGCGCCTGCAGCGCAAATAGCAATAGAAGCATTTTCACAATCAAATCCGCTTAAATCTTTGCATTTGAATTGTTGGCACAGTAAGCGTTTTGCGGTGTCATATTCAAATTCCCAAGGGGGGCGTTTTGTCAGTGCAAGGTGAGGAGTGGGGGGGTAAAGTGATGTTTCCCCTTCTGAAACCAAGCATTCTGCAGGTGCAATGCGAGCCATCTCGTTATGATAATCTTGGAGATGGTCAAGTGTCATCAAGTGAAAGCGTCCTGCTGATAAATCAAGCCAAGCCAAACCAATACCGGTTGAATCTTGTGTGGCTGCTAATAAAATAGTTTCAGTGTCATGGGTGAGGAATTGTTCGTCACTCAGTGTTCCTGGAGTGATGATGCGTTTGACTGCACGCTCTACAGGTCCTTTTGACTGTCCTGGCTCACCGACTTGTTCACAAATTGCAATTGAAAAACCTTGTTTGAGTAATCGGCCAATATACTGATCTGCTGCATGATAAGGCACCCCTGCCATAGGAATAGGTGTATTTTGGGCTTGGCCTCGTTGAGTTAAGGTGATATCAAGCGCTGAAGCTGCTGTTTTAGCATCTTCAAAAAATAGTTCATAAAAATCACCTAAACGATAGAACAATAAATGATCAGGGTGCTCTGCCTTGATCTTCAGGTATTGTTGCATCATGGGGGTATGTGAAGCAGTCTGTGTATTCATAAGATCTATCTTATGGAAGTCTGACAGAGGTGTCCAGAAGATACTGTAATGTTTGTTGAGTTGAAGGATATGATAACATGATTTTATTCAAGCGGATTAAAATGTGATTTTAATCTAGGCGTGGTTACATATTTTTGATTTAATAGAGTGATTAATTTTAGTCATAAATGGTATGAAGGAGTTTTAGAATGTCTGTAGAGAAACAAAAAGCACTAGAAATGGCGATGAGCCAAATTGACCGTCAGTTTGGTAGCGGTGCTTTAATGTTGATGGGAGCACGTCCTGTCGCTGATGTGCCAGTTATTTCAACGGGCTCATTAGGGTTAGACATCGCTCTGGGGATCGGTGGGTTGCCTAAAGGTCGAATCGTTGAAATTTTTGGGCCTGAATCTTCTGGTAAAACAACGTTAACGTTACATGCAATTGCAGCCTGTCAAGCTGCGGGTGGAACAGCTGCTTTCATTGATGCAGAGCATGCAGTTGACCCAACGTATGCCAAAAAGTTAGGCGTATCAATTGATGATTTATTATTGTCCCAGCCTGATACCGGTGAGCAAGCGCTTGAAATTACAGATATGTTAGTGCGTTCAGGTGCTGTGGATATTGTTGTAGTAGACTCAGTGGCGGCTTTAACGCCTAAAGCTGAAATTGAAGGCGAAATGGGTGATCAGCATATGGGGTTACAAGCTCGATTGATGTCTCAAGCCTTGCGTAAATTGACTGCTAATATTAAGCGATCGAATACATTGGTGATCTTTATTAACCAAATTCGTATGAAAATCGGAGTGATGTTTGGTAATCCTGAAACAACAACAGGGGGGAACGCATTGAAGTTTTACTCTTCCGTTCGTTTAGATATTCGTCGTATAGGTTCAATTAAAAAAGGTGATGAGATTTTAGGCAATGAAACTCGAGTTAAAGTGATCAAGAATAAAATGGCACCTCCTTTCAAGCAAACTCAATTTGATATCTTGTATGGTGCAGGTATTTCTAGAGCCGGCGAAGTGATTGATCTAGGTGTAAGTTGTGGCTTAATCGATAAATCGGGGGCTTGGTATAGTTATCAAGGTGAACGTTTAGGTCAAGGGAAAGATAAGGTTCGAGAAGCATTGTTAAATCAACCAGAATTATTTGAAACGCTCGAGTCTCAAATTCGTGCTCAATTAATGCCGGATGCTCAGGTGGCTCAAAATGATTCTGTAGACCATGAGGCTGAAAACGAGCGTTCATAATCGATGTCAGATTATGAGACTGTATATGCTTGTGCAGTTCGATTGTTGGTTCGTAGAGAGCACTCGAGTGCTGAGTTGTTGCAGAAATTATTGCAGCGAGCTTGGCCTGAATCAATATGTTATGAAGTCTTAAACGCTTGTCAGGATCAAGGCCTTCAAAGTGATCGACGTTTTGCCGAACATTTTGTCGAAGTAAAGCATCGTGCTGGTTGGGGGCCTTTATATATCGAATACCAATTAAAGCTCAAAAAAATAACGCCTAGCCTTATTGATCAGAGTGTGTCTAGTATTTCTCATGATGATTGGGTGATGTCTGGGCAACGGTGGTTATCTAAGCGCCTCATGACTTCTGATTATGTTGATAAACAAGGGTTTCAGGCGCTATTGCGTCGTGGTTTTAATCAAGACCTCATTCAATCTATTCTTAAAGATAGACGGGATTAATCGCTTCTGAAGACTTGTATTGATGATGCTTCTTCCCAACAGCTAAAGGCCCTATTGTCTTGTGTTTCTAATTAAAATTTTGATGGGTGGGCTTTGAACAGAAGGTGGGCCAACGTTGTAAACTATCGGGCTTATTGTTAGATATGCTTCTGGCTTGATCGATTCAATCGAATGTTAAGGGGCTGTTGTTTTGAGTATGGGGTCTTTTTTAAAGACTTGTTTTATGTCTGTTTAATTTTAGGGGTCGAATGCTTTATTGAGAAGGTGATTTCGATGGGATATCCCTTTAGCTTTATTTTAATTTCTGTTAGTGTGTGGTCGAGTTGATTGAGGGTGAAAGTTATGGATACGGGTACAATTCGTCAAAAATTTATCGATTATTTTACTGCTCAATCTCATCTTGAGCAGCCTAGCGGTCCGTTAGTGCCTCAATCAGATCCCACCTTATTGTTTACAAACGCAGGCATGGTTCCTTTCAAATCTTGTTTTCAGGGCCTTGAAGAGCCACGAGCGTCAATGATGGTTTCTTCCCAGCGCTGTATGCGTGCTGGAGGCAAGCACAATGACCTCACACAAGTGGGGTATACTGCACGCCACCATACATTTTTTGAAATGTTAGGTAACTTTAGTTTTGGTGCTTACTTTAAGTTAGAAGCAATACAACATGCTTGGACCTTTCTAACAGAAGTACTTGAACTGCCTGCAGATAAACTATGGATTACTGTCTTTGAGACAGATGATGAAAGTGCTCGAATATGGCATGAGCATATTGGGGTGGCGCTTGATCGTATTATTCGTTGTGGTGCTGAAGACAACTTTTGGTCAATGGGTGAAGTTGGGCCTTGTGGGCCATGTACTGAAATTTTCTATGACCATGGGACTGAAGTTGCAGGAGGCCCCCCTGGATCGCCTGATGCTGAAGGAGATCGTTTTGTTGAAATTTGGAATTTGGTGTTCATGCAATATAACTTGCAGGCTGATGGGACACGGCTTGATTTGCCAAAGCCCTGTGTGGACACGGGCATGGGGCTGGAACGCATTGCTGCGGTGATGCAGGGTGTGCATGATAACTATGATATTGATATTTTCAAGGGCTTAATTCAATCTATTCATTCAGCTTTAGAGGTATCTGAGAAGCTCTCTGACATAGGTTCCCGTGTGATTGCAGATCACATACGTGCAATGGTGTTCTTGATTGCTGAAGGTGTCACGCCCAGTCATGAGGGGCGCGGTTATGTTTTGCGCCGTATCATTCGTCGAGCCATACGGTATGCTTATCAAGCCGGGTGTCGGCATACTTTCTTAGATCAATTGGTTGAACCTTGTTTAAAGTTAATGCAAGCAGATGTCTTGTATCCTGAAGCTTGGTCAAATCGTATGATGATTCAGGAAGTATTGCGATTGGAGTCTCAGCGTTTTGAATCCACGATTCATCAAGGAATGTTCGTATTAACAACAGCTCTAGCCGCTGTGAAAGACCAAGTTTTCCCCGGGGATATTGCGTTTCAACTGCATGACACGCATGGTTTTCCTTTAGATCTGACGCAAGATATTCTTTTAGAGCATGGCGTGAGTGTTGATGTTGAAGAATTTGATCGATGTATGGCGATGCAGCGTGAACGCGCGCAATCAGCGCAACGTTTTAAGTCGGTCACTTTAGCACTTCAAGACATTAAAGAAACAGCATTTACAGGCTATGAATCTTTAGTTGCTCAGGTTTCAGTGCTTAAACTGTTCAAAGAAGGCGTGGCTGTAAAAGCTTTGATGCCCCGCGAACAAGGTGTGGTGGTATTGAATCAAACGCCTTTTTATCCTGAAGGAGGGGGGCAAGTGGGTGATCAAGGCCATTTGTCTTCAGATTCAGGGGTGTTTGTTGTGACAGATACTCAAAAACAAGCAGGGGTTATTCTTCATTTTGGATATGTTGAATCAGGTCGTGTTGAGGTCAGTCAAACGTTTGATGCAGTCGTAGATCCCGATCGTTGGGATGCCATGGCCAATCATACAGCGACTCACTTATTGCATGCTGCGTTAAGGTTGCATTTAGGTGATCAAGTGGTTCAAAAAGGTTCATTGGTCGATGCTGATCGACTTAGATTTGATTTTGCTTACCCTAAAGCGCTGACAACAGAGCAATGTCAAATGATTGAACAGCAAGTGAATGATTGGATTGCTGAGGACTTAGTGGGGACCGTGGAAACTCTGTCAATTGAAGAGGCCCAAGCAGCTGGGGCTTTAGCTTTATTTAATGAAAAGTATTCAGATAAGGTTCGGGTTGTGAGTTATGGAACGTGTTCGAAAGAATTGTGCGGAGGGACACATTTAAAATCAACGGCTCAAGTAGGCGTATTCTTGATCACTCAATCAGTGGGTATTGCTTCAGGCATTCGAAGGATTGAGGCAGTGACTCGTACACAAGCCTATCAATATGCAAATCGTATGCATGCGCTATTGGATGAATCTTCAAGTATATTAGGTGTCACGCAAGATGAATTTATTCCAAAAATTAAAGGCTTACAGTCCAAATGTGTGATGTTAGAAAAAACAGTAGACGAATTAAAAGCGAATTTACATGCTCATCAAGTCACTCAATGGTTCGGTGATGCAATTGTGATCAAGGGGGTCTCTATCATTGTTGAATCTATTGAACTCGACGATGTGAAGTTACTTAGGAGGCTTGCGGATGAAGTTAAAGCCCTTTCATCACATTATATTATGGTGTTAATGGCGCCTGCTCAATCTCGTACATCGATTGTATGTGCAGTCTCTCAATCGTTGCATACAGTGTTAACCGCTAAAACTTTGTTAGCTTGGATTACTTCTGAATACTCCGGTTCTGGGGGCGGTCGTCCTGATTTTGCGCAAGGTGTCATTGATTCTTTTTCAAAAGAGATGTGTTCATCTATTCAGCATTGGATTGAGTTTAAATTAAAGTCATTGGATGAGCAGCATGCCAAACATTGAAGTTCACAAATATGGGGGAACTTCACTCAGCTCTTTTGAGCGTATTCAAGCCATTGCTTTGAAAACACAGGCCTACCAAGTCGAGCATAATGTGCAGGTGGTATTGGTCTTGTCTGCGATGGGTGATGCAACTGACAAGCTCATGAATGCAGCCTATGCCCTCTCAAAAGAGCCCGATTTAGCTGCGCTAGATGTGTTGCTCTCTGTGGGCGAGCAACAATCATGTGCATTGATGGCGATTGCTTTAAAGGCATTGGGTCTTCAGGCGAGAGTCTACTCAGGTGGAGCGGCAGGGCTTTATACCGACGCATGTCATGGCCAAGCTAAGATTGAATCAGTTGAAGTGAAGTCATTGCAGCATGCGTTGCAAGTCGGTGTGATTCCGGTTGTGACAGGTTATCAAGGGGTATCCCCTCAAGGGCAGGTAACGACTTTAGGGCGTGGAGGGTCTGATTTAACAGCGGTTGTACTAGCGCATGCATTAAGCGTTCGGTGTTTAATTTATACAGATGTTGAAGGGGTTTATACGGCTGATCCTCGTGTGATTGAAGGAGCAAAGCAGTTACCCATGGCTTCAATGTCTTCAATGTTATTGTTTTCAGAATTGGGGGCTCAAGTCATGCAGCCTTTAGCTGTTGAATATGCTTTGAATCATCAGGTGAGTTTGTCTATACATGCGGCTCAGCATGCCCAATCTGAAGGGACGCGTTTGAGTATTTCAGGGGATCATTTAGAGTGTGATTTAAGAGGGGTTGTTATTGATTCATCAGTGACAGAAATCCATTTGACTCATGTTGAAGATGAAGGAGCATTAAATCGGTTGTTGCAAAGATTTCGATTACATGGGGTCTGTGTTGATTTGTTGGGTACGGCTGTTTATGCAGGACAAGTTCGTTGTTGGGTGATGGTGCTTCAAGAGGCCCATCATCTGTGGTGTTTAGAAGCGTTGAATGCGGCTGGAATTCAATATACCCTGCGAACAGGGTTGTCTCGTGTATCACTCGTGTTTAATCCAATGCAAGCCCTTTTTGAAACAGCCGAGCGTGTTGCAGAATCGATTCAAGTGATCCCATTGCGTCGATTGAATACAGCGCAAAGACTCACCTATTTGGTTGAACAATCTGAGGCCTTAATATTGGCGCAACAGTGGCATGATCTGTTAATGCTTCATTTAAATAAAAATTTCACTAAATCTGAAGCTTTGTTTGAAGAAGGGGTATCATCTATAAAGGGATAGGGTGAAAATTGATATTTTATTTTGCAAAGCTATTGATTTTATTTGGAAAACAAAATACAATCGCCCAATAAGTCAGGTTGCATCACATCCTCACTTTATCGAGTATAACGATTGTTGAACAGTGATTCTGATCACAAGGAGAATCTTTAAATGTTAATTTTAACGAGGCGGGTGGGGGAAACGCTGATTATTGGTGATGATATCAAGCTAACAGTGCTGGGTGTTCGTGGACATCAAATTCGTATTGGAATTGATGCACCACGTGATGTGACGGTACACCGTGAAGAAATTTACCAGCGTATTTTATCAGAACGAGACGAAGATCAATCTGAATTAGATTAATTTTGTATTCAAGATCATAACATTAAGAATTGTTCAATATGTTTGCTTATGTTATGCTCGAACATGTCTGGAGAGGTGGCCGAGTGGCTGAAGGCGCTCCCCTGCTAAGGGAGTATGGGGCAACCCCCCATCGAGGGTTCGAATCCCTCTCTCTCCGTGCCTTGAATTCCTTCTAGGCCTCTACAGTGGGTCGAGTTGAGTAAAATTGAGCTTGAGTACATTTCTTTATTACTTGTGACTTAGGAGGTTTCTATGATTGCCTTTATAGAAAAAGTAGCCCAAAAAAAACGCTTCCAATGGCCTTCATTTGAATCAATTATAGTGATGATGGTATTACTTCACTGGGGCATGAGTTTTTGTGTGCTATTGACACCATTGTGTTCAAGTTTGGGGCTAACGTTACCGCTTGCCTATCATTTTGAATTAGATGAAGTCTGTTTAATCTTAGGGCTATATGCTTTGAGTCAGCATTTAATGCCATGCCCTGATGAAAATTGTCATACGTGTGCTCCCTCGAAAGAATCCCGGAGGTATACGGGTATCTTAATTACACTTGGTTTAGTGCTGATGTGTGCTGAGTTATTTAAATGGCCACTACTTAATTTAGATTTAGTTTGGGTTCAGGGGCTCTTGTTCACTGTTGTAACCGCTTTAATGTTATATGGGTTTTTAAATAAAGATAATCAGGGGCTTGTTCAATCAAAGGTTCGGTTGTGTGCTCAGTTTGCAACCGTATTGGGGATTTTAATGATTCCGTTGATTCATAATCAGATATGGGCTGAATGTGCTTTATTTTTAATGCTGGCTTTTGCGATGTGTGTGCTCTCATTCAATTTTAGTCAATATGATGCTCCAAATAAAGTATCGCATCATTTTATGGGAAATCAGACTGAGAGAACAGACAATGCATCTGGATCATGGTTTAGTTTTTTGAATCATCAGCAAGGTGTATATAGTGTCTCATGTTTGATGGGGCTCTTGTCTGGGGGGTGGGTTTTTTATCAACAAGCATTGATGGGTGTTTCTATTATGCAAGGGTTTGAATCTTTTTTGTTAAATTTCATGGTCGTTGCATGCCCTTGTTTATTTACAACAATCCAAAAATATCCATTGATCCCTCTTGGCTTTAATATTGCCATGTTATGCTTAGTAAATGGCTGGTTTGGCATCACTTTACCTCTGAGTGTTGCCTGCGGGTTGACTTCAGCAGGTTGCTGTATTTTGTCTTGCACGATGGTGGGGTTTCGTTATTTAATGCCTAATTCAGAGCGAGGCAAGATGCCGGGCATGCGTGCATGCGCACAAGGTTGTTCTCATTGTGATAATACAGTAGAGAGCTCTGAGCGTGCTAATCGAAGTTACTGGGAACAAGACTCGACTGAACATAATTCAGAGGTCGAACAGAAGTCATCTAATTCAGAGCGAGGCAAGATGCCGGGCATGCGTGCAT
>PBNF01000011.1 GCA_002722995.1 Legionellales bacterium | reverse complement strand
TGACCTGATCAATAAGACGTTCCACTAGCGCTTCAAAGGAGATGCCCATGGCTTGGGCAGCAGCTGGAACTAAACTATCTTGTGTCAGACCCGGCAGCGTATTGATCTCTAAGAAAAACCACTCTCCCTGGTCATTCATCAATCCGTCCACACGTGCAATATGACGCACACCCAACGCATGACAGGCTTGCAATGCTTGAGATTTGATCAATAATTCTTTAGCATCGCCTAATCCACTCGGAATATGCTTACGATGTAAGCCCGATGTATATTTAGATTTAAAATCATAAAAACCAGAAGAGACTTCGATCCGTGTCACGGGTAATGCTTGATGATTGATCATACCCACAGTAAACTCAATCCCTTCAACCCAAGGCTCTACCAATGCAGCAGACCCAAGCGATAAGGTTCGCTCAAGCGCTGGATATAATTCCCCTGATGATTCAACTCGCTCAACACCTATACTTGATCCATCTGAAATAGGCTTCACACACAATGGGTACGATAAGTCTGTACATGCCATATGGACATCCTGGTTGAGATGTGTCAAGCAAACATCTGGTAAAACAGGCAATCCAGCACTGCGCCATAGTTGTTTAGTTAACTGTTTATCCATCGCAATGGCTGATGCTTTCATACATGAACCTAAATAAGGTAAATCATGTAACTCCAACCAAGCTTGAACATGACCATCTTCACCAAAACCACCATGTAGGGCAATGAGGGTGACATCTGGACGATCTAATAACAGCGTATTTAAATCATCAGGCCCTTTAACATCAATCACTTGACACGAATGACCTAAAGATTGACAGGCCTTCAGTAACGCTTGACCCGATTTCAAAGACACTTCTCGCTCAGCTGAAAGGCCGCCCATCAAGATACACACATTCAATGGTTTCATCCTACCCTCCTATTCGATGATTTGAACTTCTGGGACTAACTGGATACCAAAACAACTGTGAACCTTATTCTGAATATACTCAATTAAAGTGCGTATATCACGCGCAGTTGCCTGCCCCTGGTTTAAAATGAAATTAGCATGATGTTCAGAGACTTGTGCATCGCCAACTCGAACCCCTTTTAACTGTGCCGCTTCAATTAAACGTGCCGCATAATCTCCCGCTGGATTACGAAATACAGAACCGCAATTAAAAGTTCCAATAGGTTGCGTCGCATTGCGCTGCTTGAGTAACTGCTTAATACTCGAGTGTGCATCAAGATCTGAAGTTAACTCAAATTTAAACACCCCCGCAGAAAAAAACACATCAGGGCCTAATACCTCTCGATATGAGACTTTAAAGTCATTGATCCCATAGATGTGTTGCTCGCCGGTTCGTGTGATACATTCAACATGAGAAACATACTGCCAAGTTTCTCCTCCAAATGCACCTGCATTCATGGCTAAAGCCCCTCCAACAGTTCCAGGAATGCCAGCAAAAAAAGCGGCCTTTGCAGCTCCTTTAGATGTTGCATATTTAGCAAGTTTACTACAAGTGACACCGGCTTCAGCTCGTAATGTAGCGTCATCGAGCCATGTTAATTGAGTTAAGGCGTGTCGAGTACTGATGACCGTTGCATCTAATTGTTCATCAGGGAATAAAACATTACTCCCTAATCCTAAAAAAATCACACGCTCTGATGCAGGCAATGTTGATAAAAAACACAAACAGTCATCTAAATCAATCGGTTTATAGAACGCACGTGCTGTCCCTCCAATATGCCAAGACGTATAGCGAGACAAGCTATGATTTGAGTATAAAGTGCCACGATAAGGCTGCACTGCAGAGGTCATATATCCTCCAACATAACTGGACATCGATGACTCACTAAGGCACGAATATGCTGACTGAGAGCACCTGCACCTTGACAAATCAAAATATCGTCTGACTTTAATACTGTCGTCAAAAGGGTCTCTAACTGGTTTAAATCCGTCGCATTGTGAACCGTTTGATCACATCGAGATTGAAGTGCTTGCTGCAGTGCATGCCCCTCATAGCCTGCTTGAGGTGATTCACCACAGGCATACACTGGCATCAGAATCAATTGATCAGCATCTGATAAGGCTTCAACAAACTCATTAAATAAATCCTTCAACCGTGAATAACGATGTGGCTCAAAACATAACACAATTCGACGTGATGACCACACAGCTCGTGCAGCTTCTAAGGTTACACGTACAGCACTTGGATGATGCCCATAATCATCTACAATGCTGATGCCAGTTTGAGCTGAACTCCAATCATATGTTCCTAATACATCAAAGCGCCTTTTTACACCTGGAAAAGCCTTTAACGCTGTAGCAATGACATCCCACTCAATATGACAAGTACGTGCCACCACTAATGCCGCCATTGCATTACTCACCTGATGCACACCCGGTCCATTCAAACACAGTGTATGACAGCTTTGATCAGGGGCCTGAACAACAAATTGTGTCGTCAACCCTACAACCTGTGTAGAAATCAGTCGATACTCTGCATCACAATGCCGACCATACGTGATACAAGGTCTTTGAATGCGAGATTTTAATGCCGCTGCATGAGGATCATCTAAGCATAAGACTAAATGCCCATAAAAAGGCAATTGATGCGCAAACTGTACAAATGCTGATTTAAGCTGATCAAGAGAGCCTTGATACGTGTCTAAATGATCTGCATCAATGGAGGTAATCACAGCAATGACAGGCCTTAAATATAAGAAAGAAGCATCTGATTCGTCGGCCTCTGCAATGAAATAATCTTGCTGCCCAACGCGTACCTGCCCCATATTGCATTTCACATGTCCACCAATCACATAAGTTGGATCTTTACCCGCATGCTCAAATACACTGGCGACTAAACTGGTTGTCGTGGTTTTACCATGTGTGCCTGAAATAGCAATGCCACGATGAAACCGCATTAATTCAGATAACATCTCAGCCCGTTTAAGCATGGGAATTCCTGCGTTTAATGCGGCTTGATATTCGATATGTGCTTTAGGAATTGCAGAGGATACCACCACCACATCAACACCTTCAAGATGCGAAGCTGCATGATCTGTATAAACTTGAATGCCGGCCTCGATCAACTGTGCTACACGTGTTTGAGAAGCCCTACAATCAGATCCCGTCACTTGAAAACCTTGATTAGCTAACACCATCGCAATTCCTGACATGCCAACACCCGCGACACCAATAAAGTGGATGCGCCGAATTTGACCCAATTCACACTGTTGTAAAAGGCTATTGTGCTTCATGTTAAATCCTTTAAAGCCGATAAGCTAAATCCATAGGTTGAGTTGAAAGCAACCTGAGCAAACCAAGCGTGTAGGTTCAAGTTAAGGGTATTTGACCATTCTGGATGGAAGGTCAAACTTAAACAACGTCCTTGAGATAACGCCACTGTATTCTCGGCAGCATCAGTCAGTAAGGGCTGTACCTGATTCCCCCAAGATTCAAATTTAGGGGCACGAATAAATACTCCTTCACCCACAACACGTTGAGTTTCAGCAATGTGAATAGATTTTAAAGCACTCGACACTTGACGTCCGTAAGCATTACGTCGAATATTGACATCCATGCACTTTAAACTGGGAGTTTGAGGCGCAGACACATGACTCGCTAAAACAATAGCACCTGCACAGGTGCCCCATAGCGCGAGCCCTTGTTTATGTTGTTGTTGAATGTAACGATCAAGCCCTGAATACGCTAATAGGCGGATGAGCGCCGTACTTTCTCCTCCTGGAATCACTAACCCCAAACAACCTTGAGCTTGCTCACACGTGCGTACAGCATGGGCTTGAATTCCAATCGCATCAAAACACTTTAAGTGTGCATCAAACCCACCCTGAAGGGCTAATACTCCAATCGATGGAGTACTCATTAGTCACCTCGTTGCGCATATCGATCAGTCTCAGCGAGTGTTTCAAGCATGACACCTGGCATAGGCTCACCTAAATTTCGACTGATTTCAACCAACTGCTTAGCGTCTTGATAATAAACAACAGCTTGAACCATTGCTTCTGCTAATTGTTCAGGATGCTCAGATTTAAATACACCAGAACCGACAAATACACCTTCTGAACCTAAGCGCATCATCAAAGCGGCGTCTGCAGGTGTTGCAACGCCTCCTGCAGCAAAATTAACCACAGGTAATTGGCCTTGTTCACGAACCTGCTCAAGGCATTCCATCGAAACACGATAGCGCTCTGACAGTAACTGACATTCGGCTTCTGAAGCAGCTAACAATACTTTTAATTCAGATTGAATCTGCCGCATGTGTCGCACCGCCTCAACAATGTTACCCGTTCCCGCTTCTCCTTTGGTACGAACCATCGCTGCACCTTCTTGAATACGACGCAATGCTTCACCTAAATCCCTTGCACCACACACAAAAGGTGCTTTGAATTCAGATTTATTTAAGTGGTATTGCTCATCTGCAGGTGTTAACACTTCAGACTCATCAATAAAATCAACATTGAGCGCATCTAAAATACTCGCTTCTGCATCATGACCAATACGACATTTAGCCATCACAGGGATTGAAACAGCTGACATGATTGATTCAATCAACTCGATTTTGGACATGCGTGCAACACCCCCTGCCCGACGAATATCCGCAGGGATACGTTCTAACGCCATCACAGCACATGCACCTGCACGCTCAGCTATTTTAGCCTGCTCAGCATCCACAACATCCATAATAACCCCTCCTTTTAGCATATGTGCCAACCCTCGATTGACCACAATTTGCTCAGTGAGTGAGTGCATACTGTTCTCCTAATAGATGAAAATACTTAGTTTAGCATAAAAGCCCTCGAGACATATACTCTAACCATCAATGAATTCATACTCTATTTTTCATGTCTTCAACCTATTTTTCCATAGATTTTAACACAAAAGACACTTCAGAATTCTTTAATAAAATTAATCTATACTATTGATAAGCATCAATAAAAAGAAAAAAAATGAAAAGATCACCTCAAGCACTTAACACCACAACAGCCCCTGAGTCACTGTCAGAATCAGCTCTATCAATAAGATCTGGTACAATTGCCTCTTATTTAGATCCAAAAAACCCAAGCAACGCTGCACAAACCACCAGAGATTTCACACGCAATCATCGCTTAAGTTCAGGCAAATCATTACCGGCAATCATAGGACTGGCCGCTAAGGAAAGAGCAGATGCAGCTCTGAATGATTTAACTCAATCAGATGCGCTGTTTAGGAACAAAGCAAACCATGATTTAACACAACTACAAGCCGCACTCATTGAGTATCAAGGCAGTCAAAATAATGACTTTAAAACCTGTATTGACGCACTCAAATCACTTAAAACTCAAAAACCCTTTGATTCATTCACTTACCAACTCTTATACAATGAAATCATCGCGATGCTTCAACCTGAGTACGCGACATTGATCCAATCAACGCATGCAGAATACTTAGAGACGATACAAGAAAAAGCATTGCAATACTCACAAAAGGAAACGGCTTTGGTAAAATGTGCAATCTCTCTAGCATTAATGAATGCAGTCCCTCAAACTCAATCATTCGACGCTGCAGTAGAACCTACACCAGAAGTATCAACCCATCCAGCAGCAACCCAATCCTTGTTTAAATGCCCTCAAGACGGCTTAACCTTATCAACTGATCAATATTTTAATCAAATTTCATCTATTTTATTTAAACAATCGCTGTATCAAGAAATGCTTACTGTTGGACTATTATCCACCACAACCGCTGAATCTAAATTAGAAGAACTACATGCTTTAGGTTTAGAATCTGGCATTGGGCTGGATGAGGAAATATTAACAGTGATGAATCAAATCAAGTTACGGATACATCAAATCCCATCATCAGAAGACAGTGAATCAGAGTCATCAGTCTTCAATTTTGATGATCAATCTCCAGATAAAAGCCTGCACCCATCTCATCAGATAAAGCAACTCTTACCCACTTTACGCGATATTCAATTCAAATATGAACATGCACTAAGTCTATTATCAAAATGGACTGATGGCGTAGCACACACCGATGATAATGAGATCAATCAACTTAAAACAACCCTTGAAAAAAATATTCAGCAGATTACTCTATATTTACAAGATCAATCAGAAAGCAACCTCTTATCACTGATAAACACATTAGAGGCAGGCAATACAGTCATCACACAAAATGAAAAAATTGCGTTCTTAGCCGCAATACTATCTTCAATTGCACACACCTCCATTGAAGTCGAAGATTCAAGTCCACCGATCTCCTTGATTCATACACTCACGCTCAGATCACTTCAAAGTCTTCAATTTTTTCAGCAACAAAAATCTACCTGCATAGAAAATACATTTAAAACACTCTTAATGTGTGCTCTTCCATCCCAAGTGGCCGGCTTTTTCTATCCACTCTATCAAGAAAACTTACAAACCGGAAAGCCCTATGTCCAAATTACCCCAAATGGAATGACGGCTTATCACACAGATTATGTTACTGGTCATTTTGAAGCACTGAGCCAAAAGATCCTTCAACATAGCCAAGCTAAAAACAGATGTCATACCCTACAGTCTATCCACGCTGAACTCACAAGACAATTAGAGCCTCTACAAGCGGCGTATCAAAGCTACTTAACTTCTCAAAGCGCTGTCACACAAACTGCAGGTTTAACACCATTGCAACGATTAGCTGCCACCTCTCTCAGTTATGTCAAAAATGTTTTAAAACCGGATTCTCCAGCCAATCAAACTTCAAGAGCAGCTCAAATTGAAATCATCACACGTCAGCAAACACAAATCCAAAAAACTATCGATTGTTTAACAACACCTGACTGGACTGAAACACCTCAAATAATTCAAATGTTAGAACTATTAGAGGATTCACCGGAAGTGATCATTCAGTCCATCATATCAGATGCTGTTGCTGGCCTCAATATGGTTAGATATCAATGCCAACCTATCAATCTAACACCTCCTGATATAAACTGGGTTTTAGAATTTGATATCCCATCGGATTTTGATCCAAATCGTGTGAGCTCGATTCAAAGTGCTCTTCAAGCTTTGGGCACTCCACTGGATGATTTAACCACAGACTCTATCCATGAATTGATGTGCAATACAAGCCTCTTGCTCAACCCCCCATCTCCGGACAATCCAGAATTCAGATTACTCTGTACAAAAATTTCTATAGATCCAGAACAACTGCATAAAAAATTGGTAACCCCATCTGATGCGCTTGATACTTTAAAAGCAATGATCATGGAACCCGCTCATCAAGGTTCAACCATCGTTGGACAAGCACACGTTGGAGGCCATTATCAAGCCATCTCGTTACTAAACTTTACAGCGGCTTATCGTTTTTCACGGGGCCTCCTCAACACCTATGAACCTAATGTTATAGCCCCCTCCATCGAAAACTTTGAACAGGAGCTCAGAGCGCAAATCAATGACCTTAATCAATTTATAACACAACACCCTGATTGCTTTGCTCAAATACCCCCATGTGATTTATCATACTTTAAAGATTATACAGAGACGTATATACGGCATTGTCTCACTATTTTCAGACAATCACAGTCTTCCCCCACTCAATCACTGGCTTCAATGTTATTAACGCTTTCTCCGTCCATGGAGATGGAAAGATTTGCACGCATCTTAAACCATTTAGATTGCCTTCAAGTACTAGCATCAAGTGACCCGATAACCTTTAAAATGCTTCAATATCAAGCATCATATTCAGAATCTTATCAAACACTACTTCAAGAGAACATGCATCAGGCAAGGGCAGAACTCGCCCTCTATTCAGATCAAAATGGCTTATTAAAAAACAGCATTCACACCACCCTTGTTCAATTAAGTCAAGCAACTCAAAAGCATGATCACTTATTTTACTCGAAACCTTTAAATGAAGCCATTTCAGAAGCCCTTCAACTAGACGATTCTCAATTAGAAGCCGTATTAGGGCCGGAATTAAGTCTTGAAATCAAATCACTTAAACAACAACTTAGTATGATAGAAATCACAGATCAGAATGAGATGATCACTTACCTACAGGACCAAGAAACACTCTATACAATGCAACCCAATGCAATTCATTATGATATTGAAAGTGCTGCCCTCACACTTTCATTAACACCTGGAATGAAACATTTCACATCACTCAAACAGCACTTATATAATCAAATATTCAGCTCTGAAATGATCAAAATGCATCAACAATATTTGTGTGAGGATCGATCAGAACGGATGCATGATTCATCACGTGAATGGATCATCCTCTATCTCACTGATTTCTTAACAGAACACCCAGAATTTAAACAGCTTTTAGCTGGAAATTCTATTGATGCGTGTGTCCAACAGTATCAAAAGCAATGGAATCAAGACTGTTCAGGTCATTCAACGTCTCATGAGGCTCAATTATCAGCATCAAGTGAGGGATTCGATGAATCCAGTTGTGAGGAAAGAGATCTAAACCTGAAACACACCATCCCTCTGCTCTTTCAAGCCAGTCAAAATAGAGGCAGCATCATCTTCATGGGATTATCAACACGACTGAAATCAGCCCACTGCACCACAAGACACAATCAAGCTGAAAATATGTTTCATACGATGATTCAAGCCTATTTCGAGCCAAACAGTGATGAAATAGAGGACTTTCATGCACTGTCAAAAGCGTTTTGGTCATCAACTGATTATGACGCATTCCATCAGGCTCTATCACGATGGGATGAAGCCTTTGAAGTGGGAACTTCAATCATCAAGGCTGAAGATTTAGAACCGGAGCCCGAAATCGAGGCAGTACAGGCCTCTCAAGCGGTCATTTCAAATGAAAAAGATAAGGATCCAAATCAAGATACGAGTGTAACTGGTCCTTCATCACATGCGTAGAGGCCCTTCACACGACCCACTGTCTGAATAAAAGCTTCATTCAACTGAAGTGATAAGCATCGATTGAATCGATTGAACAATTAAATCAGTGGCATTGGGCCCGCATTGCTCAAGCCCTCTAGTACGCAATGATTGAAGATGAAGCTGACAGTATCTCCACCACTCAATCACATGCTGCGTATCCCAATCGGTCTCTAACCAAATCCAACCCAGATTCATTTGTAGCTCATAGCATGCATTCGCCAATTGATGCTGATCAATCGCCTTAGGATAAGGCACCCATGCTGTGGGTAATCCAACCGCCCTACACTCTGCACAAGTCATTGCGCCTGAACGTGCAATGACCACATCAGCCCAAGCATATGCTTCAGCCATCTCTTCAATAAATGCATCTACACGCACTGGTTTTGAATCAGATTGATAAGCCATTTGTAGGGCTTGGACATCTTGAGCGCCTGTCTGGTGCCATAAGTGAGGCCTTTCATTCGAAGGCATTTCAAGATAAGCCTTTGAAATCATTGTATTGATTGCATGCGCACCTTGACTCCCCCCTAATACCAAACAACGCAGCGGTTTTGAATGATCCATATCACGCTTTTTTTTGATGGCACCAATCGATGAACGCACTGGATTACCTGTTACAACAGGGCTAAGATGATCAGGAAATACATTAGGATAAGCCGCCAAACATTGCTGAGCCCAACGCATTAACACTCGCTGTGTTGAACCCAGTATTGCATTTTGCTCATGCAAAATAAGAGGAATTCTGAAAAAATAGGCCATCAAACCTACAGGAGCTGCAACAAATCCACCCATTGAAATGATGGCTTGAGGACGATCACGCAACAACTCATACATCACTTGAAAAAGACTAACACTCATCGCACAGACATTTAAAAGACACCGCCACCTTGATTGACCACGCAACGGCCGCGCTGAAATAAAAGTACACGGAATCTTAAACAGCGGTACAACACGTGATTCAATGCCCTGAGGGGTTCCAATCCAACGCACGATGATGCCCTGCTTTATCAATGCTTGAGCGATGGTAATGCCAGGAAAAACATGCCCCCCAGTCCCTCCAGCCACCATCCATATTTTTTGAGCACTCATACAGACCCTCTAGATCGATCGTATGACGCATGATGCCGTTGCCACACTATATTTTCATGATGCACACGTAATAGCCAACCAATGGCAACTCCCATAATTAATAAGCTACTACCCCCATAACTGATCAAAGGTAAAGTCAATCCTTTTGTCGGCAACAACCCCACATTCACACCCATGTTAATCGCGGATTGGACGCCAATCCAAATGGATACTCCGTAAGCCATATATCCATGAAAACGCTGCTGCTGCCGCATTGCAACACGCCCTACATTAAAGCCCCTTAACACCAACCCAATGAGTAATACAATTAATCCGAAACTCCCCATTAAACCGAGCTCTTCCCCTAAAACAGCAAAAACAAAATCAGTATGAGCTTCTGGCAAATAGGACAACTTTTGAACACTATTCCCTAAACCTAATCCATTGATTCCACCTCGACCAAATGCAATTAAAGATTGTGTCAATTGGTAGCCTGAACTAAATGGATGTTGCCAAGGATCTAGAAAACTGGTTAAACGCGCTAAACGATATGGGGCTGAAATTAAAATCACACCCAACACACTCAGCATTCCAGTTAACAAATATCCGAAATAACGCCAGGGCATCCCTGCTAAAAAAATCAAAGACATTACAATCGAAACAATGACAGTTAAAGCTCCAAAATCAGGCTCTAATAACAGTAAAATTGCAGCAACACCCAATAGTGTGAATAATGTTAACAACGGGCGCATCCGTTGATATAACTGTGCTTCGCGCCGTACTAAGAAATCACTGACAAATAGAATAAAAGCACATTTTGCAAACTCAGAAACTTGGAAGGTTAATCCTGCAAATGATAGCCAACGCCTCGATCCATTGACCACACGCCCAATCCCTGGAACACACACAACCGCCAATAGCATTAATGCTATTAACAAGCAGATAATGCTGACACTTTGCCAATACTTGAGGGGAATTCTAAATGAAAGCCAAGCACACACAACCCCGCCTAATAACATGACCCCATGATGAATGATAAAATGAAATGCATGCCCAAACTGGAGTTCTGAAACAGCCATCGAAGAAGATGCAACCATCACAAATCCAAACATCACTAAGAATAAAGCCGAGCATACAATATAAGCATCTAAATAAAATCGATGTGCATTCATCTCTGACTTCCTTTGGCTTTAAGATAAGCTTGGAAGGCTTGTCCCCTGGCTTCAAAGTGCTCGAACTCGTCAAAACTAGATCCACCGGGAGATAATAAAACAGCTTGTCCGGGTTGAGCCACCTGCCACGCTTGGTCTACCGCACACGAAAGTGTCTCCGCTTCAAGACAAGGACAGTCTATTGAAGAAAATAGGCTTGATAACACCTCTCGTCCCGCTCCAAATACGATCAACGTCACTGGATACCCTTTTAAAATAGAACAGGCTGATCTCCAATCATCTAATTTCAACTGTCCACCCAATAGCAATACCACACCTGATTCAGCATAATGACTCACAGCAGTTTGAACAGCTGCAAGCATAGCAGGGGTATTCGTAGCTTTAGAATCATCATACCAATCAACACCTGCATGACAACCTAAATACTCATAACGATGTGGCAACCCTTTAAATGACTCAATCACCTCCTGCATCAAAGCGATTGGAACACCCGCTGAATACGCCATTGCACAGGCCATGGCAATATTCATGTGTGCCCCCTGGACTGCTTTTGAGATGACTTGCGCATTCACCACACATCGACCTTGATAATCAATTTGACCAGAGGGCTGCACACACCAATCATGATCAGTATCAGATCCAACTATACTATCACATCGATTATCTGAAGATGTTGTTCGAATATAAGGCTTGAGCGTTTCCGGCCAAATCGCATACTGAGTGGCTTCATAAATACGTAACTTATCCTTACGATATGATTTAAAATCACTGTGCCAATCCAGATGATCAGGCTCAACATTTAAAACCATACTGGCATCTGATCTCAATTGTTGCGTATAATGCAATGTAAAACTTGAACATTCTAATACCACCCAATCAAGGGTGGGCGCTAAACAATCCAAAGCTGGCAAACCAATATTGCCCCCTACTCGAACATTAAACCCTGCTGAAGCCAAGAGCTCGCCTAAAATCGTCACTACGGTGCTTTTACCATTGGTGCCAGTCACCAGTAAAACCCGTGCTGCGGTATGCATTAAAAACAAATCTAAATCAGAGATTAACGATTGGCCACGCATTTGAATTGACTGAATAATCGCATGATTTGGAGAAATCCCAGGACTGACGACTACATGATCTGCTGCAGCAATCACTTCATCATTCCATGCCCCTAAGTACATTGGGATATCCAAACCCAATGCCTTAAATGAGGTATATTCTGGAGGATCTGCACGATCATCGTGCAACGTAACCTGATAGCCTTGCTCAAATAGCCATCGCGCACACGAAGCCCCTGTTTTCCCCAAACCCAATACCGCATATGAAAGATTTGACATGGTTGAGTGACCTCAATCGTTCAACGTAATTTTAATGTCATTATTGATAATAATACAAGTATTAACGTTACAATCCAAAAACGAACAATGACCTTAGATTCAGACAATCCCTTTAACTCGAAATGATGGTGTAAAGGCGCCATTCGGAATACACGTTGTCCAGTCCATTTAAAACTGGTCACTTGAATGATCACCGATAAAGCTTCCGCAACAAAAACACCGCCCATGATGATCAACATCACTTCTTGACGCACAATCATCGCCATCATACCTAAACACGCGCCCAAAGATAATGAACCCACATCCCCCATGAACACTTCTGCAGGATGTGCATTAAACCATAAAAATCCTAACCCAGCTCCAACCAATGCAGCTGAAAAAACAGCGAGCTCTGAAGCACCTGAAACAGCAGGAAGCTGTAAGTAATGCGCAAAATACACATGTCCTGAGGCATAAGCAAACACCCCTAACCCCGCTGCAACCAAGATAATAGGCATGATGGCTAAACCATCAAGCCCATCAGTTAAATTGACAGCATTACTTGAACCCACAATAGCCAGCAAACCTAATGGAACAATCCCCCAACTCAAATCAAATAGCGCATGCTTTAAAAATGGGACAAAAATACTTGTTTGAACAGGCCCTTGCGCCACACAATATAACCAAAGCATTAACCCAATAGCGGCAACACCTTGAAACAAAATTTTTAATCTAGCACTGAGTCCCTGGCTGTCACGCCCCATCAGCTTTTGATAATCATCCACACCTCCAATCAAACCAAAAGCAATCAAAGTCACCAACATCATCTGAACCCATTGATTATTCAAGTCAGACAAGATTAAAGTCACCAGGAGGATCACCCCTAACATTAAGGCTCCACCCATGGTCGGTGTACCCGCTTTCACCAAATGCGTCTGAGGGCCATCATCACGCACAAATTGTTGAACATGCTGCTGTTTCAGCCAACGAATATAACGAGGCCCCATGAGTATCATGCCCGAAAAGCCTAGGACAGCTGCCAATACAGCTCGTAAAGTAACATAGTGCAATACAAACCAACCATGATTTAAATGCGCCATAGAGGTCCATAACGAAATCGGCATTTCACTTAAACTGAATGACATAATCTTTCAACCACTTGATCTAAACCAGAAGCCCTTGACCCTTTAACCAAAACGGTGATCTCACCACTTGAGATCCGCTCTTTTAATGCTGAGCTGAGGGTATTGAGATCCTCAAAACACTGGGCTGATACACCATAGGCTTGGGCCGCATAACGACTGAGTGCCCCAACCGTAAACAGTTCATCTATTCCAGCTTGCTGCATATATTCACCTAATGCTTGATGATATGCTTGAGCCTCATCCCCTAATTCTAACATATCTCCCATGACAACAATATGCTGCCCAGGCTGTTGAATCAATACATCGATGGCGGCTTTGAACGCCACTGGATTTGCATTGTACGCATCATTGATGATGTTGAGCTGAGCACGATAACCGGATTGAAATGACATTCGACCCGAAACAGACTGAAATGTTTGCATCGCCAACATCATGCTTTCAAGTCGATGATTGAATGAAACCCCAACCGCAATAGCGGCTAAGACATTTAAAAGATGATGAATACCCCAGATCGGGATCAATCCTTGCCATTGATCTTGCGGAGTGATAAATCGAGCGCTGATCCCTGCTGGAGTATGTTCAATGGCTTCAGCATATACGTCTGCTTCTGCAGTTAAACCAAATGTAATAATCCGCTGAGATTGAACCCAACGACTCCAGAGTGGTCTGTAGGGACTATCTTGAGGCATGACAGCAATACCTGAAGCATTCAAAGCCGAAAATAATGCACCTTTAGTGGTCGCAATATTATCTAACTGTTTAAATCTCTCTAAATGTGCTGGATGCACATTGGTGATCACCGCCACATGAGGCTGAATCAGTTGAGCTAATGGCTCAATTTCACCGATTCCACTGGCTCCACACTCAAGCACAGCATAGGCATGCTTTGGCTTCAAACGGCTCAGCATAAGTGGGACGCCATAGTGGTTATTCAAATTACCCGCTGTTTCCAAGACAGACCCCAATGGATTTAAGACCGTGGCAATCATGTGCCGTGTAGTGGTTTTGCCACAACTACCGGTAATTCCGATCATAGAACCTGAAAATAATGTCCGGTACTGACGACCAATCATATTCAGTGCATCTGAAGTATTTTCAACTTTTAAACACGGACCTTGAGTTTGAACATCTTGATCTATAATGGCCGCCGCTGCACCACGCTCAAAAGCCGTTTGGACATAATCATGACCATCAAAATGTGGGCCCTTTAGCGCAATAAATAAATCACCCGGTTGCAATGTACGCGTATCAAGACTGAGCTGCTTAAATGGACCTGAAACAGTCCCCTCAGCTGAAATCCAATCTGCACATGCTTCTAACATATCATAAAAACTCTTTGAATCAATCTTGCTCGTTAGTGTAACGCTTATCACTATGAGGTCAAGATAGATCTCATGAATATAAACCTCAGTACACCGTCATAGGCCCTGTGGCCCTATGATCATTTTAATGCCAACCATCCTATACTTTTGACCTTTCAGATCTTAACGCCATGGTTAAAATGGAGAATAGTCATATTAAACAATATCTGATACTGGAGTGGTCCATACATTCAAACGCTCTTGAGCATAGTCAACATCCGAATGAGAATGATATTGCCCTCCAATAATTTGAACCTGCTCGTGACCTTTCCCAGCAATAACAACCACATCATCCACTGATGCTTGGGCAATGGCTTTTTGAATTGCAGCACAACGATCATACTCAATACTCACCCCCCAAGGACAGACCAAGCCTGAACAGATATCCTGCATAATCAACTCAGGCGCTTCATCTCGAGGATTATCATTGGTCAAAATAACTTCATCAGCTAACTCTTCTGCAATAGCCCCCATAAGCTTACGCTTGCCCACATCACGTGCACCACCACAACCAAAAACAACATGAAGTTGGCCTTTAGTCAATGATCGCACATGGGTCAATACAGATTTCAGGGCATCAGGTGTATGCGCGTAATCAACCACTACTCGGGGACGTGTATGCCCTCCCAAGCATTCCATACGACCTGGAATGTGATCAATCAAGGCAATGGCTTGACAGATTTCTTTCAGGGACAATCCTGACAACACTAGTACAGGTAATACCAATAATAGATTCATCATCTGAAAATGCCCTTGTAATTTTGATTGAAGATCAACCATTCCCCAAGGGGTTGATACCTGCATGTTGATCCCCTCATCACTCACTTCTGACGATTGTAGGATACACGTTGGAAATGTTGTAATTTGTTCAGAGGTAGAGACACCAATCACTTTGACCTTTTTAGACATTCGATCTGCAATTTGAGGGCCATATGGATCATCTAAGTTAATGATAGCATGTTGTAATTCAGGCCTTAAAAATAATTTTAATTTAGATTCAAAGTACTCATCCAATGTTTGATGATAGTCTAAATGATCACGCGTCAAATTTGTAAAAATAGCCCGATCAATATTTAAACCACTTAACCTTGACTGATCTAGAGCGTGAGAGGACGCTTCCAATACAACAGACTGAATCCCCTGATCTCTAAAAACAGCACAATGAGACTGCAAAGTCTCTGCACTAGGCGTGGTTAACTGTGTTGCTTTTAAATGCGACGCAACCCCCCAACCCAAGGTGCCAATCATACCCGCTGGCTGATGCATCACCTCAAGGGCACGTGCAATCAAATAAGCACAACTGGTTTTACCATTTGTTCCGGTAACAGCGGTAACAGATAACTGAGCTGAAGGCTTTCCATAAAACCGAGACAACATCAAGCCTAGTTGCTCTCGACCTTGCTGCACTTCAATCACTAGACAACCCTGTCTTTGAGCCTCATCCAAATGAGTTTTGATCACTGGCGTTAAAGGCACCTCAACAACAATAGCAATAGCTCCAGCCTTGACCGCATCTAAAATAAAATCACGCCCATCAGCATGAACACCTGGACATGCAACAAAAATCGACCCCGGGATCACCCGACGACTGTCTGCTGTCACTTGGGTGACATACTGTCGATTTCTAGACAAATCTGGACAGAGCACACCTAAAAGATCGGCAACAGTAACTGGATTCAACATTGCCATTGATTCAGCGTTCATCATATAACCTTCTTTATCAGCAATACATCCTAACCCACTTCTCCAAAGGGACAGTTGATTAACGACTGTTGGCGCAGAATTTAATTTAATCAACTCTCCCTTAATTGAAAAGGGTTAGGATGTGTTGCCTTTAAACATCAAGGCGTAGGTTATTTCATAGTATACTCCTATTGTTCTGAGACTCGAATACCTAATATGGGTAAGCTATCTGTGATAACACGACTAAAGACAGGTGCAGCAGCAATCCCTCCAAAATGCCATCCAAATCGAGGTTTATGCAATACAATGGCCAAGACCACTTTGGGATGACCAACAGGCGCAATGCCTACAAATGAAGCATTGACCACTCCCGATCGGTAGCCTGAAGGTGATGCAATTAAAGCAGTCCCTGTTTTACCAGCAACCCTTACACCTTCAACATGTGCACGTGCGCCACTCCCATCATGTGCTGTCACATGTTCTAAAACATTCAACGCTTTTCGAGCGATTGAAGCCGGAATAATACGAACAACGGTTGACTGCGAGGGCTGTATAAAATGAACCCCAACGTCAACACCTTCATTAGCAAGTATCGCATAAGCATGCGCCAATTGAAGCAATGTCAATGACACACCATAACCATAAGACAGTGCAGCATGGTTAAACCCGCCCGATATCGGCACTCCATTTAGCAAACCTGAAGATTCTCCTGGAAATCCTGAACCTGTGATACGCCCTAAGCCAAACGCTTGAAAGGTTTCATGCAACTGAGCTGCTGGACGTTGTAATACAAATTTTGAGATACCTACGTTACTTGATTTCTTAATCACATTTTGCAACGTTGTTTGACCTAAATCATCGACTTCATCATGAATGGTATGCCCTTGAAGTTTGAAGACTCCAGAGCCCACATCAATCTGGCTCCAAGGCTCAAAACCCGAACGTAACAGACTGATTAAACTCAACATCTTAACCGTTGAACCGGGCTCAAACGCATCAACTACTGCGTGATTACGAATCAACGTAGATTGCCAGCCATGATGATGATTCGGATCAAAGGTTGGCGCATTTGCCAATGCAAGCACATGCCCTGTACGAGGATCCAACATGACTGCAGCACCCCATTGAGCATGTGATTGCTTCACGGCTTCTGTTAAATGGTGGTACAATACATATTGCAGCTGTTGAGACAACGTCACTTGAACGGTTTGACCTGGCTTTGCTGGTTGATGCGTTTTTTTAACATCAATAACATGGCCTTGAAGATCTTGCTCAATCACTTGAAAACCAGGCACCCCTCGCAGCCAATGCTCTAATGCAAGCTCAAGCCCTTCCTGCCCTTGATCGTCAATATTTGTAAATCCGATCACATGAGCCATCATGGGTCCAAAAGGATACTCACGATGATATTCAGGTTGAAAATATAGGCCTTTAAGATGCATTTGTCGCAAGGTTTCAACTAAATCTGCAGAAGCACTGCGCTTTAAGTACACAAATTGCTTGGCTTTATTTTCAACGCGCGCCTTTAACCATTGGGATGAATGCCCAAGCGCCGAGGCTATACGAGCCAGTTGTGCAGGTGTTGCATGCCACTGCTGTGGATTCACAGCAATGGTATGCATGAGTGTACTCATGGCCAACGGCACACCTTGCGCATCTAGAATCTTTCCCCGAATACCGGGCAAAGGCTGACGATGCAGTGTGCGTTGCTCACTTTGCGCCTGAAGAAAAGGACGTTTAAATATGGTCAAATCAATCAACCTAAAAACCAAAGCTCCGAAGATTAAAAGGATTAACAAAAGCAAGACATAGTGCCTTAATTGATAAGCCTGATCACTTCGGTTGTGTGAGTGCCGTTTCACACACTTACCCAATCATGTTAAAAATATACCGCACTAAACGGCCTAATACCCAACACATCATCAACGCACTCGCTGAATTTGATGTGGTAAAGGCAACCTCATATGCAATTGCTCTTTTGAGGATTGACTGAGATGATGTTGAGCCAACAAATGACTCCGAGCCATCAATAAATGTTCTCGTTGTCTCAATAATGTCACTTTTTGCTTAAGTAAAGATTGAAGCTGCATAAAGTGTTGACGACTATGATGCTTGATCACAACCTCACACAGCGCTGAACATAACACCAAAAACGCCATGATGATTAAAGTTTGATGCGTGATCAATGACACCAGTCGGTGCCGACAACTATCATACCAAGCTAATCCTGAGGAAACAGACTGCATCATGCGACCTTCTCCATCACACGACATTGAGCACTGCGTGAACGTACATTAACAGCCTGTTCTTGAACACCCGCTGTTACAACTCCACCGATACGCTTCAACCGGGGCGTGTCAGCGGGCGTCTGTATATCTACAATCATTTCATTCCCAGGCAAATAACGCTGCATCATCGCCTTAACACGACGGTGCTCTAATGAATGAAAGCTAATCACCACCAAGCGCCCATTGATTTTGAGCACTTCAATTAATTGAGCCAGACAACGATCGAGTGTGTTTAATTCGTCATTCACAACAATTCTAAGCGCTTGAAATGTGCGCGTAGCGGGATGCTTTCCTTTTGGATAGCGTGCACCGACCGATTCATTAATCAATTGCCCTAAAGCTTCAGTGGTGTCAATGGGCCCAACATGCTTAAGATGATGGACAATCGCACGTGCAATCACTCTTGATAACTTTTCTTCTCCGTAGCGATATAGTATATTCGCGATCGTGGACTCGTCATTTTGAGCCAACCACTGGGCTGCAGTGGGACGCCCTGATAATCCTGCATCCATTCTCATATCTAAAGGCCCTGACTTCATAAAACTAAAACCACGGCTGGCTTCATCTAATTGAGGAGAAGACACGCCTAAGTCCATTAAAATTCCAGAAACTTTGCCCAATAAACCTCGCTGCTGCATATCAGCATAAATCGATTCATAAGAAGCCAGCCTGAGCTCTAAACGGTCATCTTTAAAATGCATACGACCGTGCTGGATCGCGTCTGGATCTTGATCATAAGCAATCAGCTGCCCCTGCGGACCAATTTGAGACAAAATAGCCTGACTGTGACCTCCTCGACCAAAAGTTGCATCAATGTACACGCCACCCACTGAAAGATTCAAGCCTTCACAAGCTTCATCTAGCATCACAGGGGTATGGGACATTTGCACACTCATATTGAAATCTCACTCATTTCACTTGGCAAATCTGTAGACTGAAATGAACCTTCGCTCACCCAGGCTTTACACTGGATGGCCCACTGAGCTTCATCCCATAATTCAATTTTTCGCCCTTGCCCAACCCACATCAGGCGTTGATCAATCTTTGCATGCTCACGCAACAATGGCGGCAAGACAATACGGCCTTGCCCATCCAATTCAAGTTCAGTTGCATGCCCCATTAAGAGTCTTTTCACTCGGCGTGTTGCGGGGTTAAAGCTTGGCAAAGCCTCTACTTGAATCTCAATACGTTGCCACTCGGCAAAAGGATACATCAACAAACAGGGGTCTTCAGTATCGATGGTTAACACCACTGTTGATGCCGCTTCTTCTTGCAAAACTTTTCGGTAACGCGCAGGCACGGCCACTCGACCCTTTGCATCAACACTGACTGCATGAATGCCGCGAAACATCCCCACAATTCCCCACTTATATCCACTTAGGATCAACATTACATGAATATATCTATTTTTGTCAACACTCTCCCCACTTATTTTTGTTAAAAAGCAAACATAAAAACAAAACTTTTTTATAAAAAAAACATACGCTTACCCAAAAAATATAAAAAATGACTCAAACAAACCACTCATATCTCATACTCACCCTATAAAAAACAGAACAATCACATGCAGTAAAAACATTTGATCTGGGACTATTCAGCCTCGCTTAACTTATACCAACCTACAAAAAAAAAACGATTACAGAGCCATACACCCCTATCACAACAGACCAATCCCGTGAATTAAAAATCATGTTTTGAAATCATTAAAACCACATCCATCATCATCCAATATAAACATATGCTCTGGCAATGCAGCGCATTAGATCGAATCCAAATCACAGCAATTGATTGACTTAATTATATCCATTATAATCGAACTATATGGAGCAAGATGATGATGAATCATGCAATTCAAATGGATATGGATCACACTGGGAACAACAACAAGCTGTTTACTCTCTTATCACTTAAACTTTAGCGCTTTTAACCACCTCAATAACATTGTCATTGAATCCTTAGGCCTTCATCATCAAACATTTTCATCGACCCCACCAACCTTAATCATTGCAATGCCGATTGGAGCCCTCTTAAGCTTCTGCGTCTATACGCTAGTCAGCGAATGCTCTACCTTATACCAAACATCAACCTCAGATGTTGAACTAAAGCTCTATCAGGCAAGGACATTAGAAGACCAACTCAGACAACAAACACTTTCAATATTCATGTCGGAAGCTGTGAAGCTTATGGCTACATTTAACCCTTCAAAGCAAAGCTTAACCATTCAAGCGGAGGCTGATTTAACACCAGATCAATTCAATCAAAACTATTCAACGCTCAAAGAAACAGTCCCTCAAGAAATACAACTACCTGATCAGCTCGAGTGCCCCGCATTTACAGTTAAAATGGCATACACTTGGACGCCACACCTCCTTCAAGACAAACCCATAGCACCTCAACAAACCTTAAGCGAATTCATGAGCTTCTCATCAAGCTCAGACAATCACATCACGATCATTAACCATGAAGGCACTTCACTCTATCTTAATAATGAACAAGACTTAACTTTTGGAGCTTGCACAGAAACACTTTTTTCAAAAACACCACTTAAAACGATTGCATCAGACCCAAATTCAGAAAGTTTTTTAAACGATATTGAGAGAATCCCTTGCCTAAATCGGATTGATGCTAAAGACCCTCAATCAACCTTTAATCCTAAAATTTTTGAGGATCACTTTAATACTGTAGCAACCCCTCTATTGAGAAAGATTCTACCCGAAGAAAATACACTGTTTAAAAAAGCGTACCAGAAAGCTGTTTCAACGATGATCAACCTCTCTGATTCAAAAACCACTACAGAGATTGACACATTTATAAACACTTTAAATCCTATAGCAGTGATTGCTTTTATGACCCAGCATCAGGGACTAGGTCAAGCATTTCCTCATGGAGAACTCGTAGACTATTTTTTTGGGGGTACCCGATCAAAATCCATGGCCTCTCACCCTTAGCTTAAGCACAATTTCAAAGTGTCTATTTAACCACACAATCAAAAAATACATGCCCCCCCCTAACCTAAACCCCTTCTCTTCAACCCAAACAAAAGATTTAAATCAGACTCTGATAGATGATTAGCATCATTCGATACGATCGGCGGCGATCTTTGATCTAACATAAACGAGTCCAATGCTTCATTGTTCAAAAATGCTATAATATTTTGATGCCCCTTCTTGACCGCAAACATCAAGGCTGTCTCTCCATTTCGATTTTGATGATTCACATCTGCACCTAGATTAGTGACTAAGACCTTTACACCGTCTTCATCTCCCCTATAGGCTGCCCATATCAAAGCTGTATTCCCAAACCGATCATCTACAGCATCTACCCGCGCCCCCTGATCAATCAATTCACTGACAATTTCTTGGTGATTATTTTGAGCCGCATACATCAAGGCTGTCCAACCACAGCTATCCTGAGCATTCACAGTCGCGCCACACTTTAGTGCATTTTGAACTTGACCCACATCACCTGATTGAGCTGCTGTTATTAACAGTTTATTTTTTCGATGAATCAATGATGTTTCTTCAGTTGAAGACCCTAATTGAGCCCCTTTAGACATCAATAACTTTACAACATCTTCACTAAAGTTCTTCACTGCCCAGGTCAAGGCTGTCAATCCAGATCTACTCCGAACATTCACATCTGCGTTTACATTAATTAACGACTCTACAATACCTTTATCAGCACGCCATGCTGATGCCATCAAGTCTGTCCGGCCATTGTGAGCCTGAAAATCGATACTTGCATGATGAGCCCTCAGAAGGTCTATAATATCTTTATGGCCATTTGAAGTTGCTATAATCAATGCTATATAAGTATTCGCACCACACTCCAGCGCGTTTCGAGCTTGATCTAAATCACCTAACTCAGCCGCTTGTATGAGCAGTTTATTTTTTTGCTGAATCCATGATTTTTCTTTAGCTGAAGACCCTAATAGTACCCCGTGAGCGATGAACAACTTCACAAGATCTTCATCAGAGTTCTTCACTGCCCAGCTCAAGGCCGTCAGTCCATCTTTGCTCTGAGCATTCACATCTGCGCCTGCTTTAATTAAGGCCTCTACAATGCCTTTATCAGCACGCCACGCCGCCCAAATCAAGACCGTATCGTCATTTTTACCCTTAGCATTCACATTTGCACCCGCTTCAAGTAATATGCTCGCAATCGCGGCATGACCATTCTGAGCAGCAAACATCAAGGCTGTACTGCCCCATTGATTAGCAGCATCCACAGCCGCACCCGCTTTAAACAATATGCTCACAATCACGGCATGACCTTTCTGAGCAGCAAACATCAAGGCT
>PBNF01000010.1 GCA_002722995.1 Legionellales bacterium | reverse complement strand
TGCAACCGCACCTGCAGCAGACCCAGCAGCCCCTCATGATGCAACCGCACCTGCAGCAGACCCAGCAGCTCCTCATGATGCAACCGCACCTGCAGCAGACCCAGCAGCCCCTCATGATACAACCACACCTGCAGCAGACCCAGTAGCCCCTCATGATGCAACCACACCTGCAGCAGACCCAGCGGCCCCTCATGATAAGGTACACACCTCATCAGGAAACACCCTGCTAGATTCGATTAAACAATTATTTGAATAAGTTTGGTTCACTCAACACGAAGCCTTCTGATTCATCTGCTTCGTGTTGAGTATTAGGGATTGAATGAAGCACCATACTTAACACCATGACCCCCATTGCTAATACACTGATAATACCCCACATCATTTCCCATCCCATCCAGTCAATGGCATAACCTAAAACAGGACCAAGCACCATTCTAGGCAAAGCTACGATTGCACTTAACCAGGCAAAATGTGTCACTCGGTAATTTGGATGACACCAACGCATCATTAACACCATCAAAATTGTTCCAGCAAGACCTGCCGCACAGCACTCAAATCCCACAGCAAAAAAGACCACCATACTCTGCACAGGGTGATCTAAATGAGCCAAATACATATAAGGTATACAACTCAAACATTGAAGTATTGCTCCCCATCGCAATGCGTGCACCAATGAAACATATTTAAGTAAAATGGTTCCAAATAAAGCCCCAAACACCAAGAGACTCATGCCAAGAATCTTATACAAAAAACCAACTTCAGTGAGCGTTAAACTACAATGCTTTAAGAGAAATACTGCACCAAAATTAGCCACCGCAGCATCTACAACACGATACAACAGGATGAAGCACAACCACCCGATCAATTGATTCACTGCACTTAAATGATGCCATGCCCTTACCCACATGGAAGAGGTGTCAGTGAGCGCCATGGATGTTTTTTGACACCTGGGTGATTGAGCGCTTACCCATGCACCCAAGCAAAAAATCATAGCAACCATAGCATACACTCGAGACCAACCTAAATGATCCGCAATGATCAATAATCCGCCCCCAGCGATCATCATACCCAACCGATATCCAAGCGTATGGCATGCCGCACCCCAGCGATCATTTTCAGGTGTTAACAAGTCCATTCGATAAGCATCAATCGCTAAATCTTGGGTAGCAGAGCCCATTGCAATAATCATTGCTGCAGCGATCCAACCAATCGAATAACATTTAAAAATTGATAGCACCCACAGGGCTATTCCCATGATATATTGTAATCCAATGATCCATTTATTGTGAGACCAACGTGATCGATCTAAAATTGGCGCCCAAGACCACTTTAAGACATAGGGCAACCCTAGCGCACTCAGCCAACCAATTTGAACTGAAGAATAGCCTTGATCAGCCATCCATGCTTGTAAGGTGCTGCTGGTCAATAATAATGGAAATCCAGAACAAAAACCAAAATAGAACACCCATAGACAACACGGGTGATTTGAATGAATCCACTTAAACTTGATCACTGATCACCCTCACCTGTTTCATTGGCATTAAAGCAACTGAAATGAAACATCGATGGCTTGAATATGTTTTGTAAGGGCACCTACAGCGATACGGTCGACTCCAGCATGCGCAATGGAGTGGACATGATTTAAATCAACACCTCCTGAAGCCTCTAATACGGCCTGCCTTGCGGTTATTTCAACAGCTTGAGTCAATGTGTCTAAATCAAAGTTATCCAATAAAATCAAAGGCACTTTCATCAATAAAGCCTCATTTAGTTCAGCTAAAGATTCTACTTCAACCTCTAACGGTAATGATGGATGTTGAGCGCGTGCCGCGTTCACACAGGCTTGTATGGATCCTAATGCTCGAATATGATTCTCTTTAATCAGAAAAGCATCATACAATCCCATGCGATGATTACACCCGCCTCCAATACACACTGCATATTTTTGAGCACGGCGCCAACCTGGCAATGTCTTTCGTGTATCATAAATTTGAGCCCCGGTCCCTTGTACAGCTTTAACATAAGCAGCCGTTTGTGTAGAAACAGCGGATAATGTTTGTAAAAAATTCAGCGCTATTCGCTCTCCAATTAATAGTGATTGAACCGGTCCGATGAGGGTGACAATATGCGCCCCTGCTGGGACAGCATCACCTTCTTGGTAATGCCAGTTTAATTCAATTGAAGTATTGATCTGAGCAAATACTTCATTAACATAAGGAATTCCACATAACACCATGGATTCTCTAGCTAAGATCACTGCGTGACCCTGCAGTTCAGGCTCAATGAGTGCAGCAGTTACATCACCTGACCCCAAATCTTCGGCTAATGCTTCAGAGACTTGATCGGTTAAAGTATGTAATATTGAATCAACGTGCACAAGCTTTAACCCCCATCCAAATTGGACCCCAAAGCACATAGATGGCAAACAGACCTGCTAATACATACGGCGGATTAATCACCACAGCTGCACACACTACAATAAACAAACAAATTAAAAACTTAGTATATCTTTTTCTAAAATCAAAACACTTGAAACTCGGATAAATCACGGGGCTCACCATTAAGCTCCCTAAGAATAAAGCTAAAACGCCTAATGCAACACTACTGGCTTGTGTCAATGGATGTCCTGTTAACACCCACAAGATTGAAGCAACCAAAGCAGCTGCAGAAGGTGAAGGCAAACCAATGAAATCAGCATGTACAGTATCAGTAATATTAAATTTAGCCAATCGAATTGCTGCAAAGGCTGCATAGATAAATGAAATAGACCACCCTAAATGCCCCCATTGCGCGAAAGGCCCTGTCAGCAACATGACAGCAGGCGCAACACCAAATGATACCATATCCGACAAACTGTCGTATTGCTTTCCAAAAGCTGAAGTCGTCTCTGTTAATCGTGCCACACGACCATCTAATCCGTCAGCAATCATTGCAATGAATATCGATTGGGCCGCTGCATCATAAATGCCTTGAATAGACAGTGCAATTGAAACAAATCCCGCACACAATGCACAGGTCGTTAACGCATTAGGCAATAAGTGCATCACCTTGAATCTTGCTTCATCATTTGGCTTAGCCACTGTAAG
The DNA here is from genome assembly GCA_002722995.1 of Legionellales bacterium. Taxonomy (GTDB): domain Bacteria; phylum Pseudomonadota; class Gammaproteobacteria; order Comchoanobacterales; family Comchoanobacteraceae; genus UBA729. The sequence continues at coordinate 31,939 of PBNF01000010.1, read as the reverse complement.
CACTCCTTAATTTTAAAGCATTCACTTAAATACTGTATGACCCTCACATCATAATCCAATGAACACTCTAACCTCAAGCACAAATTGATTGTTCAAAAGATCTTCATGAAAGGCTTAACAGCATGATGCAACTAAGATTGTGAACAATGATAAAAGTACAAGATTCTAAAGTTATTATAATCTTTAAACTCACAAATATTACCCAACAATCACATCATCAAGACATTTAATATCCTTTTAATTTAATTTAACCCCTTGAAACAAAACGCCTCGATACATTAAATTCAATATAAGAAAGCTACTCTACTGTTTGAAAAATTGTTATACTGTCAGATTTTCAAATCGTGCAATTTCATTGTTAATTGAGGGCCTATTAAACCATGAAAACACTTCCGATCAAACCACCTTTAGCTGAAGAATGTAAACTTCCAGTGAACTTTCTTTGGACTTATTTATTAGGAGTCTTTAGGTTTAGGCGCTACACTGGACCAACCATTACAATTTATGGATCCGCTCGATTTCAAAGTGATCATCCTTGGTATATTAAAACCATGGAGCTATCTAAAATATTAGCCAACAATGGCTTTGGAATCATGACTGGAGGCGGACCTGGCTTAATGGAAGCGGCTAATCGTGGTGCACATTCAACAGGACATCACTCCTTAGGATGTTGCATGCGACTACCAGGAGAGCAAGAAAACAATAAATTTTTAGATGTTTTTCTGATCTGCCGATACTTTTTTGTCCGAAAAATACTATTAACACGGTTTTCGTGTGCCTTTATTGCAGCTCCTGGTGGCTACGGCACTTTAGACGAATTGTTTGAAATTTTAACCTTAATCCGTACACGTCAAATTAAAAATTACCCCGTTATTTTATTTGGCAAGGATTACTGGGCACCGCTGCTTATGTTTTTAAAAAACACCCTATTACCTGAAGGCGCCATTAACCAAGCAGACATTGACTGCCTACTGATTTCAGATGATCCGAATGAAATACTAAATGCTATTCAGCATCGTTATTCATGAAAGCTTATACCGAACATATTTTTGACTGCGGAGATCGCTACTTCGATGCGCTCATCGAAGACATTAGGCAGGCACAAACCTCGATTGAAATTGAAATTTATGCTTTTCAAATCGATCCATTGGGTCAGACAATCATTGAAACATTAATCCATGCTGCACAAAGAGGGGTGCATATTCGGATTTTAGTTGATGGCGCAGGCACTCCAAATTGGGGAGGCCCTCAAGTTCAAGCATTAGATCAAGCCGGCATCGAGTCTAAAGTCTTTCATCCATTGCCTTGGCGCTTATCGCAGTTTAATCGAACGGTTTCAAAAAAACCCTGGATCACTAATATCATTCATTTTTTGACCAAGATTAACTCTAGAAATCATAGAAAAATCATCATTATTGACGACACCATCACCTATATTGGTTCTCGCAACATCGACCAAAGACACTTAAGCACTGCACGTGGCGGTCACGCCTGGAGAGACACCACCATTCGACTCAGTAACGCCCCAATTGAAGCGCTCAAACTTGCGTTCGAAACCTCTTGGAGTAATCAATCTTATCTACTTAAACAACAACTCAATCGACATTTCAAATCCTTGATGACAGGTCGTTTGATTCATTTAAATGATTCTCATTACTTAAGACGCAGTCGACATCAACAATTACTCAAACGTATTGCACGAGCAAAAGAACGTGTTTGGATCACCAGTGCTTATTTTATTCCCAATCATTTTTTACTCAAAAAAATCAAAGAGGCGGCGCATTCAGGCATTGATGTTCGCATTTTAGTGCCACATGCATCAGATGTCCCAATTATTTCATGGGCTTCTGAATCTTTTTATCACTCATTGCGTCAATCAGGTGTTCGAATTTTTGAATATTTACCTAGCATGTTACATGCCAAAACATTAATCATCGATCAGTGGGTCTTGGTTGGAACCAGTAATTTTAATCATCGCAGCATCCTTCACGACCTTGAAGTCGATATTGCTCTCACTGACCCTAAAAGTCGGGAAACAATTATTCAACATTTTAAAAAAGATTTGAACCATACACAGGAGATCTTAAATCCAGGACTACAGAGACGCCCATGGATTAAACGAATATTAGGCCGATTATGCCTCATTATTAAATATGTCATTTAATCATGATAACATCGTGACATTCGGCGTTGCTATGATTGTTACACCTATGTAGATCATAAATAACATTAATAACACTGCCCCTTCCCAACGCTTAATCATTGAGGCCTTGGATATATCATTGTAAATAAACACCCATAAAGCTAATGTCATGAATAACATTGCAACACAATCTCGCCAAATCACGCTAAACTCAACTGGGCCAGGACTGAGCAATGCTGGAATCGCAATAACCCCCAATACACCCAAGACATTTGAACCAATCACATTACCCAGAGCCATATCATCCTGACCATGCTTCATGCACATTAATGATGTCACCAACTCTGGCAAGCTGGTTCCAATGGCCACAACCGTTAACCCAATGACTAAATCACTCACACCAAAATAGTGAGCCAATTGGGCAGCCGCCTCAATTAAAAAGTGAGCACTCAAAACAAGACCACTCAAACTCAAAACGAACATCATGAGATCATACTGCAGAGAGTGTAAAATAGTTGAATTCACTTCTAATTTTGAATAAATTTTAGATGTTTTTTCAGACCGAATGGTTTTAATCAAGCCGATCATTAAGACTCCAAGCGTGATTAATAAAATAATACCATCCCAATACCCTAAAAATTGATCTAACAATAAGGTCACTGTCAATAAAACACTAAAAGTCAAAATAGGCAATTCACGCTTAAATAATGCAGCATCCACTTTAAGCTCTCGGATGCAAGCAATACAACCCAATACTAAACCAATATTCGCCACATAGGATCCCAATGCATTTCCCAAAGAAATACCTACATGATGCTTTTGAACCGCAATCAAGGAGACAAGCATTTCTGGAAATGTAGTTGCAAAACCGACTAAAATACTCCCGATCAGTAGCGGAGACCATTGCATTCGTAAGGATAGATCAATCGCGCATTTCACAAAACGATCTGCAGCCAGTGCCAAAATAAATAAACTCAATATGATTTGAAAGATCATCCAACCCACAATTAACACTCCTTGTTCAAATTGGCTGATCTTAGCTTGTGCTAATATGCACATCATGTCAAACTATGACATGGATATTTCACACCAACAGCTACCTCAACATCTCAAGAAAAATTTATTATCCCGTTACTGGTTACAATCTGACGATGCTTTTTTACGTTACGACACTCAACAATTGCTCAATGAAACATTTAAAGCCAAAGGGTTTGAAATTAAACCTTTAATACTATCGAGCACTGCTGACTGGGCTCATTTAGAAGCATTGACTTGCACTGCAGATTTATTCAGCCCCAAACGATGTATTGTTGTTGATGCCTCATCATTAAAGTTATCTGCCTCATTTGCGCGTCAATGGCAAAGCATATGCCAGCAGACCCACCCTTCCATCTCTTTATGTTTAAATACAGGGCGCTTGACCGCAGCACAGAAAAAAACTAAATGGTATCAAACCCTACCACAACAAGGCTGTATCAGCATTTGGCCCCTTAATTCACAGCAATATCAGCAATGGGCTAAACTCACAGCACAACGACAAGGCCTGACATTATCAACACATGCCTTTGATCAATTATCTCAACTCACCCTCAGTGATCCTAAAGCCACTTCTGATTTACTTAAAAAATTATCATTGATGTACTTAGAGCATGAAATCATTCATCCAAAACAGCTTCACCTGGCATATGCCCACCATTCATCCAGCTCAACATTTGACTTAATTGACGCGACCCTATGCGGTCAAACTGAATTGGCATTCAAACATTTTGAATCATTGAAAATGCAACCTCAAATTGCAATCGCCCTATGGGGGTTATTCAACCATACGCTCAAACAATTATTACAAGCACAACCTGCATTATCTCAAGGCCAATCTATCACACAAGTGGTTCGAACACTGTCTAGAAATCCAAAAGAACAAGCACGCTTAAACCCAGCTTTAAAACGACTTACGCCTTCATCACTGGAACATATTCAGTCTCAACTATGGTCCTTAGAACTGAGTATTAAAGGCCTTATTCCGCTAGAACCACTTCACATTGTAAAAGAAATCATCCTCCAATATTCAAGGCCTCATCATGTTTAATTTAAAGGTGATGTTAGGGGGAACCTTTGACCCCATTCATCTAGGACATCTGCATATTGCGGATGTTGTTGCCCAGCATTTATCTCAGCCTATTGAATTTTTACCCTGCAGGCATCCAGCTTATAAAACAGCCCCCTCTACTTCTATTGAGCAGAGAATCACCATGTTACAACTTGCTCTAGAACCTCACACACACTTTCATCTGAATTTATTTGAAATCAATCACCCCACGCTACAGAGCACTTATGATACATTTAAAGCACTCAAACAGGATAACCCTCATCAAACCTATGCATTCATCATTGGCTCTGATAGCTTAGAAACCTTTCATTCTTGGGATCATTGGACCGACCTAAGCAAACTGATTCATTGTATTGTTGTTAATCGAACAGCACATCGCTTAACTTGCCCTACAATACTTCAAGATTATTTTGAATGGACACACAATCCTGAGGCATTAACCCAGCATACATCCGGACAATTATTACACCTTCAAGCACCTCATCAGCCCATTTCTTCAAGCTATATTAGAGCACATATTCATAAGGTTAAAACTGAAACTCAATTACCTCAATCGGTATGGCATTACATTCAACAAGAAGGTTTATACTGAATGCACATGGACCCAGAGACTTAAATTTCACGCACATGAATACTTAATTAAGCCATGACATAGCAGTGAATGATTCACACCCTTGATTCTTTTTTAGGATTCAAACGCAGTCGTGTGCTGGGCCACCTGAACCATTGATTCATCTTTTGGGATCACTAAGCTATATAGTTCTTGAATCTGACTCGGCACAGTTGTTTTAATCCACTCAACTGGCGTTTTAAATAATGGAATATATTGAGACGTTTTCCACCATTGAGTTTGATCTAAGGTTAAGAGATGCCCTAAAAAGAGCAATAAACCAATGATTAAAACACCTCGAATGGCTCCAAAACACACGCCTAGCAATCGATCTAATGTAGAGAGCTTGCCTTTTTTAATTAAGCACTCTACAGCATGCGCAACACACATCCCCATTAAAATGGTTCCGATTAATAATATTAAAATCGCACTTACTTTTCGCAACATAGGGTGATGAATCCAGCGCTCTAGATATGTAGACAGCCAGTGGCCAAATGTCAATGAGATCCAAAAAGCAAGCACCCATGTTGCTAATGAGATAGCTTCCCTTAAAAAACCTCGGACCAAACTAATGAGCGTTGAAAAGATCAGTATACTCAACAATGCATAATCAGTAAGATTTAAATGACTCAAGTCAGTCAAAGTTTTCCAATCAAAAGTTGTAGGCTCCATCATTTATCCTCAGCTTAATCGACGAACATATCCGTTGATTTGATACTGCTTAAATAGTTGAGTGTTCAGTTGCTGCGCGGAGGCTTTATCTTTTGCTGAAGTGTTCAATACCACTTGAGCTACAGAGTGTCCTTTAGGTGTTGTATGATGAATCACTTGAGCTTGGTAACCATCTGCTTTGAGACGATTGACCAATCGCTGCGCGGCTTTCACTTGAGTAAAACTTGCAACTTGGACAACATAACGAGATGACTGAGTGGCATGAAATTGAATGGTTTGTTTTGCATGACGCTGAATGGTTGGGGTAGCGTGAGCAGATTGAGTGCGGTGAGATGACATTTGAGGTTCCGACTGTTTTGAACCTGCGGTGGTCACGTTGATTGAAGCATCTGAACGACTGTGTGGCTGATTTGAAGGCAATTGAGGCGTTTCTTGAGGATCTGTAAAAGGAGCCTCAAGTTTTGGAGCGACATCTAATTCAGCCCCATCCATTGAGTGAGCCTCAGCTCCTTGAGATGAAGATTGAACAGTAGCGTCTTCAGATTGAGGGGTTAAAACAGATGCTGAAGCATCATGAGCACGCTCTGAAGTGGCCTGATGATTTTGTGCACTTTGACTGGAATGTGGATCGATTGATTCAGCTTGCTTTGAAGTCAATGCAGGCATTGGCAGTAAAGCAACATCATTTTGAGGTGTTGCTACAACTTTAGATTGAGTGTTCGAAAAGGCCTTGGGGGGCTGTGACAATGGCGCCGGAGATTCAACTTGCTCTGACTTTGAGTTCAAACTCGAAGCTTCTGAATCAGATTCACTTTTAGAAGGATCAGTCTCATGACCCAATGATTGATGAACCTGGTTTTCCTTCAAAAGAGAGCCCGTTTGATCACTTGCTAAAGTACTTGCAGCCTCTAATCTTTTTGTTTGAGGTAACACTGAAAGTACTGTATCTGACTGCTGCTGAGCCAACAATTGCTCCATCTCATGATAGCGCTGAATATAACGAATGACACCTGGCGCCAAAACCAGTACAGCCGTAAAAAGCAAGCCATATATCACAAATGATTTACGTCGACCTGATGTTAAATGAGTGTTAGATACCGTCATACGATGTACTCCGCAAGTTAAAACGATTCACTGTAATACAGTGCTTTAAACCTTCATTATGTGTTGTACCATATCTAATAACAAAAATGAACCACAAACCAACACAGGGCATTGATCATGACCTTTTGACTGGGCTGCCCAATCTACTGAATTGAAATGCTCGAAACATTGAACCTGGCTCGACTCAACACCTAAATCAAGCAGCTTCATTTTTAAAGCTTGCGCATCCAAGATACGCGCATCCTTTAAATCAGCACAATACCAATATCGAACGATGGGTCTTAAAGCTTGAAGACAAGATTCAATGGCTTTATCTTGAGCAAATGCACAGATCAAATCAACGGATTGAATATCATTTGATTGAATTTGATTGACCAAATGTTGGCAAGCTGCTGGGTTATGGGCCACATCAATGATCCATTGACGGCCCATTGCATAAGACACTTGAAATCGACCGCTCAATTGAACCTCCATGATCACGGCATTGATCAGATCTGATTCCAACGGATAGTCTTTGAAGCAGACCTTCCATGCCAATTGGGCTGCATGCAGACTAGATCGCGGCAAATACCCCCTTAAACCTGGATCGATGGGAGCACTGATACAAACAGCCTGATGGATGATTGCTTGATTAAGAATTGTTTCAGGTACTGATTCACCCATTCCCCATATACAAGGCATCCCTGCCCTCATAATGCCAGATTTTTCAAAGGCAATGGCCTCTAATGTATGCCCAAGTATTGCTTCATGATCATAGGCAATTGAGGTGATAATCGCACCTTCATGATCCGTGGTATTCACTGCATCTAAACGCCCACCTAATCCAACTTCTAACAGAATCACATCCGGTGATAACTGAGTCACCCAATCAAAAAAAGCCAATGTCAGCGTTTCAAAAAAACTCCAACCGGATCCATGCACAGATAACGATTCTGCACGTTGAATAGAGGCATATAAAGCTTCAGATGAAATGTTATGTTCATTATATTTGAAACGCTCGTGAACGGTCCAACAATGCGGTGAAGTAAATGTAGCTACATTCAAATGAACATGACGACATAAAGCATGAAGCGCTGCAATACAACTACCTTTACCATTGGTCCCAGCAACCATGATGACTCGCCCTGGAAGGCGATTCCAACCTTGTTGTGCTACAACGGATTTCAATCGATCGAAGTTAAAATCTCGACTGGGCTGGTCTATCATCTCCCAAGTGCTTAGCCAAGACTCAAGTGATGAGTGTTTAGGCTGCACGGACTGACATCAATTTAGATAGCAGATCATAAATAGCTTGCTTGAGTTCAGATCGAGGCACAATCATATCAATCGCACCTTTTTCAAGGAGAAATTCACTGCGCTGAAATCCATCGGGTAAAATCTCACCTACAGTCTGCTGAATCACTCGAGGACCTGCAAAGCCAATGAGCGCTTTAGGCTCCGCAATGATCACATCACCTAACATGGCTAAACTGGCTGAAACACCTCCAGTGGTCGGATCTGTCAATACAGAAATATACGGTAATCCATGTGCGCTGAGTTTAGCTAATGCTGCACTGGTTTTAGACATTTGCATTAACGAAAACAGCCCCTCTTGCATTCGAGCACCGCCACTTGCACTGACACAGATGAACGGAATTTGATCTTGAATACATTGATCTACAGCCGCCACAAAACGCGCACCAACAGCCGCTCCCATTGAGCCTCCAATAAATCCGAATTCAAAGGCGGCAACCACTGCAGGCATTTCAAAAATTTTACCCTTCATCACCACGAGAGCACTTTTTTCTCCAGTCTTTTTACGCGCAGCGATTAATCGATCTTTATATTTCTTCGTGTCTTTAAATTGCAAGTAATCAATGGGCTCTAATGCTGCGCCAATTTCAACCCATGAAGACTCATCATGATCGAATAACTGCTTCAAACGGGATCGAGCACTCAACCTTAAGTGATGCCCACAGTGCTCACACACTGAGTGTTGTTGCTCTAAACTTTCTCGATACAAAGTGGCATTACATGCTGGGCATTGAACCCATAAACCATCTGGAATACCTGCTTTTTTATCATTAGACTTTGAAAGACCAGGCAATATTTTTTTTAACCAGCTCATGCGCTTCCTCAAAAAACATCAAGTAAATTGTGAGATTATCATACCCTGAACCGCAACACAATCTCTACCCCTTTACAATAAGATTGAGCTGATTTTGTTTTCAACGAACCTCGACATTAAACTCAAATTCACATGACCTTATCACACTTGAATCATCAAACAGTGCCTATCCTTTTGCGACAGGATCCATCTGAGCGCTGCGCTGTAATATGTCCTGATGCTGGACCAATGATTCAATTGCCCCCGTCACACTTGCAGGCTGAATGATCGATGAAACACCCATACTAGAAGGTAGTAATAAATTGCCTGGTGTGATGGTCACCCCGGTCATGCTGTGTTGTGAGCCCGCTGCAGCTGCTTGTGCCTGTGCAACCGTTGAAAAAGCACATGAAGACCCTTGAGATTGAGTCCAAAAATTTTGCAATTGATGAGCCCCTTCTTGCTTCACCTTACCTGAACTAAATAAATTTGAACTAAACTGGCTTGGAACCCGCCGAACTGATCCAAAATATTGATCAAATTTTGCATCTGAACCCGACAATCGAGTCAATCCCAAGTGGTTGAATTGCTGCATTAATACCACCCAATTGGATGATCGCTCACCAATTGACTCTAAATAAGCTTTAAAAATTTCCTCTCTTAAAAAAATTGACCCATTGTGCAATTTATGCACTAAAGCATCTTGACTGTTCAGTTTAAATTGATCTTTAAGTAACCCTGATTTAAGCCAATGCCAAAATGATTCAGCCTCTTGAAGTGAGTCCGGAATCAAAACATCTGCTAAATCATCTTTAATTGAATTAAAATTTGACTTTAAATACTGTTCGGCACGCGTACAGATTGCCCCTAATTCTCCTGCATCACTACTAGATTGCATCAGAGTGGCTAACCATTGCAACATCAGCCAAGGCTCGTCTGCAATCCAGGTTATACCTAGCTCAGGCATGACTTCACGCGCCATCAAGGGTGTTAAATGTTCTGCAAGATGGCCTGGCATACCAATCATTGGACGTACTCGATAGTATTCACAACAAGACCCAATGGATTCACTCAATGGATTCCAGTTTCTCCAATGCAATCCCTTGGCATTCGTAAAGCTTACTTTAACTTCAGTGGCAAGACGCCCCATCATTAGGCACAACGCAGCAGAGAACGCAGCATACACCATACGCTCATCTTGAGTATCTAAGGCACACGCTCTGTTCAAGGCCATTTTTGCACGTTCAAGGCTCACATGCACCCAAGGTTGATTGTTCATGTGTGGGTCAGGACAATATTGAACTTTATCAATAAATTTTTTTAACAATGGTTGATACACATCACTAAAAATAGGCTCCGTCAAACCCGTTAAAACTTGAATCTCTTCAACATACTTTGAATAATATCCCTGCTCCAAACAATGCTCTGCCGAAAATGTTTGGAACACATTGGACTCTTTATAAACGTTCATGGACTCCTTAAAGATTAATCCTGAGCATATCAAATCATTTTAGACCATCTAGGCGTCATCAAACAAGGGCAAAGATTGGCCTGACTGAGGCAAATCAAATTCAGGCCCATATTTTATAGTATGCAAATATAACCCATGCGCAGGTGCGGTGATCCCTTGATGTTGACGTGTCCGACCTTCTAAGAGGTCTTGGGCCCAATCTACAGCACATCGACCTTGCCCAATTGGCAATAACACTCCAACAGCATTTCGAATCATATGGTACAAAAAAGCATTGGCTGTGACACGCATCACCACCCAATCATCCTGACGCGTCACGCTCACATGATGGATAGTTCGCACCGGAGTATTTGATTGACAACCACTGGCTCGCAAGGCAGAAAAATCGTGCTCGCCCACCCAAGCTTGTGCTGCATGGTGCATACGCTCAACGTCAAGCGGCGATTTAAACCATACTGCTCGCCCCAACAAATGTACTCGCGGGGTTGTTGCATTGTCAATCACATACACATACGTACGCTCTAAAGCACTCAATCGCGCATCAAATACCCTGGGGACAGCTTTGACCCAGCATATTACAATATCTTCAGGCAAGTTTGCATTAATTCCATTGAGCCATTGTTGTGCTGTCCGCAATACAAAGGCATCAAAATGCACCACTTGCATCAATGCGTGTACACCACGATCGGTACGCCCTGCACATATTGTTGACACCGCATGATTAGCGACCGAAGCGATGGCCTGATCTAAAACACCTTGCACAGTCCGTTGTGTGGGTTGTAATTGCCATCCTGCATAATCGGCGCCTAAATACGCCACACACATCGCCCATCGAGTTGATTCAGGTGCATTCATCGTCATAGATTCAACGTTGAGCTGCTTGATATAAGTTTAATAATCGTTGCGCCATTGCTTTCTGCTCAGCATCACCTTGCTGCAATACTTGCTGAATCGCCTCATATGCAGCATTCAACTCTCCCATTTCCAAATAAGCTTGGGCTAAGTCCAACTGTGAAGCACATCCTTCATTTGAGCCTAAGAAATCATACTCAGCTTGATCATCATTGAGCGCAGTGCTGATCGCAGGAAGCTCTGAATCGCACTTGATTTCAGCTTCACTGAAACTGGGATCAAGTTTTTTAGGCCTATCAGACTTAGACGCGTGACTACGATCAAATAACACAAAACCTAATAGAAGACTGGCCAACAGGACTAGGACCCAATGCTCTAACTGAAGACCCAACCACTCAGAGGGACCTGACGTGGGAAAAGGAGTCTGATTTGAAGCCATCGGTGTCTGATTTGTTTTAACCGCAGGGGATTGCTCAGCAACCAGCGCTTCAAGTTGAACTTGCATTTGATTGATTTTATTTTGCTCACGATGCAGTGCTTGATGCAGCTGAGTGGCTTTGATAATCACGTCATCCTCAGCGAGGGGTTGAGCAAAGGCTGTGCCCATCCCTATGATAAAGAGTGCAATAATTAATTTACGCATGACCAGACCTTTACTTAATATTCAAAACAAGATTAAAACACTTTCTCTACCAGCGCAAACTTAAGCGATTATTTCATTCTTGAGTTGCATCTAACCCCGTTGAAAAAGGACGTGGTTTTGGTGAAAAAGAAGGCCCACCCATTTGAGGCTGTTGATTCTGTTGTTGTTGATAACCTTTCATGTAACGAATACTTTCAGCTGGGGTTGGATTGGGAGAATACTTTTGACTTGGGTTCAGTTCTGAATTAGGCATATTTGATAACCCAAATGGTGGGGATTGCTCGAGCTTAGATTTATACTGGGGGTCATCCATCGGATGACCTGAAAATGCACCTTGAGTATCATGTTCTGATAGGGTCTGATCAGCACCAAAAATAGTCAAGGGATCGAATCCATCTAATCCACCTGCCGCACCTGACTCACCCTCTGATTCATCTTCTTGATCAGCATGCACATCTCTTACATGCACTTTTCCATACCCTTCAACTGAATCCGCTTGATAATCCTGGTTGAATCCTTGTAATGCTTCAACTTCACAGGTAACGTGTTCAACCCTCTGCTCCGTCCAAACAGATTCGATTGCGTCAACCCTTGAGTGATTGTTTCCCGATGACTCAGCATCACCCTCATGATTAAAAGATGATGCGTTCACATGTACACTCCATCGGATGTCTATTGATTTCAATCATTACCATGACTTAAGCCTGTTCAAATCCAAATGTTTCTGGTGAATACCACGCTTCAATGATTTGAACCGTATTTAATGCCCCTCCTTTTAGTAGGTTGTCAGCAACAATCCAAAAATTCAACCCATAGGGGTGAGTGATGTCTTGACGTATTCGAGATACCCACACCTCCTCTAATTCATTTCCATGTGTCATCGGCGTTAGACATACCGCATCATCTAAGACACTGACACCGGGCATGTTTGAAAATAAAGCTTTCGCTGCTTTGACTGAAATTTCAGACTTGCACTCACAGTGCACAGATTCTGAGTGTCCGTGAAATACAGGCACTCGAACTGCTGTAGCATTGACCATTAGATCAGGATCATTAAATATTTTTTGGGTTTCATCATATAATTTCATTTCTTCTCGGGTATATCCATTCTCATTGAATGCATCAATTTGAGGCACTACATTAAAAGCCATTTGCGCGGGGAATACTTCAGATTCAGAAATATTCATTCCATTAAGCACCTGTGCTGTTTCTGATAATAACGTCGATAATCCTTCTTGACCGACCCCCGATACAGACTGGTACGTCGAAACATTAACTCGAGTAATACCGACTGCATCATATAGCGGTTTAAGCGCCATACAGAGTTGAATCGTTGAACAGTTTGGATTAGCAATGATACTGGGTTGTTCCGCCAAGCATTTTCCATTAATTTCTGGAATCACCAAAGGAACATCTGGATCCTGTCTGAAGGCAGTACTATGATCAATCACAAAACAGCCTGCTGCTGCAGCTTTGGGCACATAGCACCGAGCCACATCAGAAGGCAATGCTGACAACACAACATCAGCTGTATGAAAGTCAACGGTGTCGATAGCTTCAAGCGCTAAAGTATCTTCTCCCCACTGGACACATTCTCCCTGCTCAACTGCACGCGACGACCCCACTGCAATCACCTCCAGATCAGGGTGTCTTTGATATAGCACTTCTAACAATGTTTGGCCTATCAAGCCTTGTGCGCCCAACACAATCACTTTAAGATTCATTTTTTTTCACCTTTATTTTAAAACCCTTTTGATTTAAACAACCCTGTTGTGCATCCACCACACAGGCAATGGTCGCATCTCCTGTGACATTGACTATCGTACGTAACATGTCGAGGATACGATCCACCCCTAAAATAAACCCAATCCCTTCAACAGGCAGTCCAACTTGCTTAAGCACCATCGCTAAAGTCATTAAACCTACACCGGGCACCCCAGCAGTTCCTACTGACGCTAAAGTAGCCATTAACATTACAACGCAATAATCTGAACTATTCAAAGGAATCTGATACATATTAGCAATTAACACAACTGCAACACCCTGCATAATCGCCGTTCCATCCATATTCATGGTTGAACCTAATGGCAATGAAAATCGAGCCACTGCAGGACTGACGCCCAAACGTGATTGAACGGTTTTCAACATCATTGGAAGCGCTGCTGTACTGCTTGAAAAACTGCCTGCACATAGTAAAGCCGGACTCAATTGAGTCAAAACAACACGAGGCGAACGCCCTGCTCCCCATTTTAGTAATGGGATATAAATCAAAAGAACCTGCAGAATCAGTACAGCAATCAAAACAACACTGTAACTTAATAGATGACTCAGGACCTCCAACCCTGACGCTTCAACCACACGAAATATTAAGCACCCAACACCTAACGGCGCGCATTGCATGATCATGTGAACTAATCGCATCAACACATCATTCAATGCATTAACGCCTTTGAGCACACGCTGCCCTGCTTGGCCTGATTGTGTTAAAGCAAGCCCTAACAAAATAGAAAACACTATAATTTGCAGCATTGAAGCTGTTGCCAAAGCTTCAATAGGATTCATCGGAACCATCTGTGTAATAATCGCCTTGAAATCTAATGCCTTTGAAAGCCGATTAATCGGTGCGGATACCATCGCTGATTGCCCTTGTCCCAAATACACTATACTTGAAAAACTCAGCGCCATACACACACCACACAGGGTGGTGATTAGATACAATCCAATGGTTTTAAGACCCATGCGGCCCAGATGAGTCACAGGCCCTTGATTGGCGACACCACAGATCATTGAAACACACACCACAGGCGCAACCATCATCATGATCAAACGCATGAAAAGATCAGCCCCAATGTCTGCCAAAATTCGCAGATTCAAAACATCGGGGGTATACGGTTGCAGTAGTGCTAAAATGAATCCAAAGATCATGGCATAAATGATTCGTTGTGCACAAATCAAAGGCACTTCTTGAGAAGACATGACATTACATTCCTGAAGGATTTAAGGTTAATAATGACTTTTAATGACCTAGATGACAATAAGATTGTTAAAAATAATTAACTGATTTATCATACGGCATTAAAGGTTCGAAGGTACAATTCATGCCCATATCACCTCATATCACTGTATTAGGTTTAGGTGCAATGGGATCTGCCTTTTCAATCACTCTCAAACACTTCGGCGCAACCGTCAGTGTCCTGAGGCACCTTCACTCACCTTCATGTCCTATGACACTCATCGGACCCCATTTCAAATGGACGCACACCTCATACCCGTGCGCACCTAATCAGTTTGATTGGCTGATCATTGCCACAAAAGCGCATCAAGTTTTAACAGCACTCGAACCTTATCGAGCTCACATCAACTCAAGCACCCTAATTTTTTTAATTCAAAATGGTATGGGGGTCTTAGAAGCCGTCAAACAGCAATATCCAACGGCTAACATTGTGATGATCTCTTGTTTGTTTGGGGCCAGAAGCCTCACAAATCAGTGCGTGCAGCTTTCAAACTCTCCTCAGATCAAGGTAGGAACATTGGATCCTCAACTCAATCAGTTCTTGTCGGGCATCGCTGATTATTTCAATGATCATGGTTTAAATACAACCCTTACAGATGATTTAACATCAACGTTACAACATAAGCTCATTGTCAATTCAACACTCAACGCATTAGGTGCACTGTATAACTGCAATCATGCAACACTGATGAAGCAGCACGCTGAGCTCATGTATGCCCTTTGTCGAGAAAGCACCTTAATTTTAAACCATATTGGATTCAAACCTACACCTGATGATATGTGGTCATCGATTCAGTCACTCATGCCAGCGATTGGTGAAAATTTTAGCTCAATGCATCAAGATATTCAAAAGAATCGACCCACTGAAATTAACTATATTAATGGTTATCTAGTAGACGTAGCACATCAACATCAGGTATCCTGCATGTTAAATTGCAAACTCCAAAAACAGATTCAGGACCACCATGACACATTCACTGACCCTTAAAAAATTGCAACACATGAAGCATCAAAATGAACCCATCTGCGCACTCACTTGCTATGATTCAAGTTTTGCTTATCATTTAAATAAAGCACAGATTGAACTGGTTTTGGTTGGAGACTCCTTGGGCCAAGTGATTCAAGGTCATGATTCAACCATTCCGGTCTCAGTGAACGACATTTGCTATCACACACGTGCTGTCAGACAACAATTATCCTACAGTTTTTTAATGGCCGACATCCCTTTCTTAGCGCAGGCCACTCTAGAGCGTGCACTACAAGCGGCTCAAGCCATCATGCAAGCAGGGGCTCAAATGGTCAAATTAGAAGGTGGCACTTGGTTAATCCCAATCATTCAACACTTAACGAACTGTGGCGTCCCTGTGTGCGCTCATTTAGGCTATACCCCTCAATCGGTGCATGCTTTTAGTGGCCCCAAACTGATCGGAAAACAAGAACATCAAGCGCATGAACTGATTGAATCAGCTCATAAACTCTGCGAAGCGGGTGCAGCTATATTGGTTTTAGAATGTGTGCCGGACGCATTGGCTGAGACCCTTTCTAAAGAACTCCCTTGCCCTGTAATAGGCATTGGAGCAGGCCCAGGATGTGATGGACAAATTTTAGTAAGCTATGACTTACTTGGACTCACACCTCAAGGCATTCCACCGTTTGCTGAATGCTTTTTGAATGAAACATTCCCCTCAATCATAGAGGCAATCTGCGCTTACCGCACGGCAGTCAAAACAGGCACCTTCCCAACACCCAGATCATAGGCAATGTTGTGACACGACTCCTTCATCTACATACCCCAGAGCAATGCCATCAATTCAGAGCTCAATGTGCTCACCAAACACTTGCACTGGTGCCTACCATGGGCGCTTTACATGAAGGCCATATGACACTGATTGATAGCGCCCTTGCTGTAGCCGATCAGGTGATTGTGAGTATTTTTGTGAACCCAACACAGTTTGGCCCTCATGAAGATTTTGATACCTATCCGCGCACACTGGGCCAAGATATTACTCAGCTTGAGCAACGCGGCGTACATGCGATCTTTACACCCACAGTTGAAACACTTTACCCTGGCGCACTAGATGATCAAACACAAGTATTACCTCGCAAGATGCGAACTTACTTATGCGGGCACAGTCGTCCACATTTCTTTCAAGGCGTGAGTACGGTGGTGCTGAAACTGCTCAATTGCTGCCAACCTGATCAGATCTTTTTCGGAGAAAAAGATTATCAACAATTGGCCATGATTCGACAACTGATTCAAGATTTTTTCATTCCAACAGTGGTTCATAGCGTGCCCACCGTGCGGATGGATAACGGACTTGCGCTCAGCTCACGCAATCAATATTTATCTGAAACAGCACTTATGATTGCCCCTCAACTGTTTAAAACGTTATCGACAATGGCCACCGCATTACAACAGCATACTTCTCCTGAATCATTGATCAAAACCCACACCCATCAATTACAGACCTTAGGGTTTGAAGTAGATTATTTATCAGTTTGCGATCCTATCACCTTAACTCATATCACCTCTACTGCACCACATGGGATTATTTTAGTGGCGGCTTGGCTTGAAGGAACACGGCTAATCGATAATTTAATGTACTGATTGCGTGAGCTTTTTCTCACATAAAAATGCAACCATCCCTTACAGATCAATTAACCCAAATAGCTCATAATGTAATATATTGTTTAAACTTAAGACAAAGGAGTGTCTAATGCCTTATCAAGATTTAACCGATGAAGAGCAAACAAATATCAATGAGTTATTGATGCAGAATGACTTCCAAGCTGCTAAAACCTTATATCAGCAGTACCATCTAATGCATAACATCGAATCTTAATCATTCAGTTAATTCTGAAAAATCAAGGTTACTTCATGGTTAAAGTGTGTTCAGCTGATACGTCGGATCTTTCAGCCCCCCAGTCAAGAGCCTCTCGATGCATGGCCCTTAGAAGCATGATGGGACTCTCAAGAGAAATGATTCGCTTACGTTATGGTATCGCAAGAGGCACTTTACAAAACTGGGAATCAGCACGTTTTGGTGGATTAACTGAAAAAGGTGCAAAAATTATTTTGCGCGCGGCACAAGCTGAAAAGATTAAGTGTAGCCTTACATGGCTGCTGCACGGCATCGGCCCAGAACCTCAACCCTATACCACACTTGATCTATCCTGTGCTAGGAAAAATCACACACTCATGAGTGAAATTGAAATGCAACGCATTTCTAAAATGGTCAATATATTCAGACAGCATACCCCACTTGCAATTGACTTCATGATTCAAGATGACTGCATGTCACCTCTTTTCAAATTAGGCGAATATGTTGCAGGCCACCGCCACTACCAAGCAGCAATACAAAAAACACTTGAGCATTATTGTATTGTCCAAACAGCTGAGCATGGCACTTTGCTACGCTACGTTAAAGCAGGCGATGAAATTGGATTGTACCACTTAATTTCTATCAACCCTCATACAACAGTTAAACACCCCACACGCTATAATGTAGAGATTTTATCTTCAGCACCTGTGACGTTTAAACATCGAGTCAGCCCCATTCAGGAAACAGGCTACCTCACTCCCCCTCAAAACAACAGTTAATCCAGCGAGGACTGTAAACACCATTCGAATACAGTATGCCCTAGACGCTGAGCCCTAAGCTCATATTTTGTAACAGGCCTTTCTTTTAAATGAGGCATAAAGTTTGTTGAGCCCTGGGGATTCAACCGATCAATGGCTTCCAACTCATTGACACAAGATTCAATATGTTCAGCATATCCAGAATCATCGGTTGCAATATAAAGAAACCCTCCTGGCTTGAGCGCATTTAACCAACTGTTCATTTGATCTATTTGAATTAATCGTCGTTTATGACAACGCGCTTTAGGCCAAGGATCTGAAAATAAAACATGAATTCGAGACACACTGCCTGGTTGGATACAATTAAACACAAGGCGCGCATCATCATGAACGATTCTGACATTATTTAGCTGCATTTTCTCGAGGCGAATTAAAGCACTTGCAACACCTGGCATATATAAATCCATACCCAAGCAGTTCCAGTCAGGATGAGCTTGAGCCACTGCAGCTAAACACCCTCCATCACCAAAGCCAATCTCACACAAAACAGGCGCCTGCTTTGAAAACAGTACCCCCCAATCCAGAGGCTGTCCATCTAACTCCAAGAGATAGGGGGACGCACCTTCATTCATTATTTTTTTTTGTGCTCGAGTCATACGTGCACGCAAACGACCTGTTGTTAAAATCAGTGGATACGAAGGCGTTGTTGAGGTGGTCATAGCAAACACTTTATTCATTCACAATCACTTAAGTTATTATCTTAACGATAAAAACTCAATAAATACTTTGAGATCAATTAAAAAAAAAGGCACACTAAAGTTACGATCAATTGGCATAAAAAATGAAGTATCTCCCTCGGATCAAAATACTATTATTTATTGCTGGGCTCATGCTTTTAATTTTTATGACACTGCGTATTGTGCATACCATCCAGCAAACCCAACGTGACCCAGAAGCTTTAAATCATTTGATTCCCTTTGATCCCATTCAATTCAAACTGGATCGCGCTCCTACTTTTTCGTTTTATCCTCAACCAACACTACACTTCAAAAGCATTAAAACATCTGATTTTGGACTGGGCGCATTAACGATTGATGAATTACAAGCCCATTGGTCAATTTTAAATTTACTCCTTGGTCAAACCTACCCATCACACCTCCATTTAAGTGGCATTAACATCAAAACATTCAACCTTAAAACCCTACAAGCACTTTCCCTCAAACCTCATCTGAGCGCCTTCCCAAACACTAGAATTACACTTGATCGGATTCAATGCACTGATCCAACCGCTTCATTTCAATTCAAAGATCTCGAACTGAATATTCCTGTATTAAATTTCAATGCCCCCACCACCCTTCAGACACGTATGAATCTTATTCACCCAGAGATCCAACCGATTCACTTAAGTTTGAGTGCTTTAATCAATCTAACCACACATACAGTATCGTTCATCAATACTCACTTAAAATTAGCTTTAAAAGGTTGGCATAAACAACCACTGCCCCTCAATGCCCTCTTTAACTTAACCCTTAAACCCCATACGATCACATTGAAGGATCTAGCTGTTGATTTCGCTGGCATTCATCTTCAAGGTGACTTAACTCAGCATCACGCTGATCTGATAGGCACTGTTCATATTCCAGACTTTAATCTACACACCACTGCAGAAATGTTAGGATATCCTCTGCCATTTAAAGACCAAGCATTTGAACGCATCAATGCACAATGGTCAAAAAACTCAACAGGGCTTACACAGCTGACGGCACACCTTGATGACACTCCAGTGGCCGCTGTATTCTACCCAGATCACACTCAATGGATGATTGATCATCTTTCACTTAAACATTATCAGCCTAAAGCGACAGCCACCACTCACACAGCTGCCCGACCTGATTGGATCAATGCCTTGCTTAAACACGCGTTTAAACACAAGCATCGATTGAATTACACCATTGCTCAACCGATTTTGATCGATACGCATACTCAATTATTACATGCTAAAGGCACCCTTGATGTGTCTGAACAATCACTACATTTAGATTCGTCTGGGACACTGATCCCTCAAGGGCAGTGGGCCTATGCTTACGATGAAACGCATTGGCTATGGGGTCAAGCTCAGTGCCTATCTAGCCTTCAATTAAAGCATGCGTCGCTTCATCACTGGCTTGATACCTTATTGCATCTTCATATTCCAATAGAAGCCGATGGAGCTTTAAAGCTCAATCGCTCAGGACACTGCACCTTAACCGACCCTCACCATCCTATCACATCTGCCACCCTCAATGCAGATACAGGTTATTGGCATATCCAACATCCCATTGATCATGCTCAAATGCAGGCTCTTCCTTTTACACGCCTCAATGCAACCTTTAAACACCTCTCTTCTGAGTTATTGAAAACACACTATCAATTGTGCACTCAGCATCAAATTGCACACGGAAACCTGACCTTAAACCTGATCAATCAATCCATCCAGGGCGTTCATCGCATTCAAATAACCCCCCTTTCTCAAACGGAGTACACCCTCTCGGGGACTTTACAAAAATTAAAGATTGACTCCAATAACCCTTTAGATCCTTTAACTCATTTTTCCAGAACACTGCTTACACTGCCTTACCGAACGCCCATTCAAACCATGTGGTCTTCATTTTTAGGACGATAATTGATGGATCAAAACAGTACTTACGACCCGCTTGAACCTTCACAGCTTCAATCTCAATTACTCCAGTGGTATCATCAATCTGGCCGGCATGATTTACCTTGGCAAAATCCAGCTTCTCCTTATCGAGTCTGGATTTCAGAAATCATGTGTCAACAAACTCAAGTCAAGACTGTGATTCCTTATTTTGAACGCTTTATGTCAAAATTCCCGACTTTAAAAGCGCTATCTGAAGCGCATGAAGACGAGGTCTTAGCCCATTGGAGCGGTTTAGGTTATTATGCGCGTGCACGAAATCTACACCGCACCGCTCAAATCCTTGTTAATGAATTTAAAGGCGTGCTGCCCCATACGGTTGATGACTTGATCACATTACCGGGGATTGGGCGTTCAACCGCAGGAGCTATTGCTTCATTGGCTTTCAAACAACCTGCTCCGATTTTAGATGGGAATGTTAAACGTGTTTTAGCGCGTTTAATTAACTTAAATGGATGGCCTGGACACCCTCAAAACTTAAAAACATTATGGGCCTTATCTGAACAGCTCGTTCCACAAACAAACCCGCATCATTTTACACAGGCTATGATGGATTTAGGGGCGCTTTTATGTACACGTCAACAGCCAAGTTGCCACACCTGCCCACTGTCTGATCAATGTTTATCTTATTTAAATCAGACCACACATACCTGCCCAGCACCTAGACCTAAACGCACACAGCCCCAAAAATATAGCACATGGTTATTATGGGTCTCATCTCATCATATTTTATTAAAGCAACACCAGGCTAAAGGGCTTTGGGGCGGCTTATGGCTCCCCCCATCACTGGAAACTGGACTGACACTGTACCATACGTTTGATCTGACACACACGACATCTGATCAAATCAAGATTGAAACAGACCCTTGGATACAGCATACCTTCACACATTTCAAACTCACTATTATTCCAATTGTGATTCAATGCTCTAACCTTATCTCTCAAGTACCCGAGGGTTACACTTGGCAGCCTTTGACTCGATTAGATTGCTTTGCACATCCACGACCTTTAACTCGATGGATGCAGGCATTTAGTTTAAAAAACCCGTAGCTCTATTCAAGCTCATGTCCACCTATTTAAGTGATCCAGCACGTTTGAATACATGCATCCATCTTGGATAAGGCGCTGTGGGCTGAACCTGCACATCATCACCTTTCACTCAAGAAAACCGTTGTGTCCTCATAGCCGTTTGCCCGCACAAAAATGCTCTAAATCTTATTTTTCATGAATACATTAAACCCTTATCCATCACACGTATTGAATCGACATACAGATGTGCGCGTGACTTGATTACTTTGATTGTGGTCTCAAAACTGATACCCTATTTTGGTTTAAAGATGAGTAACCTATCTATGAATGATCAACAACTCATGGTGCAATGTGTTAAATTAAAACGCAAAGCCCCCGCATTAGCCTACCCCCCCTTACCCGGAGCAATGGGCCAACGCTTGATGCAACAGATCTCACAACCTGCTTGGGATGCCTGGATGCAGATGCAAACTAAATGGATCAATGAATTAAGGTTAAATCCAACAGACCCCAAGGCTCAACAACTGCTACATGACAAAATGTGTGAATTTTTGTTTGATGAAATGCATTCAGATTCAAATGAGACTTGACCTCATGCCAGCAACTCTGTTTAATGTAGGGTGTGTGGCCAGATAGCTCAGTCGGTAGAGCAGTGGACTGAAAATCCTCGTGTCGGCAGTTCGATTCTGCCTCTGGCCACCATCGTCTCTTTAAGTTTACATCACCTGTCTCTCATCACCTTGAATTTGTCACCCTTATGGGCTTACATCCGTCGTACCGATGATTCAATAGACTCAATACGACCCTCACAGCACATCGATCCACGGACACAATCGTTCTCAATATGAATGAGCACTCACTCCAATCTCATAAAATATACCCATCCGCTGATTCTACTGATCCTTTATGAATCAACGGTGATGACAACATCGCACACACTTTATTGATCCATACCCTATTGAAATGCTCCCTTCATCTCAAGATTGCTTTTAATACAACATACACCGGCATCGCATTTAAAAATGAGGTGGACAGTGAAGTGTGATGAACTCGTGATAAGAGCCCTAATTGAATCTTCAGCATTTAAATCTAAACAGAATCGTATATGATCCTTACCACTTAATCATACGCTGATTCACGGATTCAAGGCTTCAATATCATAATCCTTTGATCCTAAATCATCACGCTCAATACTCAATTGGTATCGCATTGATACAGGCCAAGGCTTGCTGTGTTGTAAGTCTTGGATCAACTCGACTGGTATACCTTCGATCAAACAAGTGTGTAGAGCTGATGCATTCTTGGATATTGTCATCAATACTCACTTCTAAATGCAGCCCTGCACATCGACTGCCCTGCTCAACATGGCACTGAAAGGTGTTTTGAATTTCTTTGAAAATTTCACTCATTAAACGATACTTTAAACCATTTGCATCATGGCGTGTATTCCCATGCAGCGGATCACATAACCACACGATAGGATATGGCATTGAACGCATCCGTTCTAACCAAGCCGGCAATACAGATCGAACTGAATCACATCCCATACGAGTAATGAGCATCATACGGCCTGGTTGATGTTGTGGGTTCAATTGCATCACCTTTTCATATAATTGATCCGGCTCAACCTGAGGGCCTAATTTGAGTGCAATGGGATTCTCAATTGCACTCAACAGTTTAATAAGACGATCATCATCCCAGCTTCTCATACCTAACCAAATCAAATGTGCACCTACATTAAATATGCCTTGTGTTGAAATCTCACGACACATTGCACGCTCATAGGGTAAAATCAATCCTTCATGACTGGTAAAAACCGCTCGTCCAGGCCATTTCAAGCTTTGAATCACTTGAGAGGCATGCCTATACCCTTGTATTAAACGTTTCACCTCAGGCGCATCACCCGCTTGCGCATGAATCAAATCCCCATGATAAGACAATTGTCCAGAAGAAGACCAAGCGGTTGAGCGGGGCTTTGCATATTGTCCAGCCCAACGCCCAATGACACTCACAGGACAGGTTTGATGTTGTTTGAGCGTTTGAGCTAAAGCCATCAACTGTTTTTGTTTGGTACGCGTGACTGATTGGTTTGAATGTGAAAATAATTCAGCACATTCTCCAGCCTGCACAATACTACGTAATCCTTGAGCCGCCTGAGCCAAGTGTGTTTTCAATCGCATGATTGAGTCCACCGACACTAACGCAGGTGCTGAATTTAACTGTTCGAATACAGCCGTATACTCTGCATCTAATCGATACGGCTCACTGACATCAAATGTTACCATACTGACCTTGAGGGTTAGATAGAAAGTTCTTAAATAATTGAGTACCCATCGGCGTTAATATAGATTCAGGGTGAAATTGAAAACCATAGGCGCGTGCATCATGATGCTCAATGGCCATGACCTGGTGATTTTTACAGCGCGCTGTAATCTTAAAAACCGAAGGTAATGTGGCTGCATCAATCATCAATGAATGATATAACCCCACTGTCATAGGGTTTTGAATCTGATCAAATAATTCTGAATGTTCATGAAAGATTTGGACTGCGTAGCCGTGTCTGGGTTGGTAGGCCGACACCACCTGTCCACCTAAAGCATAGGCCAGTGCTTGAGCCCCCAAACAAATGCCAAGGATTGGAATCTGCCCTAATTGTGCTCGAATCAAATCAAGGGTCTGCCCAGTCTCTAATGGGCCACAAGGGCCTGGTGAAAAAATGATATGTGAAGGTGGGTCGGCTGCAATGCTATTGAAATCAATGACATCGCAACGCATGATCTGAACAGGATATCCCAAACCCTCAACAGCATGAACAATGTTGTATACAAATGAATCATAATGATCAATCAACACGACCTTCATATTTAAACCGCCTGAATCAATGCATTCATTTTCAAAAGACATTCTTCATATTCTGCACGTGGAGACGAGGCAAGCACGACAGCACCTCCAGCATGTGCGGTTAATCTTTGACCTGTTTGTGTCATGGTTCGAATTAAAACATTACTGTCTAAATCCCCTGTAAAACTCAAGTAACCCATAGCCCCACAATAAGCTCCTCTAGGCTGTGTTTCTAAGGCTTGAATCCACTCCATAGCTTTAAGTTTGGGTGCTCCTGTAATTGATCCCGCAGGGAACAGTGCCATCAAAGCGCTGAGTGCAGTTTGATCAGGCCGTAGTGTTCCAACCACTTCTGAGACTAAATGCAAGACCGATTCGAATGTTTCAACTTCACAATGTTGCGTCACTTGAACACTCCCAACCTGACATACGCGAGATAAATCATTGCGAACCAAGTCAACAATCATCGTGTTTTCTGAACGTTGCTTAGAGCAGCTCTTTAATGCCTGTGCATACTGAGTCCATTCATGTAATGTCTGCCCTTTCGGTGCAGTGCCTTTAATGGGTCGACTGGAGGCTTGATTGCCTGAAACTTTCAAATATCGCTCAGGTGACGTTGACATTACCGTTTGAAGATGCCCTTTAAAATAACCAGAAAATGGTGCAGGATTACGATGGTATAACGCTTCAAAAACAGACCAAGTATGGCGGGTTGACACGGGTCCTTCAAAGGCTTGTGTATAATTAACTTGGAAAAGCTCACCGGCTCGAATGGCAGATTGCGCACGTTCAACTTGTTGGCAATACGTTGCTTCATCGACAGTTGGAGTTAAGGTCCAGTGTACTGGCTCAGGGGCGTGCACTTGGGGCACTTCATTGAGCCATATTTTTAATTGTTCCATGCGCAAATGAGCACGTTGTGCTTGTGCCGTAAGATCCGTCTCAGGGTGCCCTGTTGAAATCAAGTAGGCTTTTGATTCAATCAGGTCAAAACTGATGACTAAGTCAAAAGCAAACCATTCTCCATTGACAGGCAAGGACTGTAAGTGCCCTTGAGTGTGCGCTAACGTTTGCGCATCATCATAATGCCATACGCCGATGACTCCCCCTTGGAATGGAGGCAAGCCTACGTGTGCGGTGAGTGAATATTGTTGCATCCACTGATTTAAAAGTGCTTCGACTGTTAAAGTTGTGTGCTCACCATTCAAGCAAACCTTGCCTTGATGTGCGTAAACATGTGCCCATGGATCAATACCAATCCAGGCATAACGATCCGTCTGCGCACATCGCACTTGAACTTCAGCTGGACGCCCTAATAAACACGTTAATCCAAATTCATGAGGCAGTGTCCGCATGAGGGTGATGGGGCAAGATGAGACTGTGCAGGGTTCAATACGCATGAAGACAAGCCCCCTCAATGAAACGCTTCAAGTAAGACAATAATTTAACATATCCACACTTAAAGCAAAAGCATCCCTTCTACACGCATCACTCACCATCAAACATCATCTATCAGCAAGTCATGATTAAAATACACTTAAGCTTTCCTTAAGAAACTCAAGATATGATGCCCCTGAATCTAAGTGTTGAAGGAGTTATTGAACGGCTGATCAACATAAATTGAAAATCTTAACTATACTTATATTTGTGCCCCACTTAAACTCAAAGGAGAGTCATCATGAAAGATTACCAAGGAACACTTTTAGAATCCATAGAATTATTGAATCGATCTGGAGATAATCCTCAATCAGATGCAAGAATAATCTTATATCTATTGGGAGGCATGACAGGCATTGAGACCAAATGGGCCTGTACAATCGAAGAAGCAAGATCTATGATGACCTTCTTAGAGGATCAAAATAAATTATATTCAGAGGGCTATCCAGACGATCAAAATAAGACAACTATTACTAACACTTTAGCAGCATTGGATACAGAAATAAAACATAAATCCCAAGCAACAACGCAAAATTTTGAAGCAGCGCAAAAAGCATATGAAGCACTGCCAAAGGAAGATCAAAAAGATACCCCTCCCCCCAAAATAGAGCCCCTTTTTCTGGGAATCAATTTACGTGAACTAGAAAAAATTGTGCTATCACTATCTGGTCTATTGCGCCTACAACAAAAATCTTACGAATCAGTCGCACAATCAGTTAAAGAATCTCCTCTAGAAGCTACAGGAGCTTCTTTGGAAGAGATGCCAGCTCACTACGAATCAGTCGCACAATCAGAATCAGTTAAAGAATCTCCTCCAGAAGCTACAGGAGCTTCTTTGGAAGAAATGCAAGCTCACACGGATTATTTACAATTAGAACCCCTGTACCCCGCAATCCGTGCCTTTATGATTCATGATCATGGAAAAAGTGCTATCTTAATTCGATCACTCATCGAGGCAGTTAAAGATGGAATTCCTGGTGAAGAATCCGGCACTTATTCAGAGGGAGATAAAGCTGCTTTGAAAGATATATCAGCTTGGGCATCAATAAATAATTTGTTAGGGACTGACAGTATAGACTCAATACAAGCATCAAAAGAAGGTCTTGAATCAATCATTGACCATGATGAATTAATGGCGTTAGCTATTAGGGTTGGCTCTCAATTACCTGTGAGTCATTTCTTGCATGATTGCCATCTAATTAGTAATGAATTTAAAGGTGCAAAAGAAGTTGATTGGCCACGCCTCTTACAAGGACAAGGGGATATCCTCGAAGTGTTTTCTGCATTGAGTGATGCGAAAGCACTTTCAGAATTAGAGTCCAAAGCCAGTGCAGGAGATAGTCAAGAGAAGCTATCATGGGTAAATTTAATTACACAATGTAGACCTGGGCTTAAAGAGTGGGCAAATGGCTTAAGTCTTATTCAACTTCGAACTTATGGGTTTGTGATTAAAGATCTACTAGGACAATCGTCTATGGGTCTAGTTCCCTTCTTTAACAAAGCTCAACATAAACATTCATTTGCCCTAAGTCTACTCGAAACCACTCCTGGTTCTTCAACATTAGAATTATTTCCTATGATGGATAGGGCTGTTCAAAAATTTGGATCACTTGAGGATAAAGATAGAACTCCAGAAAATGCCTTTTTATGTTTCACACAGGAAGCTATTGGTATGATTGGGAGTATAGATGAAGATACGGCAGGAATCATGAATTCAAATAAACTAGAGACACATGTTGGAACTGCATTACTGCTTGGACGAATGACAACTACACCCGCGTCAAAATCTCAGGCACCAGGGTTTGTTAGGCACTTAGTTCACCTATTATTTGAAGATGCAACATTAAAAGCTGCACTTGATCGATCTAAGGTTAAAGTTGGATATGGTCCAGAAGCTTTTGCTGTATTCACTGGAATTTATCTATTCTCTCAAACAGCAGAAGGACAAAAATTCACAAGTGATCCTAAAGCATTCAATACTGCTTTTTCAGATATAGCTAAGCGAGATAAAGGGCTAGAGGCTGCTATAAATCCCAATAAATTCATGGGAGATGAAGCATTTGTAAAAACGCTTTCAGATCCAAAAGCGCTAAAGGTTATCCTAACAGCTATGAAAGATGCGATTTCAGAGACTGCCCCGAATCAAAATACTGGCTTAAAAGAATTGAATGCATTTAGCAAAGTAAACGTAACATCAAGCGCTTACTTATTAGATAGGTTGCATGCAATAAACCAAGCAGAAAAAGCAGCAACAGTAGAACCAGCACCAGAAAGTGGTGCAGCCTCTGCTAGCAGTCTGGCTGGAGGAGGCGCAATGTCACTCGATGAAGCACTCAAAGATGCAGTTCCAGTTCCTGCTAGTTCTGCTAGCGATCTGGCTGAAGGAGGCGCAATGCCACCTGCTCAAGAACAGGCTAATACTTTAAAAGATGCAGAACAATCAACTGATCCTAAACGAAGATCAGGAGGAGCCAGCTAAAACTAATGATTCAACCCTTCAATGAAGCCTGATATCTATTATGCATTGATGATTGTATCAGGGAGTAAATTAAATGATACACTGAGCCCCCAACGTGTAATCCATGCACGATGAGGGCTCAGTTCATTTAAGGTCACACCCCCCATTCGAGGCACTTGAGATGATCTTGATCAATTTTATCGAGTGGTACGATGCTGTATCACCGTTGCTCGAGATGGGTCTAACAGCACTTGAACCGCCCCATGATGCTGAGTGTCCCATAGATCGACTTTTCTTGAATGAT
The DNA here is from genome assembly GCA_002722995.1 of Legionellales bacterium. GTDB lineage: Bacteria > Pseudomonadota > Gammaproteobacteria > Comchoanobacterales > Comchoanobacteraceae > UBA729. The sequence continues at coordinate 2,894 of PBNF01000010.1, read as the reverse complement.
AACGCTTCAAAATTTGAGGATGTGGTAAATGAAATTGATTATACATTCCAGATGAAATTACTGCCCATTTTGGATTGAGGCGGTCTAAAAAAAGTGCACTTGATGAGGTTAAACTACCGTGATGGGGCACCACTAATCCTTCTGATGAAGATAAACCATGAGCCACTAACCAATATTCAGCCGCTTGTTCAATATCACCACTTAAAATCATACGATGGATTCCCGCTCGAACACTCAACACACATGATCCATTATTCCCTCTCCAGGCTCTTCCTAAAGCAGGTGGCGACAACACTTCAAATTGAACGCCATCCCAGGTCCATTGCTGACCTGTTTGACAGATTAAAGCACCCTTAAAATAATCAGGCACTGATGTCATGATTTGATTCACCTTAATATGATGCCTAATCGATTCAGCCCCTCCTCGATGATCTAAATCTCCATGACTGATAAGCATTAAGTCTAATGCATTAACCCCTCTCCAAAACAAATAAGGAAGAATCACTGACTGCCCTGCATCTGAGTGAGCCCAACGTGGGCCTGCATCATATAGCAGGGTATGGTGTGCCGTGTGCACCGCTACAGATAATCCTTGTCCAACATCTAAAACCGTGATCTGTACACTTCCATATTTAAGGATGGGGTGATCTTTTAATGTAATCATAGGCAAGCACAACAACACCCCCCAATATCGAATCGGCCAAACACCTGGCATCCATAAAACCCCCATACCCACTAAACCTAGAGCATAAGCCCAAGTCGGTGCAATGGGACATTTGATATATCCCCAATGACTTAAATCAGTTAAATAAGGCCATAATAGATTTAAACCCCATTGCGCACATCGCCAACAGTACGATGCCCAAGGCTGAGCACAAGCAGCCCCTACGCCGCCCAATAGACTCAAAGGCACCACCCAAACACTGACCACTGGGATTGCAATGGCATTTGCCATCAAACTACTCAATGCAATATGATGGAAAAAATATAATGAAATACTCAATAATCCAAAAAAAATCGCACATTGAGCACCCCAAGGCTGACGTTGCCAGGACCGTGTTGTGATCAGCACCCAAACACCCCAAAATGAAAGCCAAAACCCAGGGGTCGTAACCGATTGTGGATCAAGGACAGTCACCCCGATTAAACTCAACGACCACACCCATGTGCTGGGCCAGTATCCACCCAAAGCCTTGATGGCGTTATACACGATTAACATCAAACTTGCACGTTGTGCTGCAATGGGCCAATGCACCCAAGCCGCATATCCAAGCGCAAGGCATAAAGCCATGACATCCGCGCATAAAGCTCCCCTTGAGTATCGCATCAATATAATAGCTCCACCCCGTCGAAAGAGATAACGCAGGAGCCCAAATAACAAACCAATATGCAACCCTGAAATGGCCATTAAATGTGCAGTTCCCGTACGCCTCAACACCTTCCACTGATCCTTTGAAATGCCTGAAGCATCGCCATTGACCCATGCAGTGATGATGCCTCGAAAAGGATGAAGGGGAGCACGCTGCAATGCTTGATCAATGCGCAATCGAATCAGCTCTAAACCTGAACGCTTGGACTGGATGCGGGAACAACCTTTTAATTGTGCGAAGCGAATGGCCTTCATTGAATGTCCCCCTGGGTTATCATGCCCATATCCACTGAATACTTTCATCTCACTGCATTGAATGATTTGGCCTAAAATGTTTTTAAAACCTAATGATTTTGGCCATTTCGAATGAAACTCATTTCCTTGATTATCACGCAATTGGACTGCAGCCCCTACGCCTTGATGGTTGGATAACGCCTCAACTTTAGCCACCCAATGTTGGTATCTATCCCTCAAATGCTGTGGACGGTAAACTGGACTACTCAACCCCCAAGCCAAACATATTAGACTCAACAGAGTCACTATAAAACGCCATTCTCTAGAAGAAATAAAACAATTTAAACCCAATGTCATACAGCCCATTAAGCTCATTGTTGGCATGGCATATTGCTGCGAAATCATCACACCGATGACCCATGCATAAGCCATGCTGACCACGTCACCTCCTCATACTGATCAATGGAACTGATGGATTAAATCGCTCAAATGCGATGAGATGAATAAACCAATCAATGATATTAAGAGTTTGAAATAGATCTTAATGACTTTCAATACGGGGATCTTAACTCATTTGATTGAATCGGTGGTGATCCTTATTGAGGTCCTTTTTTAGCTGAGGATCCCGCCTGATTCGTTTGATCCGGTAGTAAATTTTGTTTAGATGGTGTAGTCGCTCTGAGCGCCGCTGATTGCAAATCACTTGACGGAGCCTCTGAACCAGAAGCTGCCCCCAACACCTCTAAATCTGATGTTGACATGCCAGCCTGAGCATCATTCAAGACCCTCACAATATTTTCATGGCCCTTTTCAGTTGCCAGAGTCAAGGCTGTGCAACCCTGTTCATCAGAATCACTCAAATTGGACCCTGCATCAATCAATACCCTCAAAATATTTTCATGCCCCCCTCCAGCTGCCCACATCAAGGCTGTACTGCCGGATTTATTCTTAAGATCAACACTAGCACCTGCTTCAAGCAATGTCTTGACACAGTCTATATGACCCTTACGAGCCGCATATATCAAGGCTGTACTGCCAAAGTTACTAGCAAGATCTACATCAGCACCTACTCTAAGCAATGTGAGCACAATCTCAGAATGGCCTTTTTCAGCCGCATATATCAAAGCTGTAAAGCCTTTCTCAGATTGAGTATCCACAGCTTTAACTTGACTAAGCAACGCACTTAAACAGTCTGCACGGCCATTTTGAGCTGCAAGCATTAAAGCCGTTTTTCCATTTTCATCTACAGCATCTAATTGTGCCCCTTGAGCAATTGCCTCTTCAAGTTGAG